>NZ_PSWM01000050.1:0-3060 GCF_002932795.1 Rathayibacter sp. AY1B5
ACCGAAGTGGCATCTCGCCCAGGCTCCCGGGCTCCCGGCGGGCGGCCCCGGCACGGCAGAATGGGACGCGATGACCTCCACACCCCCTCCGCTCGGCCTGCTCCTCGACGTCGACGGGCCCATCGCGAGCCCCGTCACGCGCACGATCTCGATCCCCGAGATCGCCGACGACCTCGTCGCCCTGGCCAACGCCGGCATCCCGATCGTGTTCAACACGGGCCGCTCCGACGCGTTCCTGCGCGAGCGGGTCCTGCCCGCGCTCCTCGAGCGCGGCGTCTCGGCCGAGGCGCGCATCGTGTGCGTCTGCGAGAAGGGCGCCGTCTGGTTCACCGTCGACTACCGCGGCACCTCGGAGCCGATCGTCGACGAGTCGCTCGCGATCCCCGAGCCGGTGGCCCGCGACCTCGAGCGGATGATCCGCTCCGACTACGACGACCTGGTCTTCTTCGACGAGACCAAGCGCGCCATGGTCTCCGCCGAGCAGCTGGTCGACCTGCCGAGCGAGGACTACCTCGAGCGCCAGCTCGTCTTCGACGCCGACGCCCTGCAGATCATGACCGCCGCGGGCCTGGGAGTCGAGCGCCGCGGCATCCGGTACCCGAACGAGGAGGGGACGGTCGACTTCCGCATCGACCCGACCGTCATCTCGACCGACATCGAATCGAACCGGCTCGGCAAGGACCTCGGCGCCCAGCGCGCCGTGGAGCTGCTCGGAGCGACCGGCGCGATCCCGCAGCGCTGGCGCACGGTCGGCGACTCCCGGAGCGACTACGCGATGGCCGACTGGCTGTTCGAGCACGCCTACGACGTCGCCCACGTCGACGTGCGGCCCGCCGAGGGCGTGCCCGAGAAGCCCTACCCGGTCCTCGTCGTCGACGGAGCCGTGAACGACGCGGCCGGCGCCGCCGTGCTCCGCCGCTGGACCGAGCTCGTCGCCGACGAGACGACGCCCGAGGTCGGCGGCGCGATCTCGCTCCACTCGCGCGGCTGATCCGCCACCCCTCGCCGTCCCGCCGCGGGCCCGTTAGCGTTCGAGCATGAGAATCGCAGTCACCGGTGGATCCGGCAAGCTCGGCCGCCACGTCGTCACCCGCCTCCGCGCCTCCGGGCACGAGGTCTTCAACCTGGACCGGGCGGGGGACCGCGGCGCGGGCTTCGTCCGCATCGACATCGCCGACTACGGCCAGGTCGTGGACGCGCTGCAGTCGGTGAACGACCAGTACGACGGGATCGACGCGCTCGTGCACCTCGCCGCGATCCCCGCGCCGGGCCTCGTGCCCGACGTCGCCACGTTCCACAACAACATGATCGCGACGTTCAACGCGTTCCACGGAGCGATCCGGGCCGGCATCCGCAACGTCGTCTACGCCTCCAGCGAGACGGTGCTGGGCCTGCCCTTCGACGTCCCGCCGCCCTACATCCCGGTCGACGAGCAGTACCCGGCGCGCCCGGAGTCGGTCTACTCGCTCACCAAGCACCTCGAGGAGCAGATGGCGATCGAGCTGTGCCGCTGGCACCCTGACCTGAAGATCACGGGGCTGCGCTTCTCGAACGTCATGGACGAGGCCGACTACGCCGAGTTCCCGTCGTTCGACTCCGACGCGCTGCTGCGCAAGTGGAACCTCTGGGGCTACATCGACGGACGCGACGGGGCACAGGCCGTCGAGAAGGCGCTGCTCGCCGAGACGACCGGGTTCGACCGCTTCATCATCGCCGCGGCCGACACCGTGATGACGCGCCCCAACGCCGAGCTGGTGGCCGAGGTGTTCCCCGGCGTCGAGCTGCGCGGCGACCTCGGGACCACCGACACCCTGCTCTCGATCGACCACGCCCGCGAGGTCCTCGGCTACGCCCCCGAGCACTCCTGGCGCGACTCGCAGCAGGCCTGACCCGCTGGCCCCGCGCCGTTCGTGCACGGCTCGGCCCGCAGCCCCACGCACGAGCGCGCCCGGTCCGCAGGATGCCTGCGGGCCGGGCGCACTCCGTGGGGCCGAGGATCAGCTCGGGATGTAGTTGAAGGTGTCGGGGTCGGGGCCGGTGCGGTGGCCGCGGTCGAGCGCCGTGATGTCGGTCATCGCCTCGTCGTCGAGCTCGAAGTCGAAGAGGGCGAAGTTCTCCTCCACGCGCTTGCGGGTGACCGACTTCGGGAAGACGATGTCGCCGCGCTGGATGTGCCAGCGGAGGACGACCTGCGCCGGGCTGCGGTCGACGTTGCGCGCGATGCGGGTGATGGTGTCGTCGTCGAGGACGAGTCCCTGCGCGATCGGCGACCAGGCCTCGGTCGCGATGCCGTGCTCGGTGCCGTAGGCGCGGAGCTCCTGCTGCACGAGGTAGGGGTGCACCTCGATCTGGTTCACGGCCGGGACGATGGTCGCCTCGGCGCGGAGCCGGTTGAGGTGGTTCGTCTGGAAGTTGGAGACGCCGATCGCCTTCGCCTTGCCGCTGCGGTAGATCTCCTCCATCGCCTTCCAGGTCTCCAGGTAGTCGCCCACGTTCGGGAGCGGCCAGTGGATGAGGAAGAGGTCGACGTAGTCGAACTGCAGCTCGCCGAGGGTGACGTCGATCGCGGCGAGAGCGTCCTCGCGGGCGTGGAAGCCGTTGTTGAGCTTGCTGGTCACGAAGACCTCGGAGCGGTCGAGGCCGGAGGCGCGGACGGCCTCGCCGACCCCCGCCTCGTTGCCGTACATCTCGGCGGTGTCGATGTGGCGGTAGCCGACCTCGAGGGCCGCCAGGGTCGCGTCCTTGGTCTCGGCCGGGTCGATCTGGAACACGCCGAAGCCCAGCTGCGGGATCTCCACGCCGTTGTTCAGGGTGATCGTGGGGACCGTTGCGGTGTCGTCGCTCATGAGCGAGTACGTCCTTTCGTCGGGGCGAGGGCGCAGTGGAGCCGCGCCGTCGTGCCTCCAGTCCATCGTCTGCGGCTCCCAGCTTCAACCCCTTGCGAAGCCGCCGCCCTCTGAGGGAACCCCGGACCGTCGAGGGAGCCCACCGGCGCGGGTTCCCTCGACGGTCCGGGGTTCCCTCAGAGGGCGGCGGCTTCGCAAGGGGTTGAAGCTGGGA
>NZ_PSWM01000051.1:0-2019 GCF_002932795.1 Rathayibacter sp. AY1B5
CCGCGCGCCGCTCCGCGCGCACGATGGAGCAGTGACCGCATGGAGCCCTCTCGAGATCGTCGGCGCCGTGGTGATCGCTCTCGCGCTGATCGGGCTCGCCGTCGCGGCCGTGGCGGTCGGAGCGGGCGACGAGATCGCGTTCGTCGGCGTGCTGGTCGCCTTCGCGGTCGCGGTCACCGGACTCGGCCTCCACATCGCCGGCCGGGAGGCGCGCTACCGCCGCGACAACCGCTGACGGTCAGTGCCCGAGCTCCACCAGCAGCACGCCGGTGATGATCAGGCCGATCCCGCCGAGCATCGTCCAGGTCAGCGGGTCCTGGAAAAGCCAGCGCCCGAGCACCGCGGTCAATGCGACTCCGACGGCCGCCCAGATCCCGTAGGCGACCCCGATCGGCATGCCCTGCGCGAGCGCCCCGGCCAGCAGCGAGAACGCGACGACGTAGCCGACTCCGACCACGACGTACCACCGCTTCCGGCCGTCCGTCGCGGGCTTGAGGCTCATCGTCGCGGCGACCTCGGTGAGGATCGCGCCCGAGAGCAGCAGCCAGGCCATCAGCGCACCGCCCGGCGCGCGGCCTGCGCCCGCTGCGACCCGATCTCGACCATCAGCACGCCCGCGATGATCAGCACCAGCCCGATCGTCATCACGCCCGTCAGCGGCTGTCCGAAGAGCACGGCCGCGAGGACCGCCGTGAGCGCGACTCCGCACGCACCCCACACGCCGTACGCGACTCCGATCGGCATGCCGGCCTTGAGCACCCGGCTGAGGAGCACGAACGCCGACAGGTAGCCCGCCACCACGAGGGCGTACCAGCCCGGCGACTCGATGGCGGCCTGGAGGGCGAGCGACGCCGTCACCTCGGTGAGGATCGCGCCGGTGAGGAGCACCCAGCTCATCGCGGGCCGTCGGGGCGGGTCATCCGGCCAGCGTAGGGCGGGTGCGGAGGCGTGCGCCCGCACAACGGAGGCTCAGCGCCCGGGGAGGGGGGTGGGAACGGTCGTTCTCCGGTCCACGGCCTGCTCACCGCGCGAAGTGCTCGCGCACCTCCGCCTGCCAGCGCTCGCGGTCCTCCTCCGTGATGAACGCCGCGTCGAAGGAGTTGAGCGCCAGGCGCTCGAGCTGTGCGTCGTCCACCCCCAGCACCTCGACCAGGGCGCGGTAGTTCTCGTCCACGTAGCCGCCGAAGTAGGGCGGGTCGTCGCTCGAGACCGTCACGACGAGTCCCTCGCGGAGCATCGCGGGCAGCGGGTGGTCGGCCATCGTGTCCACGGCGCGCAGGGCCACGTTCGACAGGGGGCACACCGTCACCGGGATGCGGCGCTCGCGGAGCATCGCGACGACCTCCGGGTCCTCCATCGCGCGGATCCCGTGGTCGATCCGCTCGACCTTCAGCAGCTCGACGGTGGCCGCGACCGTCTCGGGCCCGCCCTCCTCGCCGGCGTGCGCGACCAGGCGCAGTCCCTCCGCCGCGGCGCGCGCGTAGACGTCGACGAACAGCTCCGGACCGAAGCCCACCTCGTTCGAGTCGAGCCCGACGCCGATGATGTGCTCGCGCCAGGGGAGGATCGCCGTCAGCATCGCGTCGGCCGCGTCGGCGCCCAGGTCGCGGAGGAAGCACATGATCAGGTCCGTCGAGATCCCGTGGGTCTCCTCGCTCCGACCGAGCGCGCGGGTGATCCCGGTCATGACGGTCTCGAGCGCGACGCCGTTGCCGAGGTGCGTCTGCGGGTCGAAGAAGATCTCGGCGCGGCGGACGTTCGCCTTCTGCGCCCGGTCGAGATAGCCGGTCGCGAGCTCGAAGAAGTCCCGCTCCGTCTTCAGCACGGTGAGGTTCGAGTAGTGCAGCTCCAGGAACGACGCGAGGTCCGTGAAGGAGTACCGCGCGCGGAGGGCGTCGAGGTCCTCGGTCGGCAGGGCGACTCCGTTGCGGCGCGCCATCTCGACGATGTGCTCGGGCTCGATCGTGCCCTCGAGGTGGATGTGCAGCTCGGCGCTGGGCGGGGCGGGGAAGGCGGGGC
>NZ_PSWM01000052.1:0-1685 GCF_002932795.1 Rathayibacter sp. AY1B5
GACGAGACGGCGCGCTCCTCCTCCTGGGCGACGCTGCGGGTGCTGGCGGTGTCCTCGGGCTCGGGCAGCGGCTCCGGCATGCGCAGGACCGGCCCGAGGAGCGGGCGTCGGCGGCGCTGTCGGCGGCGAGAGCGAGCTCCGCGTACCGCTTGGCGTCGTCGAAGGTGTGCTCGGCCAGCTCGGCGCGCACGTCGGCGAGAGCCGACGGCGACATCGAGAGGGTCGTGGCGCCGAGGCCGACGAGGACCACGGCGAGCAGCGGGTCGGCGGCGGCTTCTCCGCAGATCCCGACGGGCTTGCCCAGCGCCGCTCCCGCGCGGCCGACCTCGCCGACGAGGCGGAGCACGGCCGGATGCCACGGGTCCTGGAACGCCGAGACCGTGCCGAGCATGCGGTCGGCGGCGAGCGTGTACTGGGTCAGGTCGTTGGTGCCGATCGAGGCGAAGTCCGCGACTCCGAGGATCCGGTCGGCGAGCAGGGCGGAGGAGGGGACCTCCACCATCACGCCGGCGGTGCGGATGCCGAGCTCCCGCGCCATCGAGGTGAAGTAGCGGGTCTCGTCCACGGTCGCGACCATCGGCGCCATGACCCAGAGGTCGGCGTCGGTGGCGGCGTCGGCCTGAGCGAGCGCGGTGAGCTGGTCGCGGAGGATCTGCTCGCTGGCGCGGAGTGCGCGCAGTCCGCGGAGTCCGAGGGCAGGGTTCTCCTCGTGGTCGTCGTTGAGGAAGCTCAGCGGCTTGTCGGCGCCGGCGTCGAGCGCGCGGACGACGACCTTGCGGCCGGGGAACGCGGCGAGCAGGCGCGTGTACTGCTCCGCCTGCTCGGCGACCGAGGGCGCCTCCTTCGCGTCGAGGAAGAGGAACTCGGTGCGGAACAGTCCCACTCCCTCGGCGCCGAGCTCGACCGCGTTCGCAGCGCCGTCGGCCGACCCGAGGTTCGCGAGCAGCGGCACGGCGTGGCCGTCGGCCAGCGCGCCGGGGACGACCGGCGCGGCGAGCATCTCGGCGCGCTCGGCGATCGAGGACTTCGCGGCGCCGATCTCGGCGTCGGAGGGGTTCACCGTCACGACGCCGGAGGTCGCGTCGAGGATGACGAGCTGGCCGTCCCGCAGGTCGAGGGCGCCGGTGGTGCCGACGATGGCGGTGATCGACTTCTCCCGGGCGAGGATCGCCGTGTGCGAGGTCGGTCCCCCGTCGCTGGTGATCAGGCCGAGGACCTTCTCGAGGTCGAGCAGCGCTGTGTCGGCCGGCGCGAGGTCGCGGGCGACGAGCACGAACGGCTCGTCCGACTCGGGGACGCCGGGAGCGGCGACGCCGCGCAGGTGCGCCACGACGCGCTGCGAGACGTCGTCGAGGTCGGTCGCGCGCTCGGCCATGTAGCCGCCCATCGCCACGAGCAGGTCGCGGAAGCCGGCGAAGGCCTCGTGCACGGCGCGCTCCGCGGTCTTGCCCCCGGCGATCCGCGCCTTGACGTCGTCCGCGAGGGACGGGTCCTCGGCCATCAGAGCCTGGGCGTCGAGGACGTCCTTCGCCGAGCCGCCGGCCCGCTCGCCGCGGTGACGGATGGTCGCGGCGGTCGCGGAGAGCGACGAGACGGCGCGCTCCTCCTCCTGGGCGACGCTGCGGGTGCTGGCGGTGTCCTCGGGCTCGGGCAGCGGCTCCGGCATGCGCAGGACCGGCCCGAGG
>NZ_PSWM01000053.1:0-1499 GCF_002932795.1 Rathayibacter sp. AY1B5
GCGACCTCGAGCGAGATGCGGCGCTCGGTGTCCTCGGACTCGAAGTCGATGATCTCGGAGTGCACGAGGTCCGACTTCTTCAGCGAGTTGATGTACTCGACGTAGTCGACCAGGCCCTTCTCGTAGTGGAAGACGTCGGTCCGGTCGCCCTCGGTCTCGTTCTCGCCCTCCCCCTCGAACTCGACCTCGTTCTCGTCGGTCAGAGCGATGCGCAGCCCCTTGTTGAGGAACGCCATCTGCTGGAAGCGCGCGCGCAGGGTCTCGTAGTCGAACTCGACCGTCTCGAAGATGCCCGCGTTGGGCCAGAAGGTGATCGTCGTGCCGGTCTCGTCGCTGGCCTCGCCCTTCTCGAGCGGGGCGTCCGGCACTCCGTCGGTGAAGCTCATCCGGTACACGGCGCCCTGGCGCTTGACCTCGACGTCGAGGCGCGTCGACAGCGCGTTGACCACGGAGGAGCCGACGCCGTGCAGGCCGCCGGAGACCGCGTAGCCGCCGCCGCCGAACTTGCCGCCGGCGTGCAGCACGGTGAGGACCAGCTCGACCGTGGAGATGCCCTCGGTCGGGTGCATGTCGACCGGGATGCCGCGACCGTTGTCGGAGACGGTGACGCCTCCGTCTGCGCGCATCAGGATCTCGATGTTGTCGCAGTAGCCCGCGAGCGCCTCGTCGACGGCGTTGTCGACGATCTCGTAGACCAGGTGGTGCAGACCGCGCGGACCCGTGGATCCGATGTACATGCCGGGGCGCTTGCGGACGGCCTCGAGGCCCTCGAGGACCTGGATCTGGTTCGCACCGTAGTCGCCGGACGACTTGGTCGACATGCTCTCGTGCGGAGCGGAGGGGGCTGCTGAGCCGTTCGCGTCCAGGTCGTTCGCTGCGGGTGACGTGGAGTCGTTCGGCTCGTGAGTCATAGCTGTGGAGTTCTCCTCTGACGGTCCGTCGCGACGCGCACGGTGATCTGGAGATCGCCCGCGCGGCGGCGTCACTGCGGTTCGGCGGCCCTCCATTCTACCGCGTACCGGGTCGATCCGAAGCGCTGGACGGCGATCTGAGGCGCGAAAGATCGGCGGTCGACCGAAAATGCGTCCTCAGCCGTAGGTGTCGCGCGGACCACGCCCTGGAATCGACCTGGGACCCTTTTTCCAGTTCGGGACGTCCGGGCCCTGGAAACGGATCGACGCGATCCCCGCCTCGGGGAAGTTCACCGCGATGTGGTTCATGATCTCGATCCGCATCAGCCGGAGCTGCGTCGACCACGCGGTCGACTCGCACGCGACGGTCAGCACGCCGTCGACGACGCCCACCGGAGTCGAGTGCTTCGCGGTCTCCTCGCCGGCGATCGCCGTCCACGACGACATGAGGTCGCCCTGCGCCAAGGGCGCCGTCCAGCCGAGCTTCACGGTGAGGGAATCGAGGACGTCGCCCAGGTCGTGCGGGTCGCGGCCCTTGCCGAACGGGATCGCGTCACCCTTGGGCTCGGCGCGCTCGACGGTCTTCCG
>NZ_PSWM01000054.1:0-1365 GCF_002932795.1 Rathayibacter sp. AY1B5
CTTCGCTTCCACGTAGTGCGTGGTCGGGGCGTCGTGCGGGGTCCACTCCCCCGCGCGGTATTCGCCGGTGTTCTCGATGACGCGCAGCTTCACGATCTGCACGCGGCCCGCCTGCACGGCCTCGGGGTCGGCGGCGAGGTTGCCGGTGATGGTCCTGGTGCTCATCTGTCGTCTCCTGCTCGTGCGGTTGGTGGGTCCCGTCGACGTCGACGGGTTCTCGGTCGCGGCCGCGGCCGCCGGGGTGTCGGTGGCGGGTGTCTCGATGCCCCAGGACGCCAGAGCGTCGCGGCGGGTGACTTCCACGGGCGGCTCGGACAGCGCTCTGCGCTGTTCGAGCTCGGCGCGCGTGACGGTGAGGGCGGGGATGCGGCGCTCGTCGCCGTAGGCGAGGCGGTAGAGCCGGTCGGGCTCGTTCTCCAGCCAGTCGACTTCGCCTTGCCGGTCGGCCTGTCCGGCGAGGTACCCGGCCCGGTAGTCGTCGCCGATGACGTTCGGGCCGGTCATGCGGCGTGCTTCTCGATGAGGTCGGGGCGAAAGCCCGACCAATGGTCCTGGTCGCTCGCGACGACCACGAGGGCGGCGGAGTAGCCCAGCTCCTCCGTGACGTACGCGAGCGCTGCGGGGTTGGTGGTGATGTCGACGGTGGTGTACTCGATGCCCTTCTTCTCGAGCACCCGGTAGGTCATGGTGCACTGCACGCACGACGGCTTCGAGTAGACGGTGAGCATCAGTCGTCCCACCGGTCGCCGCGATGCGGGTCGTGCTCGTCGTTGACCGGGGACCAGGCGTGCAGCTCGGCCCACTTCTCGGCGGCGTCGGTGTGTCCGGCCTGGGTGAGGAGGTCGATGATGCCCGTCGCGCGCCAGCACGGCAGCGTCGGGGCGATCGCTTCCGTGACGGCCGGGTCGGAGAGCGTGGCCGCGAAGGCCGCGACGGCCGCCTGGTAGGTCGCCGCCGGGTCGGGCGTGGTCTGCTGCTGCTCGCTCATCGGTGGGTTCCTTCCAGGGTGTGGGCGTCGCCCTCGTCGTCGTCGGTCGCGTGCTCCGCGATCCACAGGTCCGCGGCCTCATCTCGTCCGAATGCTCGCAGGAGTCCGGCCAGCGCGTCGACCTCGGCGCAGCTGAGTCGCACGGCCAGCTCGTCGGCGGTGTCTCCGTGGGAGAACACGGACGCGAACTCGGCCACCGCGCCCCAGAGGGTCGGCTCCTTGGCCGCGGGGCTGGTGGTGATGGTGTCGGACATGGTCTTTCCTCGTCGGTGGTGGTGCGGGTCAGGATTCGGTGCGGGTGAGGGTGTCCACGAACATGACGCCCTCGGGGCCGGGGATCGTGGCGGTGTGTGCCAGCGCCCACCCGTTGCGTGCCA
>NZ_PSWM01000055.1:0-1166 GCF_002932795.1 Rathayibacter sp. AY1B5
GTCGGTCCTGACGCTAGGGGAGCGGAGCCCCGGATGACCCCGAACGGGTGACCCCAGAACGGGCCGGTTGTCGGCGGAGCGGGAGAGTCCCGGGTCCGCCGACCGGCGGCCCAGTGTCCGCTCACTCCACCCGTCGTCTCAGCGGCCGGCCACCGGCACGATCCGCAGCCGGCTCATCGCCCAGACCAGTGCCCCCGACGCGAGGAACGCGACCGCGATCCCGACGACGAACACCGACACCTGCCCGTACCCGGTCGCGGGATCCAGGAACGGATAGGGCACCCAGCCGTCCGTCGCTCCGCGGACCAGCACCACGACGAGCCAGACGATCGGGTAGACCACGACCAGCCAGAGCCGCCGCCACGGCAGAGGCGGGCGATCGGCGAGCAGCAGCCAGTCGAGCAGGCCGTAGATCGGGAACAGCACGTGCATGACGGTGTTGGCCCACGGCAGCGCCACTCCGCCCGCGACATCGGTGAGGAGGGTGTTGTAGACGAGGCCGACGACGATGATGTAGCCGGTGAAGGCTCCGCGCGCCAGGACGAGTCCGCCCGGAACCGGACGGCGCCGGAGGGCGAGCACGGCGGTGACGGCCAGCAGGACGGCGAGCACGATGTTGCTCTGGATCGTGAAGAAGCCGAAGAAGTTGAACGGGTTCAGCGGCGTGCGCGAGGCGGTGTCGACGGCCGTCGCGATCACGGCGACGAGGACCGCGGCGGCGACGAGGAGGCGCAGGAGCGCGACCGGCACGCGGGCCGAGTCCGCCCAGGAGGAGGGGGAGGGCGGCGTCATCGCTCGAGCGTAGCGCTGGAGCGCCTAGCCTGTCCCCGTGCTCACGATCGGCGTCGACCTCGCAGCGGAGCCGGTGCGGACCGCTCTCGCCGCCCTCGAGTTCTCCGGAGGGCGGGCCGTCGTCCGCTCGCTCGCCCTCGGCGCCGAGGACGCGACGATCGTCGAGGCGTCACGGGAGGCGGCGGTCATCGGGATCGACTGCGCGTTCGGCTGGCCGGTGGAGTTCGCGGCGTTCGTCTCGGCCCACACCCGGCGGGAGGTCTCGCCGCGCACGCTCGCGGGCCGCGACTGGCGGCGCCGCCTCGCCTACCGCGAGACGGACCGTGTCGCGAAGGAGGTCACCGGGCGCTGGCCGCTCAGCGTGTCGACCGACA
>NZ_PSWM01000056.1:0-814 GCF_002932795.1 Rathayibacter sp. AY1B5
GAGGGCGCTACTTCGAGAAGTTCGACGCGGCCCACTGGATCGAGGCGATCTTCGCCTGGCCCGCGATGCTCGGGTGGAAGTAGTCCGTGGTGCCGATCAGGCTCTTCGTGACGGGCGTCGCGGTGAGCGCACCACCGTCCCAGTCGCAGAGCTGACCGGCGGCGCTGCACGCCGTCTGCAGGGCGGTGTTGTACTGCGTCGTCCGCGTCTTCGCGGCAGCGGCGGAGGCGGCCGCAGCGGTGCTGCTCAGCCGACGGCCGGTCGAGCTGACGCCGCGGGTGGTGCGGCACAGGTCGCCGCCGGACCAGACCAGCGCGCCGACTCCGGTCTTGACGACCGACCACTCGGACGCGACGTTCGGCATCGAGGAGAGGACGATGCGGGCGGAGGGCCACGTGGTGCGGATCTTCGTGATCGCGGCGGAGGCCCCCGTGCGGAAGGTGCTCGCCGGGGTCATGGTGTAGCCGTCGGAGGCGACGCGGTTGTCGGGCGAGCAGAGGTCGTTGCCGCCGATGAGCAGGGTGACGACATCGGGCCGCACGCCGGCGGCGACCGCTGCGTCGATCCGCGAGGGGACCTGCGCGACGACGTCGCCGGTGGTGGCGAAGTTCGCGGTCGTCACGGTGGTGCCGGGCAGTGCCGCGCGCAGTCGCGACGCGAAGGACTTCACCGAGGTGCTGGTGCCGGTGGACCAGTTGTTGCGCGGGCAGTCGCCGAAGGAGCCGCAGGTGCCGTAGGCCTGGGTGATGGAGTCGCCCAGGCTCAGCACCGAGAGGGTGGCGGGAGTGGCGGCGGCGGCGGCCTGCGCGGGCAG
>NZ_PSWM01000006.1:0-152730 GCF_002932795.1 Rathayibacter sp. AY1B5
AAGTCTCGGAGGAGCCGGTGGCGCAGCCACTTGAACGGAGCCCGTAGGTAGCTACGACCGCAGCGAAGCGGAGGGAGCCGCCGAAGGCTTCACGGCAAAGAAACGTGAGCCCAACGGGCGAACATCAGCGGCCGGCACAGCCGGCCGAACCTCTGGGCGGCGCTCCGTCGCTGCTGCGCGAGTGCAGCTCGCGCCCCGGAACGGGATACCGGGGAGCGTGAGGGGTTATCCCTCACGGGGCGGCAACGCCGACCCTCCCCCACCGTCGACCGCGACATGCTGACTTGTAAACATGCCTACAAGTCAGCACGTGCTGTGGGGACTCGAACCTCCGTCACCAGAGTTGCCGAGCCGTGGGTTCGAACAGCGCCGCCGCCACCGCGCAGGTCCCCCGGAAGATAGCGGCGCCGACGCGCAGTAGCTCGTGGGTCATCCGATCCCGCGTCTGCCGGCTGCTCCCAATCACGGGGTCACCGCGGATGGCGAGTGACGGCCTGGGAGGGCCGGACGGCCCGGTATGCATGTAGGGAAGTTGACTTGATTACATGCTTACTTGTCATCAGCTTTGCGTCCCTCGTACTGGGCGAGGAGGAGTTGAAAGGCTTCCGCAGCGAGCACCTGTACGGGGACGCCCTGCTCGGCCGCCAGGATCTTCACCGCTCGGATCGACTCCTGGGGGAGTCGAACGGAGAACACGGCGAGCTGGGTCGGCGGCACGAAGGTGCCTTCGCCCACCTGGGCTCTCTTCGGTCGAGCTGCGCGGCCCGCGGCCGCAAAGCGGTTCTCGCTCACTTGACGATTCCCTTCAACTCCGCGAGCACGTTTCGGTACTGGCCAGGATCGGTGATCGGCAGGCCGTACGCCATCGCGAGAGCCTGCGCCTGCGGGATCTCGCTCGTCAGGACGGGGACGCCGAACGGTTCGAGCGCGTCGCGGATCTGCCCAGCGGCGACCGTGCGCTTGACCACTCGGGTGAGGAGGGTGAAGGCCGGCGCGTCCGTGAGAGCTTGAACCTGCTCGATGAGGTTGACCGTCTCCGCGTACTGGGAGAAGTCGCCGCTGGTGGGTTGGATCGGGATCAGGATCAGGTCAGCGGCTCGAGCTGCTGACGTCGTGATACCCAGATCGCCCGGGGGAGTGTCGATGAGCACGTTCTGGTGGCTGCTGCTCAACCAGGGCTGCTTGTGGATCGTGTTGCGAGGCAGCCCGGTCGCGTCCCAACCGAGGGTGTTGGCCCAGTCGAGCGCGCTGCCCTGCGGGTCGCCGTCGACAATGAGCACGCTCTCCCCGGTTTCGCGAAGCGCTGCTGCGAGATGGATGACGGTCGAGGTCTTGCCCGACCCGCCTTTCAGGTTCACTACCGCTGTAATCATGTTGACAAGACTACCAGTCTGCATGCTGACATGTAAACATGCTGACGTACTGACTTGGGGGATGTGCGGTTACTGGGGCCGTCGCTCGACGGCGGACGCCCAGACCCACAGTCGGCGGCTGGCGTCGCGGTCCTGCCACTCGACCATGACGGCTCGGGCGGTCCAGGCGATGGCGTAACCCTCGACGCGAACGGGGTTGCCGGGGTAGCGGACCCAAGCCCAGACGGGCAGGGGAGTGGCGGCCCAGGTGGGCCGCTGCCGGGTCTTGTCTAGCTCGTCGTCGGTCAGGCCGATGGGGTGGCCGCGGCCGGCCGTCTCTTCGATGCGTCGATCGATCTGGGCGCCGACATGGCGCTCGTAGCGTCGGTTCGTTCCCACGCCGCCAGTAGAACATATGTTCGAACGCGCGTGCGGTCGACGTCATGCGGCGGTCGAGGACCACCAGAGCGAGCCGGGGGCGAGCATGCCGGTGCGTCCCCAGTGCAGCGCCTCGCGGTGATCGCCGCGGCCGGCGGCGTCGCGGGGGTAGAGCGGCCAGACGCGCTCGCCAGCGGTGCTGTCCTCGAACAGGGGTCGGCTCGACACGTGTCGGCGTCGCGGTCGTTGCCTGGGGGAGGAGGACCGGTGAGCGAGCTCGGCTTGCCACCAGGCCCAGACTTCGCGCTCGACGTCGTAGCGGTGCGCTCGATCCGTCAAGACTCCGTCGACACCGATCGCGCGAGCGGCGGCGGTTCGGAGGTCGCGCTTGGCCTGGGTCCAGCCGTTGGTGTGCTTGACGATCAGGCGGTGGGTGCGCAGGCGGGAGAGGGCTGTGGCGGCGGTGCGGGTGGTCACTCCCAGCAGTGTGGCGGCGGCGTCGACGGCGAGGGTTCCTTCTCGGCGCAGCAGCGCGTACGCCTTCCCTGCCAGGTGTCCGAGGCCGGCGCGGGTGAAGAGGTCGTGCCGAGTGTCCGTGAGGTCCGCCTCGAGCGTGGTGAGCAGCATGGTTCGTTCAGTGAAAAGCGGCCCGGGGGGGCGGGGGTTATTAGTGGTTGTGACCGGACCTTGCAGTGAGCCTGTGGAAAAGTGCTCGGACAGTCGCCATTCGCTGGCGTTCGATCCGTCAGCGCGGACGACGAGCTGCACGTAGCCGTCCTCGCGCAGGCTCCGCAGGGCGCTGGCGGCCGTGGTGCGTCCCAGGCCCGCCAGGAGGGCCAGGTCGCGGATGGACGCGGCGACGGTGCGCTTGCCGGTGTGCAGGGTGAGGTAGGCCAGGGCGGTGAGGATCGTCTTCTCCGACGTCGCTCGCTCGGTCCTGCCCCACCGGCCCGGGCTCACCCGGAACCGGTCGAGGAGGCCGCTGACGGCGCCGACGATGCTGCCCAGCTCCGCCAGGTCGCTCATTTCGCGCTCGGGCGGGAGAACGGCGTGCAGCGCCGCGTACTGGCGGGCCTTCTCCCACTGCCGCGCCAGTCGCTCCGCGGCCTCGTCGCGGGCGCGGGGCCGGCGGTGGCCGCGGCCGGTGTTCTTGGTCCGGTAGTGCTCCATCCCGGGCGCGCTTCGGGCGGCGTGCTCGACGTCGGTCAGGGACCAGCCGGCGTGAGCAGCGGAGAGCAGGCACATGAACGCGGTCCACGATGGATTCGCGCCGCCGCCGGCCGTGGCCATGTGGGCGGCGCCGGCAGCGCTCAGCGTCCGGTGCGTGTGGTGTGCGGTGGCGGTGGGTACTGGGGGAGTGGCGTCGACGCGCTGCGGCGGACGGGACGCTTCCAGCGCGACCGTGACGGCATCGATGGCGGCCGCGGTGACGTTCGTGTCCAGCAGCTCCTCTGCGCGGCCGCGGAGGACCCTCGAGAAGCTGCCGTCGCGGTGCGGGGAGAGCGGCGGCCGGGCGGCGCCGGTGCGCGGGTTGCGGAGCATCCCGTGGTCGAGGGTGCGGAAGTTTGCTCGAGCGGCGATCGCCAATCGGGCCACCTGCTCGGCTGGGGCGGCTTCCGCGAGAGCGACCCACAGGTGGCGACCTCCGGTGCCGGAGGACTGGCAGACGACGTGAGCGACCTGGTGCGCGTCGAGGACGGCGGAAAGCGCGTCGCAGTCGTCCGCGGCCTGCTCCATGAGGTCGGCGTCGACGCCGCGGGAGTCCTTGCCGTCGAAGTCGAAGCACAGCAGCCGGAACGCTCCGGCGTCGTCGGTGAGGTAGATCGCCCACGGGGCGGCCGGCGCGACGGGGGAGACGGGGAACGCGGCCGGATAGGCGTTCTCGTCCAGGCGCCCGTAGGCATCCGGGCGCATCGTGCGCACCGCGGCACGGGGGCTCAGTCGGCGCGTCAGTGCCCAGGGCGCCGAGAAGGAGTCAACTTCGGCATTTTGGGCGTGCGCAGACACAGCAATGTGGCTTACGATGAGGTCACTTCTCCTCCCTCGGGGGGGATGGATGAGGCCCGGCCTGAGAAACCGGTCCTGATCAACTGCTTCACACCTGTCGCCCTGGTAAGCCTTTGGTGTGAAGCGAGAGCTTCTAGGCCCGTCGCGTGAGCGGCGGGCCTAATGCGTTAAGTGGTGGTGATCGGCGGCTCCGATCGGGACGCGGTGACCCGCGGGAGCGCGCCGTACTTCGCGAGCAGCTCGCTGTAGAGCATGTCGACGTAGAGCGAGACGGTCACGCCGCTGGCGGCGGCAGCCTCGGAGACGGCATCACGGTTGGTGGGCAGCACGCGGGCGTTGAGTTGCACCGCCGCCGCTCCATCGTTCCGTCGTCTTCTTCCCATGCGGCTCATCATGGTGTGAGTGCTAGCAGTATTCGGGGAGTGGTGCGGCGTGTCGAGTGTCATGGTCGTGGTCGCTGTCCCCTCTGCCTGCATCCAACGTGGGTGAGGCTGCCCGCTGGTCTGCGGCACTCTCGACCTCTGACTAACGTAATCGATACTTCACCGTAGCCGTTAACACCTGTCAGCCGGCCGCGGGGCGAGCGATGCTGGCGATTGCGTTGGAGACGGCCGTCATGTGGCGGGCGCCATCCGAAGCGACCGTGTTGGTTAGGTAGGCCACGACGAGCTGCGTGTCCGGGTCGGCCCAGGCGACGCAGACGTTGGACCCGTTGTGTCCGAACGTTCGCGGGCCGGCTATCGATCCGAGCGGCGGGTAGAGGTTGGGGGTGCGACCGCCGAGCTGGAATCCATGCGCCCAGAGGATCGGCGTGTGGGCGAAGCCGTCGACGTCGGCCTCGGTGGAGCTGGCGATCGTCGCCTGGGACAGGATCTCCGGTGAGACAACCTGCGTGTCATCGCGGCCCCGGCCATCGTTGAGCAGCATTTCGTAGAACCTGGCGACGTCGCGAGCGGTCGTTGAGATTCCGGCGCTCGGGATCACGGCCATGCGGACGGCACGGCTGTTCAAGGCCCCCATGGCGAGAGGTACGGAGCTGCGGATGGAGACGCATCGGGAGAGGTCGTGTTCAGCGACGCCCAGCATGGTGTTGGTGGCGCCGAGCGGAGTGAGCAGCACGTCGTTCATGACGTCGCGGAGAGGACGCCTGGTCACTCGTTGAATCACCTCGCCCAGGATGAAGCCGTAGGTGAACACCTGGTAGGAGGGAACGGTGCCCGGCACCGTCCTGAGGCGAGCGCTCTCGAGGTTACGGATCGAGCTGCGCCAGTCGGTCATCGCCAGGGCGTCCCCGATCAGTCCGCGCGAGGTCGAGAACCCCGCACGATGGTGGAGGACCTGGCGGAGAGTGATCGATCCTTTCCCGTGACGAGCGAACTCCGGCCAGTAGTAAGAGACTGCGGCGTCGATGTCGAGGAGCCCGTCTGCGGCCAACTGGTGCACGAGGATGCTCAGGTAGGGCTTGCTGACTGACCAGGACCAGAAGAGTCCATCGGGTGCGTACCCCTGGGAGTGGTCGAGAAGGACGTCACCGCCCCTGAGGACGACGAGCTGCGCGGACCCTCCTCGCTGACGAACGAGGTTGACCACGGGGGACAGCGACTGATTCACCCACACCCCCGGTTCTCGTGCCCGGAACTGGTCGGGGCCTGCTGAAACTAACAGTGCTCTCTACGAGCGGCTACCGTGGTCAGCATGGCTGCGAGAACAGGTAACGGCGCGTCCGAGTATTCGATGCGCGTTCACGCAGCGATCAAGACCTTGATGGCCAGAGCCGGTCTTTCGAACGTCGACTTCGCGACGCGCACGGGAATGACGCTGACCTACTTCTACGCGCGGATGCGCGGCGACGCGATGTTCGACACGAACGATCTGGAGCGCTTCGCGCAGGTTTTGGGAGTCAAGGTCGCCACCATCTTCACGATGGCGGAGGAGTTCGGCGAGCCCACCGCGGACGTTGACGAGGTGGTCGTGCTCACGAACGGTGTCGAGTTCGCCCGACGACTGAGCGTCCTCCTCCCGGCCGGCACGAGTGCGAGTGATGACGTCGCGGGGATCCCGGCGGCACGGCTGTCCGAGATGCTCGGCGCCACCGCGCGGTTCGGCGTGACTCGGAGCGAGCTCACTCGCCTCACCACTCACTTCCAGGTCCCTGAGGCGTTCTTGACGGAGCTGACGACCTCGGAGGACACCGCAATGATCGAAGCTGACCTCGAGCTGCGCCGAGCGCTCGCATCCAAGGGTGTCGAGCCGCTGGCGGCCCGGTCCCTCGGGGGAAACCTTTCCCCTGCTGCCATCCGCGGCATCGCCGCGTCGATCCGCGAGCTACGCGAATAGTGGCTGTATCTGGGAGGGGGAACTGTGGACGATCCGTGGCTCGTAACTGAGCAGATTCGCCAGACCGCCGAACGCGCCTTCAAGGAAATTTTCACTGAGAATTACCCCGGTGAACTGTCGACCGAAGAAGCCATCATCCGTCGCGCTCAAGAAGTGCTTGGTGCTGATATTGAGGTGTATCAGGGCGGAGACGAGTCGTGGGAGAACTATCTCGCCCTGACTCTTACCGAGACAATCGCCGCGCTGCTTCCTACCAAGTACATGATCCTCATCCGCAGCGACAAGAAAGCCTACTATCGGCTGTTCAATGTGTTCCACGAACTGGCTCACATCCTGTTGGGGCATCCTCCGAGTGAAGTCGAGCTCCCTCACGGTCTTAGCCTCGACAGCATGGGGCTGACGAGCGCAACGAACGCGGTACGTCACGCTAAGCAGTTTGTTTTCGATGGCGACGATTCCTCTCGGACGCATCGGATCCGCGAAGGCGAAGCTGAAGAATTCGCGCGTCTCATGGTGTCGCTCGTCATGTACCCGCGATACCGGTCGGGTGAGAGGAAGTTCGGCTAAGTGAGTCCGATCGAGAGCTTCTTCTTCACCGCCTCCTTCCTCGCCGTCACCGCCTACTTCTTGGGCTGGTTCATCGCCATCCTCGCCCGCCGACGTCCGCCGACGCGCCCATGGGTGGCAGCAGGCTTCGGGTCGGTGGGGCTGCTCGCACTGGGCGGCTTCCCGTGGCTGACGCTCGATGAGGCAGACAGCCTGTTCGGAGGAACGAACGTCTACTACTGCGTGATGCTCGTCGCCGCCTGCACGGCGATGTGGCTTCTCGTGGAGGCCGTGATCGACGTCGGCCGAGTGCGCCTCTGGTCGGTCGTCCTGCTCGTGGCGTGGATCGCGGCGTACGTGGCCGCGTTCATCGCGATCGACCGCCCGGCCACCTCGCCCAAGTTCTCGCATGAAGAAGTCGATCAGCTCCCGATGATTCTGTGCAGCGGGATCTACTTCCTCGGGCTGATGGTGCTGTTCGTGCGACTGATCGTGAAAGTCGCGAGGTTCCCCCGTCGCGCGTACTGGCCGTTCACTGTCGGCGGCGCGCTCATCATCGCCGGAGCCGCGGGCGAACTGGCCGGAATGCTGGTAGCGCGATACGTGCCCGACTCTGCCGCGACGACGAATGTCCTCTATCTCGCCTTCACCCCGGGATTCTTCGGTGGGATCCTGCTCTTCACCGCCGGCCTGTGCAGCTTCCCCGCTCGGCGTACGATTAGGGACGTCGCCGTCGACCTGAGCTCCCGAAAGCTCGTCACGATGCTGGCAGAGCGAGAAATCGCCGCCCCGCCCGTCTCATATGTGAGAGAAGGAACCGCGAGCGAGAAGAAGCTCGTGCGACTGATGACGCTACAGGTGCGCGTCACCGACGCGGTGATGGTCGGCGCAATGAAATTGAGCAACAACGAGAACGGTGTCGTTCGTCGCGCAGAGCGACTGATCGACGGTGAATTGCTAGCAGCAGGTATGGGATGGAACGAATGAACAAGTTGATCGTTGGAGCAGCAGCAGCAGGAGGCGTCGCCGTGGCCGGCGCTATCGGCTCGATCTTCGCCGCTCGCCAGGTCGTGCTTCCCGTCGATCCGCCTCAGATCCCGATCCTGCGCCAGGACGGGAAGACGATGACGCTGGCCGTTGACGGCAAGACCATCGCCCCCGGCATCCTCGGAATCTTCCGCACCGACCGCACGGGTCACGCGACACTCAGCCGCCCGATCCACACCGACCCGGTGACCGGTGCGACCACCCGGCGCATCGAATCGACCTGGGGCGCAAGCTTCGCCGGAGAGAAGGCCGTCATCTGCGAGGGCGACGTCTTCGCCGGACCGGAGGCGGTCGACCCTGACTTCGTGGAGGTCCTGGTCCCCGGGCCTCTAGGTGACTGCCCCGCCTGGCAGTTCGGGCCGGACGAGAACCCGGAGGGCACGTGGGCGATCCACGTGCACGGCATCCGCACCAAGCGGATCCACGCGCTGCGCAGCGTGCCGGCGATGACCGCGCTCGGCTACACGTCCCTCGTCGTCTCCTTCCGCGGCGACGGCGACGGCCCCGCGGTGCCTCACAGCGCGTCCATGCTCGGTCAGCGCGAGTGGGCCGACGTCGCCGCGGCGATCGACTACGCAGCCGCCCACGGCGCGCGGAAGATCGTCCTCATCGGCTGGTCCCTCGGTGGCGGTGTGGCGCTGCTCGCAGCGGAGCGCACGAGCCGCCGGGATCTGCTCTCCGGCCTCGTGCTCGTCGGGCCGGCGCTGAACTGGAAGACGGCGATCGAGCAAGGCGCCGTCGAGATGGGATTGCCTCGTCAGGTCGCGATCCTCGGCCTCGTGGGCCTGCGCAGCAAGCTCGCGAGCCGTCTCGTCGGTCTTCCGGAGCCGGTGGACTTCGACGCGCTGGACTGGGTGCGCGAGCCGCGAGCCGCCGCGCTGGGCTGCCCGATCCTCCTGTTCCACTCGGCCGGCGACACGACCTTGCCGATGGATGTCTCCCAGCGGTTCGCGAAGCTGAATGCGCCGGCCGTGGAAGTGGTCGAGACCGCAGCGACCGCCCACAACACGGAGTACAACGTCGACCCGGAGGTCTTCGACTCGACCATCGCTCGGTGGATTTCCGAGCACCAGTAACGAAACCGCTAGCACTGACATAGTGTTAACGCCATGGAAGCCCTTCCTGGCGTATCGCGAGCGGACCGTGCACTCACTGACGATGGCCGCACCGCTGATCGACGGTGGTCGGCCGTTGTCCACTTCTTCCACCTGGGCAACAGCCACCCCGTCGACTGCGCGTGCCAGCGGTGCGTGGCGACTCGCGAGCCGTCCATGGCCGATGAGGAGCTGGACGCGCGAACAGGGCTGGTGCGGCACTACCCGGTAGTGGAAATCGAGCAAGCCGCCGATGACGCGATCCTGCGGGCGGTGGCCTTGGAGACGTACTGGTTCGGCCGAGACGTCATCGCCGCCGGCTACGGGCTTCGCGCCGCGGAACGGTTCGAGGACGTCGCGGTGACCTCTCCTGACGGGGATCAGTTCGGCGTCGAAGGATGGCTCGCGGGGGATGCCTTCGAGCTCCAGTTCGCGACAGGGCTACGGGCGGTCGCGGACGAAAGCAAACTTCTGGCCCACAGATGCGTGGCGCTTCTTGAGCGCATCCCAGCAGGAACAGGGAACGCCGCGTGCGTCAGATAGCCCGCGGCGGCTCCGCGAGGTCGATCTGGCCCTTCTGATATGCCCGACTGACCTCGTGCAGGCGGTCGATCGCGTCCCAGTCGACCTTGTACGTCACGGTCTTGCGGTGTCGAACACCCGGCGCTGGCCTTCCAACGATCGCGCCAGCCTCCTCCAGGAGGTTGAGGTGACCGAAGAGGGTCACCTTGTTACGGGCCTCGGGAACCGCCTCAAGAATCTCCGACACCGTGGCCCCGTGAAGGCGCGCCGTCTCCTGCGACAGGAAGTGCAGCACGCGATTGCCGATTTCACTGGTCGTGGCACGCATGTGCATCACCTCCCTGGACGGCGGAGGGATCGGAGACGACATGAGTTCCATTGTGGCGCACTGGCCGTTTCCCCTTCACGCACGGGAGCCCGGTCGGCTTGAACCAAGCAAACTCATAAAGCTACCTAAGTTTACGTTACAGGAAACCAAAAAAACCTTATAGTGGTCGTAGCGCGCAACCGGGACGACCGGTTGCGGCACGAGCCGTAGGGGACACACATGAGGACGCCGAGTAAGGCAGCGCTGGTCGTCGCGTTCGCGCTCATCACCACCGGCTGCACCAGCTCGAGCACCGATGCCGCGTCACCCTCCACCGAGTCGGCAGCTCCCGAGACGCGCTCCGCTGAGGCACCGACCTCACCCGAGACGGCGCCGGCCGAGAGCACACCGCCGGCCGCCGCCGAACTCTCCGACGTGGAGCCGCAGCCGGAGCCGACTGTCGAGGGCGACACTGTGGCGATCGCGGTGGCAGCGACTACCGCCTTCTGCCGCCCCGCCCTGGACTACGACACCTGGATCGCTGAGCTGTACCCGTTCCTCAGCCAGCAGGCCGCGGTGGCCTACGAGACCGTCGACCCGGCCAACGTGCCCTGCACGACCCTCACCGGCGCAGCATCGGTCCGGGACGGGGACGGCGCCTTCACGATGCGCATCCTGGTTCCCACGGATGCGGGGGAGTACTCCGTGTACGTCCACCGCACCGTCGAGACCGGTCCATGGGCTGTCGAGCAGATCACCCCCCTGGCGTCGGAGTAGCCCGGTGGCGAAGGGGGGAATGGGGGTTCTCGCGGCGGTCCTGGCACCGCTTCTCGCGATCGCACTGCTGCTGTGGCTGCTGTTCTTCGGCGCCGCTGAGGACGCGGCCGCGGCGTGCCTGCCTGGCGGCGGGCCGGTGAACGTGTCCGCGATCCCCGCGGACGCGAAGGTCGGCGCCTACGGGCACGACCAGCTCGTGAACGCGGCACTCATCGTCAACGCGGGAGCCGCGAAGGGCCTCGGCGCCGATGGGCAGACCCTCGGCGTGCAGACGGCGATCGGGGAGTCCTCCTTGGTGAACATCAACTACGGGGACGGTGCTATCAACCCGGACGGGTCGGTCGCTGACTCGATCGGCCTGTTCCAGCAGCAGTCGAGCTGGGGCACCGTCGAGCAGCGCATGGACCCGACGACCTCGGCCGGCTTCTTCTACGACCGCCTCGTAGCCGTCGAGGGCTGGCAGTCGATGGAGCCCTCCATCGCGATCAACAAGGTCCAGCGCAACGCCGACCCGAACCACTACACGAAGTACCGCGCCGACGCCGTAGCGATCATGACCTACCTCAACAGCCTCGGCAGCAGCACGACCGCACCCACGACGTCGGCGGCGCCGGTGAGTGCCCCGTCGACGCCGATCGGCACTGCGCCCGCCTCCCCGGCGCCGGTCGGTGGATGCGTCGCCGTGTCCGGCGATGCGCAGGCTCTCGCAGCGAACCTCGTCGCGGCGATGGACGCAGGCAACCTGACCCTTCTCGAGGACCGGTACGCGCAGCAGATCCGCGACATGGCCGCGGGCACCCCGAAGGAGAACTGCGCGATCGACGTCCGCATTCTCCAGATCATCACGATCGCCCTGAACACGTTCGGGAAGATCGGCGTCTCCGACCTCAACCGCCAGTGCACGGGCTCGCTCCTGGGCGCCGGCACGGGTTCCTCGCACTGGATGAACGGCGGCGGCAACGCCGTGGACTTCTACAGCTTCGCCGGCACCGCCACGACCGGCTGCGACCCCAACGCCCTCCAGCTCCTTGACGTCCTGGACCCGCAGGTGCCGCAGGGCTCGCGTGCGGGCCAGATCCAGTGCCGGTCGAGCACCTATCAGCACATCACCCAGTTCGGTGACACCCCGAACCACCTGCACTTCGACGTCGCCTACGCCGACGGCCCCCTCACCACCGGATAACCGGACCCTTTCGACGTCGCGACCGCGGCGCCGATCACCCCGCACCACCCAACACAGAAAACGGAGCACACCATGTCTGCACTGCTCGCAGCAACGACCGACATCCTCACCACCGCGGGCGCGCTCGGCGCGGTCGTGCCGGACCCGGGCCCCGGCGGCATGCCCCCCGGATTCGAGGCCTTCACCACAGTCATGGGCTGGGCCAAGTGGGTCGGCCTCGGCGTCGCCGTCGTCGGCCTCATCATCCTCGGCGTCACCATGACCGTCTCCGCCCGCCGCGGCGAGGGCGGCGAAATCGGCGGCTGGCTCGGCCGGCTCCTCGTGGGTGTGATCGTCATCTCCGCCGCGTTCACGATCGTCGGGTTCCTGATGGGCGCGTAGCGTCCCCGGGAAACCGACACCACCAACAGAAAGGCAAGGGACGTCATGAACGACTCCGAACCGCGTAACCCGTTCACCAAGAAGGGCTTCATCGTCGGAGCCGTCATCGTCGGCGCACTCGCCCTCTCGGCCATCGTGCTCGGCGTGACGTCCCTCGGGACCGGGGGAGGCGGCACCACGACCGCCGCCCCCGGGACCCCCACCCCGACCTCCACCGTCTCGGCCGACGCCGAAAGCGTGTGCGGACTCTCCGGCTACGAGGAGAGCGGCACCCTCACCGCACCGCCGACGACGGAGTGGACCATCGTCGGCACCATGGCCGCTCCCAGCTCCGCTGAGGCCGGCCCCGGGGAGACCGACAGTGACGGGGTACGCACCTGCTACGCGCACACCGTCGAAGGCGCTCTCTTCGCTGTCTCGAACCTGTGGGCGATGGGCTCGGATGCTCGACTCGCGCCGCTCGCAGTGGAGCAGCTCACGGCACCGGGACCCGGCCGCGATGCCGCTATCGCCGCCGACACGCAGCAGAGCAACACCGGCACCAGCGTGCAGATCGCGGGATTCAAGGTGCTGTCCTACGACGGAGAGAACGCAACGATCGACACCGCATTCGAGCTGAACACGGGCTCGCTGATCAGCTTCCCGTCCGCGGTGAAGTGGATCGACGGCGACTGGAAGCTCGTCGTCACCGACGAAGGACAGCCGCCCTTCCGCCCCACCACGCTGCAGAACCTCGGCGGCTACATCGTCTGGGCGGGTGTCCAGTGATCGCAACCGCCACAACCGGCGGTGGAGAGGCATGCCTCCCCATCGACGTTCCCTGCTGGACCGGCGTCGCTGTCGGCAACGTCGTCTCGAAGGCGTCGAACGATGCCTTGCAGCAGTTCGTCAACAACATCTTGGAGGGCTACGGCAAGGCCATCGCCTCTCTCGGTACCGTCTGGATGAACGTCCCCTCCCCGGTCACGGTCGTGGACCAGGGCGGCGGCGTCAACGGTGGCGGCACTCCGCCGCTGCCGGAGGCGTTCGAGACGATTCTCGGCTACGTGACGTGGGTCTCTGCGGGCCTGGCAGTCATGTCCCTGATCGTTGCTGGCGTGATGATGGCGAGCCGTCGCCGGCACGGCGACGGTGAAGCTCACATGGGCCGCATCGGCGTCATCCTCTTGGCCGTACTGCTCCTCTCCTCCGCGTCGGCGCTCGTGACCGGGTTCCTGCCGCTGGCGATGCACCTGAACGAGTCCTCGAGCGTCGTCGGCTGGGTGCAGGGGCAGTTGCAGTGGTACACCGGCGGACTCGCGATCCTCGCGATCCTCGTCGCCGCCGCCCGGATGGTGTGGACGCAACGCGCGATGCCGCTGCGCGAGCTCGCCGGCTCCGTGCTGACTCTGATCGCCGTGGCCGGCGCAGGGCTGGTCGTCATCCGCCTGGCGACCCAGGCGGGCGATGCGTTCTCGATCTGGATCCTCAACAACTCGACCGACTGCGACGTGTCCCAGCAGGGCGAGAGCAACTGCTTCGGCACCAACGTCTTCGCGATGATCAGCCTCACTGCGACCTCCGGCATCGGCCTGATCGGTCTCTTCCTGCTGGGCATGCTCGCCGTGTTCATGACCTACGTGCAGATCGCGCTGATGGTGTTCCGCGGCGCGATGCTCGTCGTCCTCGCCGGCATCTTCCCGCTCGCCGCGTCGTTCACGAACACCGAGATGGGTCGGCAGTGGTTCAAGAAGGCGATGGCCTGGACTATCGCCTTCATCCTCTACAAGCCCGCCGCGGCGATCGTCTACGCGATCGCCTTCCGGATGACCGGCACCGACCTGTTCAAGTCGGACGGCACCGGGCTCTTCCAGATCGTCACCGGCCTGGCCCTGATGCTCATCGCTCTCGTGGCTCTGCCTGCGCTGATGCGCTTCCTCGTCCCGGCCGTCTCCTCGGTCGGCGGCGGAGGCGCGGCAGGTCTGCTCCTGGGCGCTGCGGCAGTCTCGGCCGCTGGTGACGTCGCGACGGGTGCGATCCGCGCGAGCAGCAACGGAGGCGGCGGCGGCGGGAACGGCGGCGGTGGAGGCGGCAACAGTTCGTCCACGGACGGACCGTCCGGCAGCACGTCGACGCCGGGCTCGCCGACGTCGTCGCCGGCCGCTGACCCGTCTGGGTCGGCGTCGACGGCCGGCAGCGGCGCAGGTGCTGGTGCCGGAAGCGCGGCGACCAGCGGCGCGGGAGCCGCTGCGTCGAGCGGCGCCGGGGCCGGGGCAGCCGCGAGCGGCGCCGCGGCCGCGGCCGGATCGATCGGCGCCGGTATCGCCGTCGCAACGAAGGCCGCGGAGGGCGCGAAGCACGCCGCGCAGGCCGTGAAGGCCGGCACCGACGAGGCGACCGGCAGCAACGAGAGCGGGAGCTAACCCATGACCAGCACAGCAACCGATCCGATCAAGGCCCGCACCTACGGCAACTGGCGAAAGCCTCAGACCGCCGGCCTCGGCGGGCTGGGACAGCTCGCCACCCTCGTGATGTTCGTGGGCATCGTCGCCTCGATCATCGCGTCCATGTTCTCCGGCCTAGGTCCCGCACTCATCGTCGCCGCCATCTTCGGCGGCATCCTCCTGACCGTCTCGGTCAAGGACAAGCACGGGCAGAGCGCCCTCGGAAGGATGGTGGTCCGCGTGAACTGGTGGCGTACCAAGAGCAAGGGAGCAAACATCTACCGCTCCGGCCCGATCGGCCGCGCGAAGTGGGGCACCTTCCAGCTCCCAGGCCTGGCCGCGCCCTCGCAGCTCACCGAGCACGAGGACTCCCACGGTCGCCGGTTCGCTCTGATCAGCACCCCGATGACGAAGCACTTCACCGTCGTGCTGGCGACGGAGCCGGACGGCGCCGCGCTGGTGGATCAGGAGCAGATCAACAACCAGGTCGCGGAATACGGCATCTGGCTCGCCAACCTCGGAGACGAGCCCGGCATCGAAGCCGCGTCGGTCACCGTCGAGACGGCGCCCGACACGGGCACGCGCTTGCGCGGTGAGGTCGAGGGGTCGATGGACCCGGACGCGCCGCTGTTCGCGCGAGCGATGCTCCAGGAGGTCGTTGAGACCTACCCGGTCGGGTCGGCCACGATCCACGCCTACATCGCGCTCACGTTCACGGCGACCGCGCGGATCAACGGGAAGCGCCGCAATGCCAAGGAGGTCGCCGCGGACCTCTCCGCCCGCATCCCCGGCCTGACGTCTTCTCTCGCGGCGACGGGGGCGGGCGCGGCGCGGCCCCTGAGCGCGCAGGAGTTGTGCGAAGTCATCCGCACCGCGTACGACCCCGCCGCGGCGCTCCTGATCGATCAGGCGCGCGCAGAGGGCGAGACGGCGGACCTGTCCTGGACCGACGTCGGCCCTGCGGGTGCCGAAGCGCACTGGGACTCCTACCGTCACGACGGAGCGGTGTCGACGTCGTGGACCATGACCGCGCCCCCGCGCGGCGTCGTCCAGTCGAACATCCTCGCTCGCCTGCTCGCGCCGCACCGTGACATCGCCCGTAAGCGCGTCACCCTGCTCTACCGGCCCATCGATCCCGCCCGCGCCGCAGCGCTCGTGGAGGCGGACCTGAACGCCGCCCAGTTCAACTCCTCCGCGTCCACCAAGCCCACGGCCCGCTCGACGCTCTCGACCCGCTCGGCGCAGGCCACGGCCGCGGAGGAAGCCTCCGGCGCCGGGCTGATGAACTTCGGCCTGATCGTCACCGCGACCACGCTGCAGCGTGGTCAGGAGCCCGAAGCGCGCGCCGCGATCGACTCCCTCACCTCGGCCGCCCGCCTGCGGATGCGGCCGGCGTTCGGCTCGCAGGACTCCGCCTTCGCCGCCGCGCTCCCGCTGGGGCTGGTCCTGCCTCGGCACCTGCGCATTCCCAACGAGATGCGGGAAATCCTGTGACGCACCCCGCCACCACCAGGACGGCACTGGACACACGTCCGGTGCCGTCCCGGGTTAACCCTCAGCCCTCACCCGTCTTTGTCGCCGTTCCGACCCTTCTTGGAGGCCCCCAGTGAGCAGCACCACCAAGTTCTTCTCCCGCCACCGCGACACCGAGCCCGTCGACGTCCCCGCCGACGTCGACGGGGACGAGCTGCCGACCGGTGCCGTCGACGTCGACCAGAGCGAAGAGGCCGGCGACGTCGACGCGCTCGACTCCGCCACGCCCACGGGCGCGGTCGGAGCCCCGACGACGGCGCAGGCCGCGGCGACGTCGACGGACGCTCGCGCCCGTTCACGCCGCGTGCGGAAGGCTGAGGAGGAGGCCGCCGCAGCTCGCGCCGCCAGCTCTCCTCTCGCCCGCGAGAAGCCCTCGAAGCGGTCGCGGAAGAAGCGGGCGATCCCGCACCAGGGCGGCAGACAGAACATTGAGAAGGAGTCGGCGCCGAAGCGCCCGATGCGGCCGACGTCGACGGGATGGCTCGGCCGCGGCGGCGGACAGGCCGTCTCGATTCAGCCCGCCGATGAGTTCCGCGCAACGACCGTTCAGGTGTGCGGGCTGTACCCGTTCTCGGTCGGAACGGGCACGCCCATGATCGGCGTGCCGCTGGGGAAGAACCTCACCACCGGGGCCTCCGTGTTGTGCGACCCGATCAGCTGGTTCCAGCGGGCGCAGCTCATCTCCAACCCGTCGATGTTCGTCCTCGGCAAGCCGGGTCTGGGAAAGTCCTCGCTGACCCGCCGCATGGCGACCGGGCTCGCCGGGTACGGCACGATTCCGCTGGTCCTCGGGGATTTGAAGCCTGACTACGTGGATCTGATCCGCGCGATGGAGGGACAGGTCATCACCCTCGGCCGTGACCGCGGCTACCTGAACATCCTCGACCCCGGCGAGGCGACCAGCGCGGCGAAGCGCCTGCGCGACGACGCCGACCAGGCGCTCGAGCAAGCCGCGGAGCTCGACGCGCGCGGCGGCGACTCCAAGGAGCTGCGCCTGCGTGCGGTGAAGGCGCAGCGCCTCGCTGCTCAGGTGCTCGCGGACGCTCACGGCCGCCGGCACACGATGATCGCAGCGCTCCTGACGATCCTCCGCTCTCAGCCGCCCACGGACCGGGAGGAGACGATCATCGACCGGGCGCTCAAGTACCTGGACGAGCACCACGAGGGCATCCCCGTCCTCGCGGACCTGCTCGCCGTGATCCAGGCCGCGCCGGACGAGATTCGACAGGTCGCGCTCGACCGCAACGACCTCAAGCGGTACAAGGAAATCACCGAGAACCTCGAAGCGTCGCTCATCGGCCTCACCTCCGGTGGCCGGCTGGGCGAGATCTTCTCCCGCCAGACCACCACCCCGATGCGGCGGGACCGGCCCGTGGTCTACGACGTGTCCTCGATCGATGACTCCGAAGGTGACCTCCAGGCGGCGATCCTCCTCGCGTGCTGGTCCGCCGGGTTCGGGACGGTCAACGTCGCCGCGGCGCTGGCCGATGCGGGGATCGAGCCCCGCCGGCACTACTTCGTGATCCTGGACGAGCTGTGGCGGGCGCTGCGCGCGGGAAAGGGCATGGTCGATCGCGTCGACGCGCTCACCCGCCTCAACCGTGCCCGCGGTGTCGGCCTCGCGATGATCAGCCACACCATGTCCGACCTCCTCGCGCTCTCCAGCGAAGAGGACCGGATGAAGGCCCGCGGATTCGTGGAGCGCTCCGGCATGGTCATCTGCGGCGGCCTTCCCGGTGCGGAGATGCCTCTGCTCACGTCGGCGGTGCCGCTGTCCGCGAAGGAGCAGGAGATGCTCACGAGCTGGCAGGACCCGCCCGCCTGGGATGGCGTCTCCGGGAAGGAAGCGGACCCGCCCGGCCGTGGCCTGTTCCTGATCAAGGTGGGCGGCCGTCCCGGCATCCCCGTCCGCGTCCACCTGACCGCGGCGGAGAAGGACGTCAACGACACCAACAAGCTCTGGCACACCACGAGCCGCGCAGGCCGCGCGAACGAGCCCCTGGCGACCGATCCGGTCATGGTGGAGATTCTGCCGTGAGCGTCCTCGTCGCCCTCGGTGCGAGCTGCGTCGCGCTCGGCGCGGCCGGCGCCGCGATCGTCAGCGTGATCGCCGCCCGCCGCCGGGGGGGCGGCGGAGCGCGATCGGTTTCTACTCACGGGCTGTTGGACCGGGGTCGCCCTCATGGCGGGCTTCGTCGCCTGGGACAGTGGGACCGGGTGATCGCATGAGCTGCGCGTCGACGGTCGTCTACGACGGCTACCTCTGGGGCTGCTCGATGACGACGACGCTCCCGCACACCGACCACATGACGGACCTGCCGGTCGAGTACGCCGACAACGGCCAGGCCCTCCTCACCTGGGGCACCAGCCGGCAGGCGACCAGCGACGACACGACGGCCCCCTACGACGGGCCGATCTACGAGCGGTGCGAGCCGCGCCGGTTCCTGCCGGTATCCGTTCCGCTGCTCGAGCGGGCGACGTCGTGATCGCCGCCCGCACCGGGGGCGCGCTGCTGCGGGGTCCGCTCGGCCAGATCGGCGCGGTCGCCGGGCTGCTGGCGGTCGCGGTCCTCGTGGCCACGGCCGCCACCCTCGCGTTCACCGCACAGGTGCAGCACGCGATCCCCGCTCAGACCACTCTCACCAGCCCCGCACCGACCGAAGGAGCCGCACCATGAGCCTCACGAACAACCGCCGGAAAGAGCCCGGGAAGGCCAGTAACGGCTTCGGAGTCGCGTTCGCGGCCGGCGGTGTCCTGATCATCGCTCTGACCATCTACATCGCGGTCCGCGTCGGGTCCCAGGTCGACGGCGTGAATCCCGACATGGACACCGACCCGTCGAACTTTTTCTCCGTCGTGGTCGACGTGTTCTGCGGCCGACTCGTCTGGCCAGGCACCGCGACGCTCATCGTCGCCGGGATCGGCGCCGTGGTCGTGTTCTTCGGCACCCTGTTCCTGATCGCGAAGAACGGCGGGAAGAAGAACCGGACCCCGATCGACTGGACCGCCCGCCACACCGCGACCTCCGCGGAGATGAGCCACATGCGCGGGAAGGAGGCGAAGGAGAAGTCGGCCCGACTGGGCGTGACCGACTCGTTCGGTGTCCCTCTGGGTGACCTGCTCAGCGACGGTCGACCTCTCTACGCCTCGTTCGAGGACATGGTGCTGCTGCTCGCCGGCCCCCGCGTGGGCAAGTCGACCTCGTTCGTCATCCCCGCGATCACGGGCGCTCCCGGGTCCGTGGTCACGACCTCGAACAAGCGCGACGTGCTCGACGCGACCCGCGACCTCCGCGCAGCACGGGGGCAGGTGTGGGTGTTCGACCCGCAGCGCGTCGCGGTTGAGCCGCCGTCGTGGTGGTGGAACCCGCTCTCCTACGTCACCGACGACACCAAGGCCGCGAAGCTCGCGCAGCACTTCGCGTCCGGATCCAGCGAGGTCGGCGCCCGCTCGGATGCGCACTTCGAGCCGTCCGGTCGCGAGCTGCTGGCAGGCTTCTTGCTCGCCGCGGCCCTCGATGGCCGACCGATCACGGACGTCTACGAGTGGACGACGAAACCCGGCGACGAGACGGCCGGAGACATCCTGGCCTCGAGCGATTTCCCGCTGATGGCCAAGAGCTTGCAGGGCGCGACGCGGTTGGAGCACCGGGAGCGCGGATCGGTGTACTCCACTGCCCGGCGCATGGCGTCCTGCTTGAAGGACTCCGGCACCCGCCAGTGGGTGAACCGCACCAGCGAGAACGACACCCGGCCGGAATTCGATCCGGCCGCCTTCGTCCGCTCCACCGGGACGCTCTACAGCCTGTCCAAGGAGGGCGCCGGCAGCGCAGGCCCCCTCGTCCTCGCCCTCACCGCCGCAACGGTCGAGGCCGCGGAGGAGCTGGCCGCGGTGTCGCCCGGCGGCCGGATGCAGACCCCGATGCTCGGCGTCCTCGACGAGGCGGCGAACGTCTGCCGCTGGCGCGACCTCCCCGACCTCTACAGCCACTACGGCTCGCGGGGGATCCCGATCATGTCGGTGTTCCAGTCCTGGTCACAGGGCGTAAGCGTGTTCGGGAAGGAGGGCATGGACAAGCTGTGGTCGGCCGCGAACGCGAAGATCTACGCCGGCGGAATCTCGGAGACGGGGTTCCTGCGGATGGTGTCGGAGCTGATCGGCACCTACGACCGCGAGACGACCTCCGCGAGCATGAACAAGGGCGTGCGCTCGACCACCAGCGCGTTGAAGCGCGAACTGATCCTCGACGTCGCGGAGCTCGCGAACCTCCCCACGCCCAAGAAGGGGCGCAAGATCGGGCGGGCGATCCTGATGTCCTCGGGCTCGCGTGCCGCGATCCTGCGCACGGTGCCGTGGTTCGACGGCCCCAAGCCGCTCGTGGCCGCGATCAACGCCTCCATCGCGAACCACCGACCTGGCGCAGCGCCGACACCGACGCCGCCGCCGGCCCCGGAGCAGGGACACGGCTTCACGCCGGTGACGGACTCATGAGCGATGACTTCTACGGGGGCGTGGACGACGAGGCCGCGCCTGCGTCAGCGGCCGACGAGGCGACGAGTGCCCCGGAGAGCGAAGAGCCCACGACGCATTTCGGGTCGGCGGATGAGTTCGTGCGCAAGCAGCTCATCGGCACCTACCGGCGCCGAGTGATGGCGCAGGGCTCCGGTGCAGGTCTGCGGTGGAAAGCAGCCTGGTGGGAGTCCAAGGAAGCACAACAGCGCATCGAGGCGCTGTGGCGGGCCTGGGAGGCCGCACGCGCCGACCCGAAAGCCGGGATGAGTGCGTGGTGGATCAACCACTGCGATCCGCACATGAGCGTCCTACTCTCTGCGGACGGGCCGTTCGCTGACTCGACGGACGAGAACCGGCTCGGTGAACCGCTGCCTTACACGGCACCGGTAGAAGGCACTTTCCCGTCCGATCTACAACCGCCGCTGTACACGCAGCGCCCATCCAGAGAAAACGCCTGAGAGGCGCTCTGAGGACGTAAGAAGGGGAGCACCGTCCGGTGCTCCCCTTCTTCGTTCTCGACGCTCCGGCTAGCGGCTCAGGTCCGCGCGATCGGCGCCCTGCCCCTGGCCACGACCGCGCCGCGTCTGAGGGACGGTGCTCATCGGAGCCTTCGACGTCACCGCGGCGCTGGGCGGGGTGGCGTGCGCGCTGTCGGCGCTCATCCGCGCCTCGATGACGTGCGGGGGGACTCCCTTGGCTTCCATCGCCTGAATGGTCGACTGTCGACGCTCGGCACTGTCGTAAGCGATCTCTCCGGCCTCACGCGACGCTGACGCGCGCGGATCCGTCGCGGGCGGCGCCGACTCCGTGGACGGGCCTCCGGTGCCCTGTGCGGCCTCCTGGCGCTCTGCGGGGGCGTCGTCGCGGAAGAGCTGTGCCTGAGCGCGCGCGTCGGAGGCCAGCTCGCGCAGCTCGTCAGGAGTCGCGTTGGCGGTGCCACCGGCGGCCGCGTCGCGGTCGTAGTCGCTCGCGCGCGCTTCGAGCTGCGCAGCCATCTCCGCGCGCCCGTTGTCGACGTCGGACGCACCGGGGGTTTCTCGAGCGGCCTCCTGGTTGCGGGCGTCGTTCGCGCGGTCGAGGCGGTCGGCTTCCGCGATCAGTAGTTGTGCCTCCGTAACCTCCGCTCCCGCTCGAGCACGCTCGGGAGCTACCGTGTCCTTCCACTCCTCGACCAGCGCGGCTCGTGCAGCAGCGACGGCCGCGGGGTCCGCAGTGCGGAACTCTCCGTCGTTCCAGTCGATCGACGTCTGCACGCGGTAGTCCTGGAACCCGGCCGGGTCGGTGTCGCGCTTCCACTCCTCGGCCGCGGAGAGTTCGAGGGTGCCGGCGTCGCCCGCGAGCGCCGCGCGGTAGTCGGTGATCAGAGCGCGCTCCGCGTTCACGTCCGGCTCTGCGCGGCCGCGTATGTCCATGGTGAGACGGTCGTCGTCGTGGCGGTGGTAGTGCTCCGGCGCGGAGTTGGTGGCCCATTCCCTCGCCCGGTCCAGCTCCGACTTCGCCTGACCGGCGGCGTCGCGCAGCACGGCGGTGTCGACGCCGTAGCGCTCGAACACTTCGCGCTGAACGACGGCCGACGCGCGCTCCGCGATCGGGTCGTGGTTCTTCCACGCCTGCGCCGTCTCCGCGACCTTCGAGATGTCTTGGATGCTCGCCTTCTCCCACCAGTCGGGCCGGTCCACGACCTGCAACGTTGCGCGTGCAGCGCCGCGCTCGGCGTCGAAACGGGCCGACAGCTCGCGCGCCTGCGCGGCGGAGCGTGCCTGCGCGTCGCGGGCCAGCTCCTCGCGCAGCCGGGCGAACTTCTCGCCCATCTGCATCGCGATCGTCAACGCGATCCGGACGTTCTGACCGACCTCCTGGCCTACCTCGTCGTCGTCACTCATGACTTCCTCCCCTTGCCTTGGTGAATCGTCTATCGGCCACGGTCGCCGCGGTCCTGGTCAGGTCCCTGCCGAGACTGTCGGGCGCGGTCCGCGAGCATCGCTTCCTCGCGCTCCCGGTCAGCCTTGGTGAGCTTCGTGGGCACGGGACTGCCCGACCCGAAGTTGGTCTGGGACAGCCGGCGAACGTCTTTGAGCTCCTCCGGGAGCGCCTGCCAGGCCCGCTCGTTCTCCGCGACCTTCTCGGCCTTCACGACGCCCTGGTAGCCATCGCGAACAGCGGACAACTGACCCCGCAACGTCTGTGACAGCTCGCGCATCCGTCGCGCATCACCGGCTGCCTTGTGAGCCGACGCGACCGCGTGCGTCAAGCGCGCGAACTGGTTCAGCAGCAGCAGCTCCGCGGCTGCATTCTTCTTGTTCCCCGCCGCGGCCATGATCAGTGCGGAGTACGCCGCCGTCGAGGGCATCATCGCGGGCCGCGGGCGCGTCTCGTGCGCCCGAAGGTGCGCCGAGCGGGCGAGCGATCGCGCAGCGTCAGCGAGCGGTCCCGGGGTGGGCTCCATTCGACGGGACCACGCCGCGTAGGCGCCGGCCGTCTCGCGAGCGACGTGCGCCCACGTGGCCTTGTCGGAGGGGTCCACGGACCTGATGTAGTCGTGCAGACGGTCCATGTCCGCGGCGTACGCCTCGAACAGCTCGGGGGCCGGCTCTGCCGTCTCCCGGCCAGGGTTGACCGGCGTGTACTTCCAGGGATTCTTTGCTGTCGCGCGCCATTCGGACGCCGCATCCGACGCCGACTCCGGCTGGTCCGGCCAGCCCTTCCGTAGCTCCGGCAACGTCAGGTCGCGCGCGAGCCGGCCGCCGCCGTGCCAGATCGCCTTCTCACCGTTCGTCGGCCGCAGCGCGACCGAATAGCCGGCGATCACATCATCACGGCCCGTCGCGAAACGAGGCCGCACCAGCACCCCGCCCTGACGCAGACGGCGAACGAACTCGCTCTCATCCTGCGACGCGGACGAGGCCGCGCGCACCGCGCGCTCGAGGCGCTGCATGTCCGGCTCGACGTGCCCGCGACGTGCAGCGGACTCACGCGCTCCCGGCCGCACACCGCGCTCCGGGAACTCGCGCTCCGGCGCCTGGTAGACCTGCAACCCGTACTCGCGCTCCAGCTCACGGCTGATCGTCTGCGACCGCTCGTAGTCCTTGTGCACCGACGCTTTCGTGCCGTCCTCGCGCACCAGCGACACGGCGATGTGCACGTGGTCGTTGCCGTGCTTCGACAGGCCATGACGCACCGCGACCCACCGGCAATCGGCCTTGCCGATGTCCTCGCCAGCGAAGCCCATCCGCTGCACGAAGTCGGTCGAGATTCGGCCCCACTGCTCGTCTGTGAGCTGGCCCTCCTCCGCCGCCAGCGACAGCGAGCAATGCCACACATCCGCCGCCACGCGATCCTTCACGATCGCACCGGCCGAGTCCCGAACCGCCTCGCCGTTCTCGTCGGTGCGCACCTTGTTGCGCGTCACCTCGACGCCGAACAGCTCCCGCGGTCGGTCCAGATCCGCAGCGATCGCCGCAGCCGCAGCGCCATCCAGAATCTCATGCCCGTACTCAGCCATGATCGCGGAATCCCCCGCGATCAGGTGCTGCTCCTCGTGCTCGTTCGTCTTACCGGGACCAACGAGGTAGCCCATCAGTCCACGCATGCGCGTGCCGCGCGTGATGTTCGTTCTCACCGTCCACCGAGCCGGTCTGCCGTCGCCTCGATCAGGCGTCGCACCCGCCGGTACTCCTCCGCAGCCTCAACAGCCTCGGCCGGGAACTGGCCCGTGCTGTTCGCGAACCGCGCGAGCTGGTTCATGTTGTCCGACGTCTTCTGCAACAGCTTCGACGCCCGGAACAGCTCAGCAACCACCAACCGCCACTCCGTGTCCGTGCGCACCTGGGCGTTCATCGCGGACTCGAACAGCAGCCGCGGCACCGTCACTTCCAGCACCTCGGCACGGGCGCGCAGGTGCGCGTCCTCCTCGGGCGTGACCGACACCTCGTACCGCTTCGACCGCGCAGCGACACCCGGCACGTTCGCGCGGCGGCGCCGGCCGAACAACCGACCCTCTCGTGACGACTCCGACACGACCCTCACCGTCCTTCCGGCCCAGCGCAGCGAACCCGCCCCCAGGCGGGGACCATACGACCAGTATGCGCCGACCCGGCCGCGCAGCGGAAGGGGCGCGAGCGGTTTACCACGGGTAAACCTATAGCTTGCTCCACAAACCATCTTCGCACCGAGCGCGACTTGGGTGTAACTCGGGTCCGAAGGACACCCGAGCGTCTCGGCTGGCGAAGCCGAACCCGAGACGCTTGAGTCCGCGCCTTCCGCATGACGGCGGCGGCGGCTAGCCTTTCCGCATGAGCGACCACACGAGGAACCCTGACGACGCCGCCGACGCCGCCCGCCGACTGCTCGAACAGAGCGTCGAGAAGCGCGTCGAGGCGGTCCGCACGATCGTCTCCGCAGCCAACGACACCGACACCGCACGCGCCGCCCTCAGCGACGCGCAGAACCGACACAGCAAGGCGTGGGCGGACGCCCTCGCCGCCGGATGGTCGGAGAAGGAACTCCGCGCAGCAGGAGTGCCGCGACCCGAGCAGACTCGCGCTCGCGTCACCCGCGCGCGACGCACAACGTCGGCGGAGGGAATTCCCGCCGATTCGACCGAGAGCGACAGCTCTGCGTCCATCGAGAACGCTGCATGACCGACGACGAGTCCTCCGCGCTCCACGGTCAGGTCCGCGCCTGGGCGGAAGGGTCCAACCCGCTCGCGGCCGCCGTCGAACTGCTGATCCGATCGGGCCTCGTGTACGCCGGAGCACCGTGGGTGAAGACCGACAACGCCTGGCACACGAGCGCAATCGACTTCGACCGCCTCGGCTACGAAATCGGAGCGCTCAGCGGAGGCGAACAGCGCGTCGCGCGGATCGCGTCGTCGCTCGGTCAGGGTGTCCCTGTCGACCTCCGCGAGGACGTCGCCGGGCTCGACCTCGAACACACGCGACTGGTCCTCGCGGCGATCGCGCACGCCGCCGGACTCGGAGAGCCCGGCACGACGATCCAGACCGTCGACGGAGTGCCGACAATCGTCCCCCATGACGCTCTGGCGTCGTGGCCGAACGAGTAGGTCGATCGCGCACGACGACCGCCCTCGTCGAGTAGCAAGCCCCCGCTCGAGCAGTCACGCTCGCGGGGGCTTCTGCCTTCCCGCGACGTGCGCGCAGGCTGCGGTCCGGCCGTCCATCCGACGCTTCACTCTTGCCTGCGCCGGCCGACCGTCAAGAGCGCTGCGCGTCCCTCCGGGATGCCCCTCCGGGGCACTCCTGACGGCCACCCGCCTCCGGCATCGCGCCGCTTATCGGATGGATGGCCTCAGAGAATGCTCCCCTCGGGAAGAGTTCCGATCAGCGGCCCCTGCCGGACGCTCACCGGAGCGCTACATCGCGTAGGTGATGACGACGGATGAGAGCTTCCGCGACGTTCACGTCCACCGACGACGTGTGCACGGCCCTCCTCGCCTTCGTCGGTTCGATCGCCGCCGGCGGACACTCCGAGTCGATCGCTATTCCCGCGCTGCGCGTGGATGGGCAGGTCATGGAAGTACGGATGACGGTGAACGCCAACAGCGCGTTCGTCGTCGTCCCAGTCGATGCCGACGCGCAAGACGAGCGCGCCCTTCTGGCAGCCTCAAAGTCGGTAGTCAGCGAGCTGCGCAAGCGAAGCGCGGCCAGCCGTCAGGATGCCGAGCGGCGCTGACAGGAGTTGCTCGACTCGCTCCGCTCACGCTCACCGTCTCGGCACTTCGTGTCTAAAGTGGCGGTGCGGTTGAGAAGTGGGGACCTCGACGCCGCGCGCGGCAGACCGACGAGGGGTCGTCGGTGTCGCTCTGCTCTCGGCCGCGTCACACAGCGCGGCCGAGAGCACCACTCGCCGGCTGCTGCTCAGGGCCGTCAACCCTCCTCCCGTGGGCACAGTCGGCACCTATGGTCGGGCATGTACGGAGTGCCGTTCGCTCCGGCCCCAGTGCTCCCGGCTCGGATGCGGCTCGGCCCCTGAGCCGGGAGTAGCGGCCCGGCCCCGCGTCGGGGGATGCCGGGTCGGGCCGCTTCCCAGGGGAAGAAGCCGCACCCGAGCGAAACGACACCAGGCGTAACGTGCGGTGGTTATGCTCCGCGCATGATCGACTTCAGCTCCGCCGAGATGGCGACAGTCGAGTACGTCGAGGACCAGTGGCGCCTCACGATTCTCGACGGGACCGGCACCACGTTGGCCGAGACCGGGCTTCCGCTTTTCGGCCCCGAGAACTTCTTCGTTCGCGCCAGCTCTGACCGGCCGGCGGGCCTGGATTACGTGGGGCCGTTCTTGAACAAGCGCGGCCTGTACTACACCCAGTGGACCGGTCGCGGCCGAGACGGATGGAGCACACAGCTCCACTACTGACGAGCACACGTTGCGCGGGCAGACGTCCAGGATGATGAGCACATGTCGCGCAACACTGAGCCGTTGGCCGGTCAAATGGTCTGGCTCGTCCGCTGGATCCAATCGCGTGACGGCTGGTCGCACGAGACCATCAGCGGCGCTTTTCAGGAGCGCACCGACACGTGCTGGCGCGTCTGGGTGAACGAGGAGCTGCGCGAACTTCCCTCACAGGACTGGTCCCCCTACAAGCCGTGACGCCGACGGTGGTCCACGCTCAGCTGTGGTCAGTGACGGATCGCGGAAGCGCGCCAGCCTTCGTCCTTGACCCAGCGGAACCCAATCCAGCAAGTCTGCGGCTCCGGCGCGTCTGCGGCCGCGTCCAGGGCGACCCGAAACGTGGCAGGTGTCGCGCCGTCGATGATCGTGAACTCCGAATCGCGGTCCGCGAGCGCCCCGCACGCATCGCGCAAGCCTGCACTGTCTGACTCGGTGTTCGCGGGAAGAAGCTTCGCGATCGCCGGATCATCGTTCAACACGGGCACGAGCTCGTACACCAGCTCCTGGCCACTCCCCGACGGCGGCACCGCTCCCGACGTCGAGTCATCGAGCGACCCGACCGCAAACATGAAGACAGCGACGACGCCGGCCAGCACCGACGTCAGCAGAACGAGTAGGACCACGGTGACGCCACGATGGTGCCGCGGCGGTGAAGGAAGATCCTCCGCCTCGTCGTACGCCCCCACCGCTTCCCCTCCGCCGACAGGTCCTCCCGACCCCGGCTCACCAGAGATACCAGACCTGAACGACCAACCATCACGCACTATCCCCATCGCCCTCCCCCGTTTGGCTGATGCTCGGCAGATCACTCAGGAACCGATGTGTATGATTCCGCATGGATTGAGCGGGGACCTGGACCGCCGATCTTTGGCTTGTGACGCGAGAGCGCCAAGCCCGCCGGCGGGGGTGCGCCGACCCGAACGGCGCGCCCTCAGCCGCGCCACGATGCCAAGCTCGGTTCATCAGCTCGATGGCGTGGCGTCCGATCGGCGTCAGGTCGACCACGACTCGTCTTGGCGTGGCCGTGCCGGCCTGCCAGGGTCATGGCCATGGAGATCACAGATGATGTCGAGCGGGCCGAATGGCTTGGGCTGCGCATGCAGCGAGAGCGAAGCTGGGCACGAGTCGGCTCGGTCGCCGGATACGGGTTCGAGGCGTACGCCCGTGTCCTTCACCCTCGACCTGACGGCGATGACATTTGGGAACGCCAGCGGTGGGCGGACGTTGCTGCTACTGCCGGCAAGGTCATGCACCCGCTCGTCCAGTGGGAACGGCTCCTAGGCAGGGACGAGCCGCGCGGCGGCACAAGTGACGTCGGACGACTCGATCCGCAAGTACTCGCCGCCCTCGCACCCATCCTCAGTTCGGCGACCACTACGCCCGGCGATGCGCTCGCGGCGTACTGGGTCGGTGGGACCGGCCAGAACCTCCTCGGCAGGCCGGTCAGCATTGACCGATACGACTACATACTGGCCGCCACGAGCATGGCGGAGCTTGCCGAACCCGGATGGGGTCCCGAGATTGGCCTCCGCGGCGAGGAAGCGCCGCAACTACTCTGGCCTGAAGATCACGCCTGGGTGCTCGCCACCGAGATCGACTGGGACTCCACCATCGTCGCCGGCTCGCACACGCTCGTAAGCGCGATCCTCACTGACGGCCGATTCGAGGCCTTCCCCGTCGATGAGGACTCCGACCTGTCGTGGAACGGTGACACGATCAACCGTCCCAAAGTCCAGGAACCGTCCTAGGAGAGCGCGAAGGACAGCGATCGCGACGTCAGTGAGTGATTGAGGCCGCCTGCCATCCGCTCCGAGTTCGAGTCGTCGCATCGTTCTACGGTGCAAGCGACGCCTACCGATCGGGAGGCCGAAGGTACGCGGACAGGGTGAAGGCGGGCGGCCCATGGGTCACCCGCCTTCACCCTCGCGGACGCGGAGCGCCTCTTGCGGTGACCCTACGGAGCCAGGATGTAGGACATGCCCACGACGTCCTGCACAGTTCGCGTGTTGTAGACGCCAGGTCCGGCGGCACCGTTCATCTCGGTGATGTTGATGTAGAGGCCGTCAGCGCGCTGCTCGACGGAATCGACCCAGGCGACGTGACCGTAGGTGGGGTCCGCCCCCTGCACGCCGGGCTCGAAGACGACGATGCTGCGAGCCTGAGCATCCAGGACGGTAGTCCAGCCGTTCGCGGCGGCGCTGGTGTCCCAGTCGAGGGCGTTGCCGTAGATGGCGGGACGCAGCCCGGTCGCCTCGAAGAACTTTTCCTTCGCACCCCATGTGCACTGACCGGCAGCGCCGCTGTTCGCTCCCTCGGTAACGCCAGTGGCGCGGCCGGAGTCAGCGACGGCGGTGGTTGTCTGAGTTGTGGTGTCCGCGAAGGCCGGCGCGGCGCCCACGATCGGGACTGCGACGGTGAGTGATGCTGCGAGCAGGCCCGCAGCGATGCGGGACCGGCGGAAGCCGTGTCCCGGGTGGTTCTGACGGTTGGCCGAGCTGGTGTCGAATTCGTTGCTCGTGCTGGTGCGCATGATGTACTCCTTCGTCTCTTCTTGCTTCCCTTGAACACCCTCCACGCTGCCACTCATACGGCTCCCATCACCGAAATGGAGGAAGCGGCCACGTAGCGCCCACCTCCCACCCAGGCGCGAAGCAGCGCCCGCCACGCACTGCGAGCGACCGCACCGGAGGGTGACGGGGGCTCCGTCTAGCTGAGGTACACCCCAACCGGACGTCAGGCACCATGGCCGAAGCGCGTCCGAATAGGGCCGTGTCGGACCTTGTCTGACACTTGCCCCTGCGGCTCTTAGACTTCAACTGGACAAGTAGGGGTCGGAGGCGGCATGTCGGGTCAGAGGGTCGGGTACGTGCGGGTGAGCACGTTGGATCAGAGCACGGTGCGCCAGCTCGACGGCCTGACGCTGGATCGGGTGTTCGAGGACAAGGCCTCCGGCAAGGACGTGAACCGTCCGCAGCTCGAAGAGATGATCGGGTTCGTCCGCGACGGAGACACGGTGCTCGTGCACTCGATGGACCGGCTCGCAAGGAACCTAGAAGACCTCCGCCGGCTCGTGCGCCGACTGACGGACAAGAAGGTCCGGGTCGAGTTCGTCAAGGAACAGCTCACCTTCACTGGTGAGGACAGCGCGATGGCGAACCTGCTGCTGAACATGATGGGCGCGTTCGCAGAGTTCGAACGCGAACTCATTCGGGAGCGTCAACGCGAGGGCATCGCTTTGGCCAAGCAGCGCGGCGTCTACCGAGGCCGCGCCCGCTCGCTTACCCTCGCGCAGGTCGCGGAGCTGCGCGAGCGGGCTGGTGCCGGCGTGCCGAAGACGACGTTGGCAAAGAAATATGGCATCAGCCGGGAGACGGTGTACGCCTACCTTCGCGCCTCGACATCGGCGCTACAAGCGTCTGAAGAGTGACGGGGCGCTGACATGGTGAGCACTGTCGGAGTCGTTCATGGCGCGGGAGGAAGCTGATGACAACACAGATGTTCCCTGGCGAGATCGGGTCGATGCCGGAATTGGGTTCGTCCGCGATTGCGACGTTCCGGCCCGCAACAGAGCTTCCGACTCCTGTGCGGTTTGTCGACGGCTTCGATCTCTTCGTTCAGTTCCTGCAACGCCATGGCGTGGACCCAGAGAGCCTTGCTGGTGACGTGTCGGGAGTGTGGCTCTTCCTGGCCAAGCATCCGACCGCCTTGACGACGCCAGAGATTGCCGACGCCGCAGCCCGGTTCGTCGGGAACGTGATCGCGGTGGTGCATCCCGCGGCGACCTGGCGAGTCACCAACGAGCCGGAAATCGGGACGAACGTCCGCTCCATTCCGGTCGCCGCCCTCGTGCGAACCATGGTGCAGCGTCCCGAGCAGCGGGAACCGTTCCTCGAGATGCTGTCCACCTGGGATCAAGAAGACCTCGACGACCGCGAAATCACCGCGCTCGCTCACGATGTCACTCCACCGCCGTTCACGGTTCCACCGGTTCCGTTCCAACGCGCCGCCTTCCCTCCCATCGAGTTCCGCGACGACAACGGCCACGTCATCGAATACGGGCAGCGCTGGCCCGACCACCACCCACCTGACGACGCGTACTCCCGCGTCTCCCACCCAGAACGCTTCGCACCCCTACGCCATGACGTCGACGCCCTGGCCGACTACCTCCACCGCTGGTACTCCGTCGACGTCCGCCACCTCGACCACGACGGGACACAGCAGATCCGGTTGCAGCCTCGCGCCGGAACCCCGATCACCGTCACTGCAACCGACGAATCAGTCCAAGTGGAAGCAGGCGTCTTCTTCCGCGCCACCCTGCCGAACTGCTCCTGCGATGCCTGCGACGAATCAGCAGAAACCGCCGCCGACCGCCTCGAAGAAGCCGTCCTTTCCATCGCCGCGGGCGGCTTCCGCGAGACGTACCCCCTCGGAAGTCGCCGGTGGCTGCACACCCAGCTCCACGCCGTTGACGGCAGCGGCTACACCGGCAGCAGTGGCGCCCCCGACAGAGACCTCACCACCGACGACCTCGAACACGCCACCACGACCCTGCGCCAACTCGACAACGGCTGGTGGCCCGCCTGGCCCCTCCGCACCCCCAACTCGCCAGACCGAACAGGCGACGACGAAACGACGAACGACCGAACCTGACGAGCGGCTCCAACTGCTTCGTTAGACGCCCCGCCACCTGGCTCCCCACCGGACGGGTCGCCACCACCCGTCCTCTGAACCCACGTTCGCGTACGAATCGCATGGCTAGCCTGGCTGAGTGGACTTCATCGGGTTGGCGCCCCAGCACTTTGACACCGCGCTCGGCACGGTACTGACCACAGCCGTGCAGGCGCAGGGCTGGAGCGCACAGAAGGTAGCCGTGTTCGCACGGCTCCGACCGCGCACCGTCCGACGCATCCTGACCGGCAAAACCTCGGCCGGCACCGTACAACTGCACCGCCTCCTGCAAGTCCTGCAACTCGACCATGACGCCACGATGCGCACCGTCTACATCGAAGCGCGAGTCGCGCAGCTGGCCGCGGACACCGAAGCAGCCGAGGACCGCGACCGCCCCCGGGACATGCTCGGATGATGACCGGCAACGACCTCGCCGTTCTTCTCAACCCCTTCGTCATCACCGGGGTCGTCGTCCTCGTCGCGATGATCCTCGGTGGGCCGTGGCTGCGCGAGCGGTACATCTTCCGCGAGCTCAACCGCGACACCGGCGTCACCCGACACCAGCCCACCGCCCTTTTCACCCCAGGCCGGGCCGGCAATCCGCCGCTGGTGTATTTCCTGGAACTGCACTACGCCGAACGCCTCGACACAGTGCTGATGCTGCACCGCGTCGGCGCCATCGCGAGCCTCCACGACGGCTCCATGACCATGCACGACCGCGCCGGACGCCTCCTCACCCACCTCAGCGCGCTCGACGTCGCCTACTATCGCCGCCTCAACGACACAGCCCCGCAACCACCCAACCCGGGATAGACAAGCCGGCCTGGCGCTCGGCCTTCCCTGCCCCGTTTCACGCCCCCTCAGCGGAATCACCACCGGACAGGTCTAACGAGACGGCCCCGCCCGCGCCACGCCGCGGCGGCGCACGCAACTCGCGTGCGACCGGTTGACGACCCCCTACCGGACGCTGGATAGCAGTGGGTAGTTTTACCGTCCGGACGACGATCCCCATATGGGACGCCGTTCTACCTTGCGTTGCGCAACCGCAGACGATCGACGGTGACGCCGACCGCGACGGTGACTGCGGCGGCGACCAAGCCCCATCCGAGCCCGAGCGTGTATGTTCCCCTGCTCGGGTCAGCCCAGTTCTCGATCTCCGGGCGTCTGGCGAAAGCAGCAGCGTTGAGCTGGGTTGCCACGAAGGCGACAACAAGAGTCACCAGCGCAAACACCACCAGCGAAGCCAGAACCCACATCAGGAGCTGCCGACGTCGACTCCGCGCGTTCCCCGGAACAGTCATGTGCTGAGCGTACGAACTGGACCGCCGTGGCGCACTAGCCGCGGTGCAAAACGTCAACGATCAACCGGTCATCCTCCGTCTCTCGACGAAGGAGCAGGGCGTCCGGTGGTCGATCCCGATACGGGACGCGCGCCAGCACTGTGATACCTCGCGCCACGGTGACCGAACGACGTCGGAACCGACGAGGATCCGAGGCGTGAAGAACAGCAGTGACGGTGAGCACTACCTCCTCCTCAGGACAGCCCTCTGGGCAGACGCCACCGACGTCGTTGGAATCTATGGCAGCGAGCAGCGCGCTCGGGAAGCAGCAGGTTCCTCTACGGGACCCGATCAGTGGACGCTCGAGGAGTGGAGAGGAGACGTGCGCCGCAGCAGTCTCCAGCTCCAGGCCGCTACGCGCTCACGCTGACGCAATGGAGTTGCACGGCTACAGTCACGAAGGAGGGTCGCGATGCGGCGACCGCTGGGGAGGTCGCTGTGGGCGAATCGAATGATGGCCGCTTCAAGAAGCTGCCCGATCGGATCGAGCCGGCTCAGCAGACCGTGAGCGTCCCGGCCAGCGAAGACGACTCCACGACGCCACCGCAACCGCCGGCCGGCGTTCCTGACCTCGTGATCGCGACTCGCGTGGCGGACGCCGCCACGATGACCGGCCTTCTCCGCCGTACGGCGGGGCGCGTTGCACTGACGGTCGTCGTCGTCGCGGCCGGCCTCGTCACCGTCCTCGCCGCGCTCAACCTGCGCCTGTAACCAGACCGATCAGCCGTGAGCGAGGACGGCGCGTCCGACAGCGGCGCCTCTCGACTCGCCCACCGAACATTCCGGGGATCCCATGCTCAGAGCACTTTCGTCCACTTCCATGTTCTGGATCGGTGTCGCCGGGATTCTCCTGGGCATCGTCTTCGGCACGATCGTGCCGTTCTGGATCGCCCCCTACCAAGCCAACGGATCACCCACCGTCGAACAGATCATCAGCACCATCCCGGTCCTCACACGAATCGCGGAGGGCATCGGCTACTCGTTCGTCGCAGGAGCCTTCGTCGTTCGCCACTTCGAGAAGCGCGAACTCGTCGACGCTCGACGGTCCGTGCACTTCGTCGGCCGAGCAGCCCGGAAAGACGAGCAGTAGCCCCTCCGAGCAGTCCGCTGAAAGCGTCCCGCGGATCGATCCCCTTACAGGACACTCTCGGTCGCGAGTCGGTAGCTCCTCGTGGTGAGAGCCGCGTCACGCCTACTTTTCTCCCGTGGGAGAACTCAAGGTAACGAGCTCGGCGGCGGTCGAGGCCGCTTCACGTCGCGCCGAGGGGTGGATACGCCGTGGTTGAACGCCTGGACAGTTGGGACCCGAGCAGACTCTCGCCGGACCGGCAGACACCACCCCGCCAACGACGGTTGGTGAGACTGTCGATCGCGCTGGGAGCTCTAGCCGTCGTGGCGGCCGCGGTTCTGTGGGTGGGTGATCTGCTGTTCGGAGTGCATGGCCCTTCCCACTACGTCAGCATCACCAACGACACCGGAGCCTCACTCACCTGGTCCTGCTCCTGGTCCGATCTTCACCTCGCCGCCGGGGAGACAGGTCAGCTGCGAATCCTCGACCAGCCCGACCAGGACTACGGCTGCGTCCCACAAGCAGCGACCCCCTTCGTAGCGGCGGCGCACAACAACGACATCTGCCCGTCACTGACCTCTATGACCGAGGGAAGGCAGTTCACGGCAACCGACTTCGCGAAGACCTACCGCTGCCCGTAGCTGGATACGCGACCGGTGAACGATCCCCTAACGGGACGACCCAAGTCCGATCGAAGGTCAGTAGGCGACGTCAGCGGGCGCTGGCTTCCCGACTCGGCTGTGATCGGGCCGACGGGCTCGGTAGGAAGATCCGGCCAGGAGGACACCTGCAGTCACAGCAGCTAGCGACGTGGCGACGCCGGTAAAGGGCAAGGTGTCCGCGACATCCCACGGGAGAAAGAACGCTCCAGGGTCGGTGAGGGGGTTGATGACCATGAGGAGCCCAACACCAATCAGCGTGACGGGTCGTCCTGGCGAGAGTACGAAGGCGCCGAATATCACGAGCGGGAAGGCGACGGCCCAGACGATCGTTGTGGCGATCCACGTGAAGTCTGACTGTGTGGCGCTGTAGCAACCCTCGTTCAGGCCACCGAGGCACGAGCTCCAGTGCACCAGGAACGCGGCGGCACCAGCAGCCCCGAGCAAGGCGATTGTCCATCCAACCAACTGGCCTGACGTCGCGAGTCGCTTCATGGGCTCAACATAGAACTCGAAGGTGAACCTGAGCTAGATCCACACGGTCGAAGCGAAGGCCACCGCCCCCTCGCCCCGATGAACGATCTCCATACGGAACAAGCGGTCGTTCGACCGTGCCGTGGGCTGCTCAACCGATGATCATGGCGGTACGCAGAGCGAGAACCCAGCTGGTGACGGCGCCGACCACGCCCAAGGCGAGCAACAGCCACCTCCATCGAGCGTGAGAGCGCCTGCTGGCGCGCATCGCTACGACCAGGAGAACAAGGGTCGCGAGGGCGACAGAGCACAGAGCCGGCCACGCGACGTCAAACCCCGTGCACTGAGCCGGAAGGGACTCGTTGCACGCGAACGAGAATCCGTCGAGGAAGACGCCCGCGACGAGGGCGAGGAGAGTGATTGCGCCCGCGATCGCTGCGGAAGCCTTGAGCGACAGCGTCTGCACAACATCACTATCGGACCAACGGGTGAACGGCAGGAGCGCGCTGGACCACTCGGGTCAGATCCGCATCGGTGAACGATCCTCTTACGGGACGGCCATTGCGCTGACCGGGAGACTCTCCGGCTAACGTGGCTACATGCGGCAAATCGTCCATCTTCATCGGAGGGCCGCTCTCTGTGCTGTACCCGTCGGCGTGGTGCTGGGTGCGCTGCTCGGTCTGGGATTGGTCCTTACGGGTAACTCCGACTTCCGCGAACAGGGCGGGTGGGGCGCCTTCGCCTACTTGATTATGGTGGGCGCCATTATCGGTGGGGTCAGTGCCCTGGCTGCCGTCGCCGGAGGATTCGTGGCGATTCTGATCACTCTGCGGTCGGGACGAGCCACCGAGTCGTCCCCGCTGATCAGCCCTATTGGGCCGGCCGTAGGGTCGAGCGTTCCGTGGGTTGTTGCGGCCGGCGTAGCTGCCGTCGTGGGTGATCCGATGACGGCGGGGATCGCTGTCGGTCTCGGTGTCGTGGCGGCTGTAGTCGGCGGGGTGAGTGCTGCACTACTTCTTCGAGGGGTGAAGTACTCGAGCATCACTACTGCGGCTGACGATTCCGGCGCGCTCACGTCGGTTGTGCAGACGAACTCGAAGACCTGAACGTTCACGGTCATCTGCACGAGGTTTGGGACGCAGCGACGAGCTGTGCAGGCGACCGTGAGGAACGACAGGCGCTCGGTGTCGCGTCTGCGTGCACCGATGAACGATCGTCCACCGGGACGGTCGGCGGACTAGCATTTTCAGCATGGGGCGACGCCAGCACACTAAGGCTCTAGTCCGGTTGGCGTGCGCAGCTACGCTCATGGGCGTCGCGCTGTGGGTGACCTGGGCGACGTCGTCCTACTGGCAGCCATGCACGGGCGCTAGATGGAATGAAATGAACCCGTCCTGCGCTGAGGCCATGTCGTCGTACGACCTCATGCCCCTTCTGTATCTCTGGGGTGCCCTCGCTCTCGTCGTTGTAGCTCTGGTGGTCGCACGCCTCGTTCCCTAGGTTCCCGCAGGGGTAGCGACGGTTGCAGCAGTTGTTCTCGCCTGCCCTGTGGCAGACCCCGGATTCTTCTGGGTCGAATGGGGCAGCGCCGACGGCACTCCCGGACACGGCCTCTGGACGGCGTGCTGGATTGCAGCTGCCGGTCTAGCCCTCGTCTACCCGTCACGCACCCGGAACCCGAGTATTCGCACAAACACGCCGGATGGAGCAGCTACTACACCGTCCGTCGCTATCTGATCGTTCGGCCCGGTGCACTCCGGGCTGAACACTGCGACGCGATTCGCTTGCGGTGACGCGCTTGCCAGTGGGTCAGGGCAGGCAGCGGAAGGGACGGCGACGGCGCGCGAGAACGAGCAGTGGCCCAAAACGTCGGACCGTCGAACGATTCCCGCACGAGACGTCTCCCGTAGCGATGCCGGTGAGAGCGGCACACCTAGACTCCTGCGCATGACCGCTTCGTCATCCGTGGACGTGTCGCGGCGCCGACGCCGTTCGGCTCGTCGCCGCCTGTCCTTCTTCGGCGTCCTCGGCGAGCTGCTGATGACCGCAGGGGTCCTCGTTCTGCTGTTCCTCGCCTGGCAGCTGTGGTGGAACGACGCCGTGATCGCGGGCCGGCAGGAAGATCAAGCGGCCGAGCTGCGCCAGAGCTGGGGTGATGACGCCCCGTCCGCTGAGGCGCCGTCCGAGCCGAGTGCTGAGCCGGCCGCCCCCGGCGACCCAGTGATCGCGCCAGTCGCAGCTCTAGACACCACGTTCGGCAACCTCTATATCCCCCGGTACGGCGAGGGGTGGGTGCGCACGATCGCTGAGGGCGTCGACGCGGAGAACGTGCTCGACGTGGGCAGTATCGGCCACTACCCGGGAACGCAGATGCCCGGCGAAGTGGGGAACTTCGCGATCGCCGCGCACCGCTCCGCCGCCGGCGGAGGAATGCACCTCATCGATGAGCTGCAACTGGGTGATGCGATCTACATCGAGACCGCCGACGGCTGGTACACCTACCGGTTCCGGAACCTCGAATACGTGCAGCCCTCCGAAGTGCAGGTCATCGATCCGGTCCCCTGGACGAGCGACGTCGCTCCGACCGACCGCCTCATCACGATGACGAGCTGCAATCCGCTGCTGTCGACCGCGGAGCGGATCATCGCCTACGGCGTCTTCGAGTCGTGGCAGCCCCGCTCCGCCGGAGCGCCCGCCGAGCTCGCCGCGTCCCTCGCGACCTGACGTCCGGCGTGGTCGCCGGCGCCCTGACGAGGGCGGCGAGCCGATTTCGTGCTGCGGCAGACGTTTGCGGGTCGGGTGGACATGTACAGGATGAACCCGCTTTCGAAGGAGCCCGTCATGACTGCCGCCCCTGACCGAGACCCCCTGGACGTCCTGCTGAATGAGTCCAGCCCCCGCACATCGACAGTGACGGACGACGTCGCCGCCGAGCTGGCCGAGCTGCAACAGCTCGCGGCGGCAGAGGCCCGCGTCAGCCGCCACCGCTGGGCCCGTCCTGCGGTCGCCGGAGTCGCTTCGCTGGTACTACTCGGTGGCATGGCGACAGCGGCCGCCGCGGCGACGGGCGCGTGGTCGCCGTGGGCGGAGACGCCGGACGCCTCGATCACCTATTCGCTGCCCAGCGGTGTCCAATGCGAGGAGCGCATGGGAGACGTTCAAGGGACCGATCCGGCGGCCGTCGCCGTAGTCGAGAACTTCTACCAGACGACCGACATCGACGCTCTCCTCAGCGACGGTGCGCTCGAGGAGACCGTCGCGCAACTGCGCACCGAGGACCAATCCTTCATCAACGCTGACGGATCCCGCACGTCGGCCGGCTACGGCACCGAGTTCTACAACGCCGACCGGGAGTACTCGACCGCGGTTGGACGCATCATCAGCAACGCCCTCGACGCCGAACTCACTGCGCAGAACGTCGACGTCGACGCCGCGAACATCAGCATCGCCGGCGAAGCCCACTGCCCCGGAGCGACCTGGTGACCCGCAGGAAGATCGATGAGGCGGAGCAACTCACCGAGGCCCTGCGCGTCGCCTCGCCCGACCTGCTCAAGTACCTACAACGCCGCCTCCCTCTCGAGGACGCCGCCGACGCGCTCGCGGACGTCATGCTCACCGCATGCGCCGTGTCAGCGCCCTCCCCCGCACCGCGGAGGAGTCGAGGATGTGGCTGTTCGGCATCGCCCGGAACGTCCTCTCGAACAGCACTCGCACCGAGAGCAGACGAGCTGACCTCTCCGGCCGGCTCCGCGGCGTCCTCGCGACCGCTCCCACGGAGGGACGCCCAGCCGACGAAGGAGTCGACGTGCGCGACGCGATCGACAGGCTCGCGCCAGAACAGGCCGAACTCGTCCACCTCATCCACTGGGACGGCTTCTCCATCACCGAAGCAGGACACCTCCTCGGCGTCCCCGCGTCCACCGCACGTACCCGCTACCAACGAGCACGAGAAGACCTGCGGTCGACCCTGGCGACATCACCAGCACGCGATGACGACGCCAAGCCCCTCCGAGCGGTCCGCTGAAAGCGTCCCGCAGATCGATCCCCTTACGGGACGCGCGCCATCGAAGTGGCACTTTGTGCCGGACCCATCGCGGGGCTCTGCGGCCAGCGAGGATCCGTGGTGTGAGCATCAGCATCGACGGGGAGCACTACCTACTTCTGCGAAGCGCCTTTTGGGCCGAGACGCCGGATGTCATCGGGATCTACGGCTGCGCCGAGCGGGCCCGGGAAGCGGCCGGGGAAGCAGTGGGCGCGTCGCCCGGTCCCGATCGATGGGTTCTTGAGACGTGGAGCGGAGGTGAGCTGCGCAGCAGCGTTCGGCTCGGATGACGTTCGGGCAGCACGCTGGTGGCTCTACTGTGGCGGTGCGGTCGAGAAGTGGGGACTTCGCCGTGAGCAGCACCCGCAGGCTCAGCGGTGCTGCACCCAGATGTTCGGCTCCACATAGATCCCCTCGTCCGCGTCGCGGTCGACGCGCAGCGTCGAGAGGCCGCCGGGGATGACGTACTCCCCTGACGCCGGCAGGGCGATTCCGGTCCACTCCTCCCACTGGGCGACCGTGCCGGTCATCACCTGCGATCGCGGGGCGACGTCGAGGATGGTCGCTCCCATTCGCACGTGTGTGCGCAGCCACGGGTCCAGCGGCAGCCCGTCCTCTCGGGTCCAGGCCGCGTAGACGTCGATCGGGGTCAGCGGGTAGCGCGGCTTCATCGTCGGGCGCAGCGGCACGATCACGTGGTCGTAGCCGACGGTGATGCTGAGGTCGCGGAACGCGCCGAGCAGCGTCCCGGCGAGGCCGGCGCCGGTGCGGTCCGGGTGCACCTGCGCGGCGCAGACGACGAGGGTCGTCGCCTCGCCCTCCTCCTCGAGTGACCGGCGGAGGGAGTCGCCGTACCCGGCAGGCAGACCCTCCCGGGTGACGTCCCACCGGATCGGCACCGCCCAGCCCGCAGCGACCGGCACGTCTTCATCGAGGACCACGAGCTCGAACCGGGTGAACTGTTCGCGCACCTGCGGCAGGTGCTCCTCCGCGAGGCGGTCGGCAGAGATGAACGCCAGCCACCCCGAGCTGAACAGCGCCTCTACCTGCGCGTCGTCGCGCGCTCGCGCGCTCAACACCTCTGTCGACGTCATGGGCTCAGTCTGCGCGCAGGACGGCCGGCAGAAGATTCCCAAGCGGACGCGACGCGATCACGTCCTACATTCAGCACCCGAAGGCTGCAGAGGGTGAGAGCGAGCCCACCTAGAGTGATCAACGTGCCCTCGCTGACAGACCATGACGCCGAATACCGAGAGGTGCTCATGTCTCCCTTGCGCACCAGTTCCGGCTACCTCCCCAAGATGGGTGGAGGGGTTGAGGTTGACCTTGACGGATTCACGAGCCTCTACGGGTCCGACCCGCTGTACCACTGGATGGGTTTTGACTCGCCACTCATGTTCGCCGCACACAAGGCCGCTGGCGGGATGACCTCGCTCTACCGGCAACTCGGCATTGGAAGCGAGCGATTGGTCCGCCACGTACTCCGCGACCAGCTCGCCCTGTCCGAGGAACAAGTTCGATGGAGCTACGAGTTTCCATACGGGGGTGCAGTACGACTGATCACATTGGATGGCCGTATCGAAATTGACGCCGTGAAGGACACAGCGGCAGCCGAGCGTCTTAGAAATTGGATTACTGAACAGCAAAAGGCCCTCAAGATTTCGGTACCTCTCCGTGGTGCCGTATTAGAAGTCCGTCAAGGCTACAAGAGCGCCGACAGTAAGCGTCAAAATGGAGATTTGGCTTCCTCCGTACAGGCCGTAGCTCACGGATATCTCCCGGTACTTGCCATCATGAGCACGCAAATCAATCAGACTGTTCGAAATCGATATACGTTGGGTCGATGGGCTGTCCTCGCTGGCACGACCGGCACCGCCGACACAATGACATCGACTTTTGCCTTTTTCAAGAATGTTGTGGGTTATGACCTCGCGGCATTTTTTGAGCGCAACGCCTCGGTACTACGCACAGAAACGCACGTGGTCCTCAAACACCTTTTGGAAGCAAAATGACTATTCTTGAACGAGTTGCGCGAGATAGTGTTGCGCGTAACGAGTACATGACTTTTCGCGCCAACGCCGGGGTGGGTCGACATGGTTGGCTGCGTCTTACCCCCGCCTACGGTGTCAAGGTAGTGCGCGAACGGCTCGAGCTACTCGAACCAGGGTCCGTTGTAACAGACCCGTTTAGTGGCACTGGAACCACTCCCCTTGCAGCAGCGGAGTACGGCCACCTGGGGCAATCAGTCGATGTGAATCCATTTCTTGTATGGCTTGGAAATGCGAAAACTCGCGACTATCAAGAGGATATTGAGGCGACTCTTCTTGGGGCAGTTTCAGACGTAGTTGATACCGCTCAGTCTTTTCCTGCACGAGACCGCCTTTGGCAGCCTGATATCTTTCGAATCGAGCGCTGGTGGAGCCCTGGATCCCTCCACGGTCTGCGCACGCTTCGGGCGAGCATCGACACCTACAATGGCGACATTCGCGACCTACTAGAGATATTGCTGTGCCGCACACTCATCGCAAGCAGCTCAGCCGCATTCAATCATCAAAGCATGAGCTTCAAGGATATAGCGCCTGGGACCCGCTTCAAGGCAACTGATGACGATGCAACAATTGCGCTTTTCCTCGCCGGTGCCGCTGACCTAGCTTCATCGGCCTCTTCCACCCTTGCCGGAAGTGCCGCAGTGCGACTTGGAGATTCCCGCACAGGCCTAGCCGACCTTGAACCAGCCGACCTTGTGCTCACGTCACCACCGTATTGCAATCGCATGTCGTATATTCGAGAGCTCAGACCTTATATGTATTGGACGCGCTATCTCGACGCACCCAGTGACGCGGGTGACTTGGACTGGCGCGCCATCGGTGGCACCTGGGGAACGGCGACGAGCAAGCTCGCTTCCTGGGCTGCTGAGCATCCGACGCCGATCGACTCGCAGCTTCTCGCGGTTTGCGAGAACATCTCCCGCGATGGTGGCAAAAGCGGACCCGTCCTCGCGGCGTATGTCCATAAGTACCACTACGACATGTGGCTTCACTTCCAAGCCGCCGCCGGCCACGTCAAGCCTGGTGGAAGCGTCTCCTATATCGTAGGAAACAGCACTTTTTCCGGTCACGAGGTACCTGTGCAGAAATGGTACGCGGACATGCTCTCTGCGCTAGGTTATGTCGATGTAACAGTGCAGACGATTCGAAAGCGCAACAGCAACAAAGCCCTTTACGAATACGACGTTTCTGGACGTCGGCCAAGCTTCAGCTAATGAGCCGTGAAGGCGCGTACAGCGTCATTGGGATCACAGCAGGACAGCAGAACGGCTTGATGGCACCAATCACGAAGTTAATGGAGGTCCTGGCTTGACTTGGCACAGCAGCAATTCCGATGCGCTAGAAAAACAATTGGGCATGCTGATCGACGCGACGCGACGCGAGCGAGATTTGACCTCCGCCCGATCTTCGGCAACTCAGACGCGCGCGGGAGTTTTAGTCGGCGCTGCCGGTTTAGTTGGAACTGCAAGCACCCTATCAACAGATCTTATGTGGATTCCATTGCTCGGTTTTGGAGTTGCGGTTGCCCTAGGGATTTGGGCCTTAGTACCGGACAAAGGCCACGCCGTCCCCACTCAAAATTACCTAGACAATGCTACCTCTTACACTCCTGTTGATCTATTGGAAACTATTCTGCGTAAGGAAATTGAGGCAAACGAAGCTAGTGCGAAAGTTGTTTCAGAACGCTCCTGGCTAACGATCGTTGGCTTTATTGTCTTGGTTTTGGCCTTCGGAATAGCAATCTTGTTTAATATCAACGATGCGTTAACCGAACCTAGTCCGCTAAAAGTTATGATTGTTGAGGAATGATGCCAAAGTCCACCGAGCCTTGCCCGCCTGGCTTTTACAGAACAATCTCTGGGAACTGTGTGCCAAATCCCCCCTTGGTGACCAGACTTGGAGAAAGTAAAAAACCCTCAGACTCGAAGTGATGCGGGCGTAACGGTCTACGCACCTGGGCAATCGCTACGATTCACACAGAACACTGTCGACAAAGCTTCGGGTGACCCACCAGTCGTGGTTTCAGTGTGCGGAGTCCGATGAGCATCAAGGTCAACAGTGAGGGCCAGGTGTTCCTTACTCCGCGTGCCTCGATGCGCTGACTGGCCTCGCACCGTCGACCCCAGTACGGGCGGCGCCGTCCGTAAGCTAGGCGCATGTGCGGTCGTTTCGTCGTTAAGGACAACACCGAGGGCTTGCTCCCGGACCTCTTCACGGGCGGCTTCGCCGGAATGCGGCCGAACTTCAACGTGGCGCCGACGTCGCCAGTGACCGTCGTGCGTGAGCGCGACGGGGAGCGGTCGGCGCCGACCGTGCACTGGGGGTTCGTGCCGGTTTGGGCGAAGGACTTCAAGAAGCAGCGGCCGCAGCCGATCAACGCGCGGATCGAGACGGTCGCGAGCTCGCCCATGTTCCGGAAGGCGTTCGCGACGTCGCGGGTGCTGATCCCGGCGGCCGGCTACTACGAGTGGACGGTCACGGAGACGGGGAAGCAGCCGCACTTCATCTACGAGCCCGACGCGGCCCTCGCGATGGCGGGCATCGTGTCGGCGTGGCCGGATCCGTCGAAGGCGGAGGACGATCCGGAGAAGTGGCGCCTGTCGACGGCGATCATCACCCGCGACTCGCATGTAGCGCCGGGTGAGGTCCACGACCGGATGCCGGCATGCATCACGCCGGACGGGTACGACGACTGGCTCGGCGGACACCTCGACGTCGACGCTCTGATGCAGCTGCTCGACCGGGAGTCGTACGCGGTCGCGCACGACCTCGAGCACTACGAGGTGTCCCGCGACGTGAACAGCGTCCGTAACAACGGACCGCATCTGCTCGATCCGCTCCCTCCCGTAGCGGGAGGCTAGGCGGATGACTCTCGACCCGTCGACGGATGCGCCGGCCGCGGCTGACGGTCACCCGCAGCTCGGGTCCATGCACAAGAACGGTGATCGCCGGTTCGGGATCGCAGGGGCGCGCTCCCAGACTCTTGCGGACCGCGGGACCCCGATGCTGTCGAGCCTGTACCACTCGACGGTCACTGAGCATGTGGGGGCGGTGCGGGTCGGAGACGAGCTGCGGGTGGAGTGGAACGGCACTCAATGGTGGGCGTCGTCACCGGCCGGCGTCGTCGGCCGGCTCTCCTGGTCGAAGAGCCTCCGGATCGACGCGACCCACGTCCTCGAAGGGCGAAGTCCGTACGACGACTCCGGCACTCTGCTGGTGCAGAGCGTCACGGTCGACCGGGAGGGCGCCGTGGTCGACTGTGGCGGCTACGTCGTCCCGGACGGTCACGATCCGGCCGAGTGGTCGACGTCGACGCCGGATGAGTCGGCGCGGGAGCTGCGCATCACGCTGACCCCGAGCGCGCCCGATGCGGTGGCGGCGCAGCCGCCGGCGCCGCGATCCTTTCTCCGTAGGCTCCTCGGGCGCGATCACTGGCGGGCTGCCAGCGGTCGCGGCGGGCGCCGCTGTTGGCGTCGAGCTGGCGTTCGACGTCGGCCAGGATCGCGCGGGCCGCGCTGCACCGGTGCTGGTTAGAGTGCGTCCGTGGTGTTGGTGCTGATGGACGCAGTTGTGATGACCGACTACGGGCAGTTCACGGTGACGCAGACAGGCATGTGGGACGGGGACGCGGACCGGTTCTTCGCCGGTCAGGTCAACGGCTGGGTCGCTGCGGCCGTTCCGGGCGTTGTGCATGTCGTGATGGCGCGACGGTCGGGTGGTTCTGGGGTGCGGGTCGAGCTGTGGGAGCGGGAGCCGGCGCCGAGTGATTGGGACGATGTTGTCGAGGTGTCGGCCGCGTTCCAGGACGGTGATGCCGTCCGGTGGGAAGGGTGGGGCGGCATGTCGGGCGGAGACCTCGCTCTGCCGGCGGGCAGCTATCGCGTGCGGGTGAGCGCTCAGGGCCGTGACGCCGGGAATGCTGACGAGTTCGCGGAGGGGGTGGTCGATCGGTACCTTCTTCAATTCTGGCCAGCTTCGGCAGCGCCCGATGAGGTACTCCGCACACTCAGCGAAAACGCCGAGTACTGGAACGGCGCGTGGGGGCAACGGCAATAGGGAATGCGTGACTGCTAGACATGAGGCGACTACCTTTACCTGCTTGGAGAAACCCTGATGGCGCAGAAGCTCACTCTTATCGATGACCTGGACGGCTCTCCGATCGAGGGTGACGGTGGAACCGTCACGTTCTCGATTGACGGCGCGAACTACGAAATCGATCTGTCGGCAGAGAACACCGCCGAGCTGCGCCGCGTGTTCGAGAAGTACGTCGATGCCGGCCGCCGCGTGCGGCGTGACGGCAACGCCGGCTCCTCGGCTCCTTCGCGCGGGAAGAGTGACCCGGAGCGGTTGAAGGCGATCCGGGAGTGGGCGGCGAAGAACGGCCGCAACGTCTCCGAGCGTGGCCGCATCTCTGCTGAGGTCCAGAAGGCGTACGACGACGCCCACTAGGGCGGCGTTACCGTTGACGCTCGGATGAGCGTCGGACGGGAGGAGTGCCGGTGAGTGTCGTGCGGGAGATGTCGGCCCTGTATCGCGGACCGTGGGGACGCCTGGGCGGCCTGATCACAGCGAACGCGGACGGCAGCGATCGCCAGCGCGTGCGCTCGGCGGTCGCTCGGTCGGTGTTCTCGCGCGGCGGGAAGATGATCCACTACTCTCCCGCCGCCTCGATCTTCGGGGACGGCGACGAGCGCGTCGAGCCGTCGCACGAGCTGCTGGCGTTCGCCGCGCATCAGTACGCGGTGCCAGAGGGGTATCTCACCGGCGCCGATGACAACGAGCTGCGCGACGTCGCCTTGCATCGCGCTCTGAACGCGAAGCACTTGCACGGGACGCCCGTCCCGGATTCGTTCACGGTGACGACGCGCTGCCCGACGCTCGGAGGCGAGTTGGGCGAGGCCGGCCACGCGGCGACGGCGCTGCGCACAGCGGAGCGCCGATCGCTACTTACCGCGATTCCTTACGCGCTGGTCGGTGTCGCGTTCCCTGGCCTGCTGACCTGGGCCATCTTCGCGAACGGCAACGACGGGCAGCACTGGTTCCTCGGACTCTTCTTCCTCGCGTTGACGGTGGCGAGCGTGTCGGCGGTGGCGCGGCGTGTGATCGCCGCTGTGAGGTTCTTCCGCCTGCCGCCGGCTACGGCGGAGCTGTGGTCGGACCTGCTGCTGAAAGAAGCGATCGCGACCTACTTCCACGACCTCTACTCGGAGGGGTACCTCCCGCGGGCGTGGTTTCACGACACCTTCTGCCGAAACCGGCCGATCACTCGACGGGCCTATGAGCGGCTGGGGACAGAGACTCTGACCCGCTCGATCATCACGTTCGAGGCGCTGAACGGCTTCCCGAAGCTGCGTCGAGCTCGACGGCGCCGGGACGGCGACGGGCAGCCGGCGAACTGACTTGTCTACTTGTCATCAAGTAAGCAAGTCGCCCTGGTCCCGCTGCTCGGCGGCACTCCATCGGGGTCAGTCCCAGCCTCAACTGCGAGGGTGAGGGCATGGCGAATCCCCGCACTCCCCTGGCTCGTGCCGCGCTGGTCAGCAACGGCATGGTCTGGTTCGGCCTGTCGCTGATGTTCGCCAGCATCGCGGGCGAGCAGACGTTCGCGGCGTTCGCCGGCCAGTGGTTCAACGTCCTCGGCTGGGTGCTCCTCGTCGCAGTCGCGATCGGGCTGGCCGTCGTCGGTGTGATCGAGAACCGGAACATCCGGGCGGGGAAGACGCACAAGGCGCGTCCCCGCCGCTGACCACCGCTCGAGCGCGGGTGGCCGTTCCACGCGCGTGACGGGGGGTCGAGGGGGCTCTCCCCCTCGTGCGGGCCGGCCCGTTCCGGGTCGGCCCGCACGCACGCTCAGAGCATGTAGAGGTGGTATCCGACCGCCACGCCCTCGCTGAGGGGTCCGAAGGTGTCGGCGTAGTCCTGTGTCTCGTGGCTGTTGGTGATGAGGTCGAGCGCGACGCGCTCCTCGTCGCTCTCGTCGCTCATCTCGTCGGGCTCGTCCTCCCACTCCCGCAGCACGCGGTGTCCGGAGTCGGTGACACGCCAGAGCGCCCAGAATCCGGCGAACGTGCCGACCGTCTCGCGCTTGAAGACGAGGGCCGTGGCGGTGGGCCAGGCGTGGTGAGCGGCGGCGGTGAGCAGGACGCGCACGGCGACGTGAAGGGCGCGGGTGTCGCCAGACTCGGCGGCGACGTTGACGAACACTTGCGCGGCGCGCAGCGCGGGGGTGTGTCCCCACTCATCGACGTCGGGGGCGGGGGTCGTGGTGGTAGTCATGGTGGGCCTTTCTGCAGAGTCGAGGGAGGAGGGCGGGGACCGGCGGCTGCCGGTCCCCGCGGAGCGGGCTAGTTCAGGGCCGCGGCGTCGGCGGCGGTGGTGTCGCCGGTGACGACCTGCTCGACCGGGGAGAGCGCGTAACCCCAGGCCGCGAGCTGGCGGAAGTGAGCGGCGGCGCGGGCGTCGCCGCGGCGCCAGGACTCTTTGCTCGTGTTCGCCTCCTGCCCTGCGAGGACGACGGCCAGCGCGACCAGGCGGGCCTTCGCGGGGTTCGCCTCGACCAGCGGGGCCAGCGCGTCGGCGTGGTAGCCGGAGGGCTGGGTGACGCCGAGGAGGGTGTGAGCGAGCGCGTTGCCGTTGCCCATCCCGCCCGACACCGACGAGCGGTGCGCGGTCAGTCCCAGGGCGATGACGCGCTCGGCGTCCTTCGGGAGGGTCTTCCGGGACAGGAGCGTCGCGATCCAGTCGCGGCGCACCGTCTCGGCGGCGATCCAGGCGCGGTTGTTCGCGAGGAGGATGCGGCGCTCGGCGGACTTCGCGGCCTTCTCTTCCTCCGTCTCGGGTGCGGCGGGCGCGTTGTAGGCGTAGCTGAATCCGTGGGCGGCGGGGTCCTGGATCGCGTAGGAGACGTGGGTGTTGCCGTCGTAGATGGTGCTCACGAGGACGCCCCGCGGCTCGATGGTCGCGATGTGCTCGACGGTGACGCGCTTGCCGTCCTCCGTGCGCAGCGGGTCGATGACGACCCACGCGCTGCCCTCGCCGTCGACCTGATCGCGGGTGAGGAGGGTGAAGCCTGCGGCCTCCTGGTTCGCCTCCTCCACGAGGACGGCGATGTGGCGGGCGCGCGCCTTGCGGTGGCGCTCTGCGGTGTGGGTGAACTGGCTCGGGTTGGTGGTGGCGACGGTGATGAGGTCGGCGCGGGCTTCCTCGTCGTCCTCAAATTCGAGGATGATCGCGGCCTGGTCCAGGGTCAGCTCGTGCTCGTGCAGCGCGGTCCGCGCGACTGCGGACTCCTCGACCGCCAGTCCCGCTTTCACGGTCGCGGCCTTGGTGCCGGTGCGCTTGGCGATGCTCGCGGCCGACAGGCCCTCGAACGACAGCTGCGCCCACGCGGCGGTGCGGTCGGCGGTGGTGAGTTCGGCGCGCTGGTCGTTCTCGATGATCTGCTGCACGATCCGCTCGGCGGTCTTGTCGTCGCCCTCCACGACGTAGACAGGGATCGTCGCGAGGCCGATTTCACGGCTCGCGAGGGTCCGGCGCTGCCCCGCGCGGACGATGACGTTGCCGTGCTCGTCGCGGCGTCCGAGCACAGGCGACAGGATCCCGCTCTGACGGATGGAGTCGATGAACTCCTTGGTCAGCGGGGCGCTGGTGCGGACGTTCTGCTCGATCACGAGGGCGGTCGGGTCGATGTGCTCGATGGTCCCGGTTGCGGTGGTGTTCACGATGGTTTCTCCTCAATCAATGTGCGATCATTGAGGCGACGGGTCCCGTGGTTCTAGATCAACTACGGGGCTTTTGTCGTCTTCCTGATCGTTTTTCTTTGCCTCTCCGGCGGGATGAAATCAATTGAGTGGAGTCGGCGGAGTGCCGAGCATTTCGGGCGAAATAAGGGCGCTTGCGCCCGCGTCCGAAATGCTCGGCACGTAGCAGACGGAGCGAGATAGATTGAAACCGCGGAGAGGTGAAGAAAACGGGGAAACGGGCCGCGTAGCGGCTTCCCTTCGGCGGTGCTCCGTCACCGCTGCGCGGGCGGAGCTCGCGCCCCCGGAACGGGGATGCCGGGGAGTGTGAGGGGGTCGCCCCTCACGGGCCGGCCCGGAAGGCCGGCCCGCACCGCGCGGCTACCGGTCGGCGGGCTCGTAGCAGTTGGCGCAGTCGCACGGCCCGCCGGGGTTCTCCGTCCGCTCGACGGCCGCGATCTGCGCGGCCTGCTCCGCCGGGGAGAGCGCCTGCCACCCCTCATCCACCCGCCGGTTCGACTCGATGCGTGCCGCGCGCTCGTCCAGCGTCTCCGGGGTCGGGGTGAGGAAAGCGGCCAGGGCCGCGCCGGTGTCCTGCTTCTCGGCGGGGGTGAGGAACGCGATCAGCGCGGCGGCGTAGGCGGTGCCGTCGTCGGTGACCGGGAATCCGCCGGGGGCCCCTTCTCCGGGCAGGGTGAGCGTGTTGCGGATGTGCGCGAGGATCTCGGCGTCCGCGGCGGTCGCGTCGTCGTCGGACTCGGCGCGGCGGGTGTCGAGGATGAGGGCGAGCTGTTCGGCCGTGGCGCGGCCGGTGTCGGTGGGGGTCATGGTGTGGTCCTCTCAGCGGCTCATGAACGGGGCGACGCGGCGGATCGCTGCGCGGCGAGCGTGGGTGACGCAGTGGCGGAACGAGCCGCTGGTGATGCCGTGCAGCTCGTCGGAGTGCCACGCCTCCCAGACACCGGACTTGCGGCGGGTGACGAGCACGGAGGGCGTCGTCCTGGGGTCGGTGCCCACGACGCGGATGCTCACCGCGCGGGTGTTCGCGAGCGTGAGATAGGTCTTAGCCGTGGTCTGCAATTCGGTGGCGGTCTGCATGGTGTGGGTGCTCCCTCTGGCTGATCGTTTTTCTTTGCCTCTCCGGCGGGAAGAACCGTTTGAGTGGAGGCGGCGGAGTGACGCCCATTCCGGGCGAAATAAGGGAGCGCAGCGACCGCGTCCGGAATGGGTGGCGCGGAGCCGGTGGAGCGAAATAGGTTTGAACCGCGGAGAGGTGAAGAAAACGGGGAATCGGGCCGCGTAGCGGCCTCCCCTCGGCGGTGCTCCGTCACCGCTGCGCGGGCGGAGCTCGCGCCCCCGGAACGGGGATGCCGGGGAGTGTGAGGGGGTCGCCCCTCACGGGCCGGCCCGGAGGCCGGCCCTCGCCCGCTCAGCTCGCCGCGGCCGTCTCCGCGACAGCCTCGCGGGCCGCGCCGAGTTCCGCGGCGGTGCGGTGTCCTTGCACGTCGGCGTAGGCGACGGAGTAGGGGCGCGTCCCGGCGTTCCAGTCCAGCGCGACGGTCACGGTCTTGGGGTTTCCGCGGGTCACGACGCTCCACCCGTGCTTGTGCTTGATCGCGTCGCCCTTGGCGATCGTCTCGCGGCTGTAGATCGTGACCTGTCCGGCGGCGGCCTGCGCCTCGCGGACCTCCGACCAGTAGTCGCGCTGATCTTCGAGCTGCGCGCGCTCGGCGTGCAGCCGGTCGAGTCGGTCGCCGGTGGCGGGGGCGGTCGTCTCGATGTAGCCGCCGCCGAAGTTGTGCGAGCTGCCCTCGATCTTCCGCGTGTAGCCGCGAATGTCGGTATCGAGCCGGTCGATCCGGCGGGCAACCATTCCCGGCGCGTAGCGGGATTCGGTGGTGTGGGCGGCGACGTCGGCGCGGGCGCGGGCGCGGGTGGCCTCGCGGTCGGCCTCGACGCTGCGACCCATCGCGTTGTGGGCCTTCACGATCGCGTTACGGTGCCGCGTCTCGGAGTGGTGGCCGATCTTGATCGGCTCGCCACCCTCCGGGAGCCGATCGAACGCGCGGCGCGCGGCCGCGTCGGCGGTGTCGGCATCCGCTGCTCGCCGGTCGGCCTTCGCGTCGAGCGCGTCGACGCGGGCCGCCTGACGCTCGATGGTCGCCGCCTCCGCCTCGGCAGTCGGGCGGAACGTCTCTTCGGCCTCGATGGTGACCTCGTGTCCGGCGTCGCGCAGGGCGGTCGCGGCGCGGTTGATGGTCCACCACTTCGGCAGGCGGTCCCGGGACTGCGGGACGTACCAGGCGCCGATGGAGCGACCCCAGCGCCAGCCGGACGCCTTCAGGATCTCGGCGGTGCCGTCCCCGCGGCTGGTGCCCTCGATGAGGGTTCCGGCCTCGGGGGTGTGGGTGATGGTGAGCATGCTCTGTCTCCTTCTCGTCTCGGGGGTTCAGTCGTTGTCGCGGTAGTCGGCGGGCGTCTCGCTGCGGTCGTGCAGCGCGTACGCGGCCGGGAACAGGTCGAGCGCTCGCGCGACGTCGACCGGAACGACGACGTAGGCGCCGGAAGCCATGTAGCCGATCCGGCCCTCCCCCACGGGCTCGACGGGCTCGAAGTGCTGCAGCGTCACCCCGGCGACCGCTCCGCTGCGGGTGACCAGGTGCACGGCAGGGGTCTGCTCGGTCACCGGGTCGCGGCCACCGGCGCCGACGATGACCACCTGACGGGCGGTCCGGCTGATGCCCTCCGTCCCGGGTCCGTGGTACTCGCTCTTGATGACCTCGGTACGGGTGCCGCGCTGCTGAGTCATGGTGTGTCTCCCTCTGGCTGATCGTTTTTCTTTGCCTCTCCGGCGGGAAGAACCGTTTGAGTGGAGGCGGCGCAGTGACGCCGCTATCGGGCGAAATAAGCCCGCAGGGCGCGTCCGATAGCGGTGGCACGTAGCCGGTGGAGCGAAATAGGTTGAGACCGCGGAGAGGTGAAGAAAACGGGGAAACGGGCCGCGTAGCGGCCTCCTACCGGCGGTGCTCCGTCACCGCTGCGCGAGTGCAGCTCGCGCTCCCCGGAACGGGGAATGTCGGGGAGTGTGAGGGGGTCGCCCCTCACGGGCCGGCCCGAAGGCCGGCCCGCCGCCTCTCAGCTCTCGTCGTCGCTCTCGTCGTCGTCGGCGTCGAGGATCGCGGCGATGCGGTGCGCGGTGGTGAGTACCCGCGCGGCCGTCTCGCGGATCGTGTCGGCCTTGCAGTCGCTCCACGTCGCGACGTAGCCGACGCTGTAGGCGCTGGTGTCGAATCCGACGAGCCCGGCGACGACGAACGCGACGGACTCGGCTTCCGTCTCCATCAGCCCTCGGTGCTGCGCGTACTCCTCCAGGTCATCGACGTGACCCATCAGCACGTGCGCGGCCTCGTGGATCAGGGTCTTTGCGGCCTGCTCCGGCGACAGGCTGGAATCCACGACGACCGTGCGCTCCTCGGGGGCGGCGTAGCCGTTCGTTCCCTGCGGCAGCGGGCGGCGCTCGACCGTCCACCCCTCGGCCTCGAGAGAGGCCGTCAGCGGCGCAATGACGCCGTGATCGTGCTCCCCGGTGAGCAACTGCGCGATGTCGCGGGGATCCTCGGCGCCCTCCATCAGGTCGGTCTGCTCGATCGCGAACACGGACACGAGCGGGTAGTACGTCTGGACCTTCTGCCCCGTCTCGTCGGTGCTGGTCGTGGTGCCCTCCTCGGCCTCCTCGTCGGCGGCGATCTTCCGCTGAGCGAAGCCGAAAATCTTGATCGCCTTCTCGCCCTTGCGTACCTGGCGGCCCTTGGCCTGCCACGCGCGGAACCCGGCGACGGCGGAGGCGTCGGGGCGCTGAGCGAGGATCAGCAGCAGGTTGCCCAGGCTGTAGCGGTGGAACGAGGACGCGAACGAGAGGAACCGGCGCCACTGGTCGGAGTCGCGCAGCGCCTCGACCTGCTCGGCGATGCTCTCGTGCAGCGCGGCGGCCTGCTCGCGGCGCTCCTCCGGCGTGGTCCGCGGTGCGCGCTTCTTGGCGGCGGTCTTGCGGGCGGTGGTCGTGCTGGTCATGGCGATTCTCCCTGTGCGAGGATCGACGCGACGGGTCCCGTGGTTCTAGATCAACTACGGGGCTTTCGTCTTGTCTGATCGTTTTTTTGTGCCTCTCCGGCGGGAAGAACCGTTTGAGTGGAGGCGGCGGAGTGACGCCTATTCCGAACGAAATAAGGGAGCGCAGCGACCGCGTTCGGAATAGGTGGCACGTAGCCGCTGGAGCGAAATAGGTTTGTACCGCGGAGAGGAACAAAAAACCTCGAAGCAGCGCCGCGCAGCGGCTCCCGGTCGCCGCAGGCGATGTGCGCGAAGCGCACCCCGCCCCGCGGAACACCGGGGAGGGTGAGGGGCCGGCCCCTCACGGGTCGGCACCGCCGGCCCTCCCCCACCTCCCGACCGCGACATGCTGACTTGTAAACATGCCTACAAGTCAGCACGCGCGGCCGGTGTGGGTCACAGGCACCAGTCCTCGGACCAACCGGAGGGCGGGACTACAGCGTGCGCCTCGCCGGTCCAGTGGAGGTAGTAGAGCGTGCTGCCGTAGTCGTGATCCCCCGCGGTGACGTCCATCTGGCGGTTCTCCACGTCCGGCTCCGCGCTGTTCCACCGGGTCGAGACGTCCACCGCGCGGAGTTCCCCGGAGTCGGTCACGAGCGTCTGGCAGACGGGGCACCGGAGCGCTTCGTACGTCTCGCCGTCGTCGGTCACCGTCTCGATCAGCAGCTCGGGGGCCGCTGCCCACACCTGCTGGTGCAGCTCCTCGATCGTGGCGAGCAGCGCCTCCGCGCGGCTCCCCGGCGTCTCCTGCGTGGTGGTGGCGTCGAGTTCGGTATCGACAGTCATCGGCGTGGACTGCATGATGTGGCGCTCCCTTGTCTGATCGTTTTTTTGTGCCTCTCCGGCGGGAAGAACCGTTTGAGTGGAGGCGTCGCAGTGACGCCTATTCCGGGCGAGATAAGGGAGCCTGCGACCGCGCCCGGAATAGGTTGCACGGAGACGACGGAGCGAAATAGGTTTGTACCGCGGAGAGGAACAAAAAACCTCGAAGCAGTGCCGCGCAGCGGCTCCCGGTCGCCGCAGGCGATGTGCGCGAAGCGCACCCCGCGCCTCGAGCGGAACACCGGGGAGGGTGAGGGGCCGGCCCCTCACGGGACGGCACCGCCGGCCCTCCCCCGCCGAGAGCTGAGAGCCGCTGTCGGCGCCGGATGGGACGATGGAGGCATGTGGGAGCTGGCACACCGGACGCGCGCGGAATCGGCATCAACGGTGGTGCGCAGTAGCGCGGCGACGAGCGCCGCGGCGATCGTGGAAGTGCGCGCAGCGATCCCGGAGGATCACGTCATCCTCTACGTGCTCCGCGTCAAGAACTGAGCGGGCGCTCTACTCCGCGGCGCTGCGGCGGGGTGCGCGTTGGGTGGTTGTGGTGACGACGGCGGTCGCGCGGGTGAGGTTGGGGCCGATGGCGTCGGCTTCGAGGACGCGGCCGGTGCGGCGGTTCTCGCCTTCGCCCCAGGCGACGGTGCGCTCGTAGCCGACGACGATCACGGCGTCTCCCTTGTGGAGGGAGGCGAGGACGTGCTCGCCGAGTTCGAACTTCGCTTCCACGTAGTGCGTGGTCGGGGCGTCGTGCGGGGTCCACTCCCCCGCGCGGTATTCGCCGGTGTTCTCGATGACGCGCAGCTTCACGATCTGCACGCGGCCCGCCTGCACGGCCTCGGGGTCGGCGGCGAGGTTGCCGGTGATCGTCCTGGTGCTCATCTGTCGTCTCCTGCTCGTTCGGTTCGTGGGTCGTCCCGTCGACGTCGACGGGGATGCGCTTGGGGTGTTCTGCTCTGGTGCTTCGGTCTCGATACCCCAGGACGTGAGAGCGTCGCGTCGGGTGACCTCGACGGACGGCTCGGACAGCGCCCTGCGCTGTTCGAGCTCGGCGCGCGTCACGGCGTAGGCCGGGAGACGCCGCTCGTCGCCGTAGGCGAGGCGGTAGTACCGATCGGCCTCGTTCTCCGCCCAGTCGACCTCGCCCTGCCGGTCCGCGCGCCCGGCGAGATACCCTGCCCGGTACTCGTCGCTCTCGACGTTCGGGCCGGTCACGCTGCGTGCTTCTCGATGAGGTCCGGGCGGAAGCCCGACCAGTGGTCCTCGTCGCTCGCGACGACCACCGGGGCGGCGGAGTAGCCCAGCTCCTCCGTGACGTAGGCGAGCGCTGCGGGGTTCGTCGTGACGTCGACAGTCGTGTACTCGATGCCCTTCGCGTCGAGGGCTCGGTAGGTCGCGGTGCACTGCACGCACGAGGGCTTCGAGTAGACGGTCAGAGCCATGAGGAATCTTCCAGATAGAACTCCATGTGCGCTTCGAACTCCTCGCGCTTCTCCTCGGCGCAGTGCGCGTGGATCCACCACCCGGCCGCGTCGCGGTCACCGGCCTTGTCGAGCATCTGCGCGATCACGTTGACCTTCTCGCAGGAGAGAGTGGGCGAGACGGTCATCGCCACGCGGAAATTCGCGAGGGCCGCGGTGTAGGTAGCGCCCGCGGTGAGGAACGCGGTCACCGCCTCGTCGTAGGCGGCCGCAGCCGCGAGATAGATTGTCACGGCGTCGGCCTTCGGCTGCTCGGTCATCGCTTCGCTCCTTCCGGGGTGTGCGCGTCGCCCTCGTCGTCGTCGGTCGCGTGCTCCGCGATCCACAGGTCGGCGGCCTCGTCTCGTCCGAATGCTCGCAGGAGTCCGGCCAACGCGTCGACCTCGCAGCAGCTCATCCGGACGGCCAGATCGTCGGCGGTGTCCCCGTGGGAGAACACGGACACGAACTCGGCCACCGCCTCCGGGAGGGTCGGTGTCTGCGGTTCGGTGGTGGCGGTGTCGGTCATGGTGAAGTCCTCTCGTCGTCGGGTCCCGGGCGGTGGTCCTGCCCTGCCCCTCCCCCTCGTTTTTTTGCCGTGATTCTCAATCAGATTTGTCAAGCCAGCGGGGGTGGTCTGGCCGGATCGTTCTTCCTTCTCTCCCAGCGTTTTTTTGCCTGGAAGGCACGTAGTGCCGAGCAGGGTCGGAGGTGGGAGCGCAACCCGGAGGGCGGCGGAGGAGAGGTTGTCGGCGCGATGGGAGGGAGCGCAGCGACCGCGTGCCGAGAACCTCGGAGGAGCCGGCCGCGCAGCGGCTTGCGTGGACGCCGGAGGCCCGTACGCTGCCGAAGGCTTCCAGGCAAAAATTCGCGCAGCGCACGACACCGCGCCGGCCTGAGGTCGGCGTCCGCTTGTTCGCGATCTGATGCGCGGAATTGCGGCCGCTCGAAACGGTCCCGACGCTGGACGTCCTAGCGACCGCTCTGCAAGGCAGAGTACAGTTGCTCTACACCACAGAGTGATCGGAGCATCATGTCGCTGACTCGCACGCCCTTAGAAGAACGGGTCCGAGACGCGCGGCACGTGTCATCACTTCCGCTGATCGTCTCCGGCGTCGGAGTGGTAACAGCCGGACTGCTGCCCCTGGCCGGTTCGACGCTGTTCACCGTCGGCTTCCTGATTCCTGCCTTCACGAGCATCGCTCTCTGGATCGTGCTGAGGGCTACTGCTGCTCACGCAGGTGTGGGAATGGGGCGCGAGCGCATGGGGCCGATCGCGGCCGTCATCGCCGCAATCTCGATCTTGACGTTTCTGCCCACGATGTTCGCCGGTCCGGCCTTTCTTGTTGAGTTCGTCGGTCCGGCGTTTCTTGTCGGGGTGCTCCTGTTCGCGATCGGTTGGCGACTCGAAAATCGCAGCCAGTGGCTTGCTGGCCTCGGGGTGGCAGTAGTTTCCCCCTTCCTCTTCAACAGCTTCTTGCAGGACGCTGCCCCCGAGAGCGGGTTGATCCTGGGTGCTTCCTACGGTTCCACGCCTTTGTCAATCGATGGCGTCGTTCTCACGATCGCCGGCATCACCCTCGTCGTTCTGGGTATTACTGCTTTCCGGCAGGAGACGGGACGTGCCCGTGGCACCAGGCGCTGAGGAGTCGACCGACGACGAGTTCGCGTCCTTGGACGATGCCGTCCACCAACGAACGCGTCTTGCGATTTTGACCATCCTTCACGAGGCCGGCGAAGCCGACTTCCGGTTCCTGCGCACCACCCTCGACCTCACCGACGGCAACCTTGGACGACACCTCGAAGTCCTACTCAGGGCCGGTCACATCACCACACGACGGGGCTACGACGGCCGCCGAGCCAAGAACTGGGTCGCTCTCACTCCTCAGGGCACCGCCGCCCTCAGCATCGAAGTCGAAGCACTGCGCGCGATTGTCGCGCGCGTCGATCGCGCGCAGAATCCCTGACCAGGATTACCCCGCAGCGAGGTGGTTCACCACGAGTGACGGTTGCCGATGCCCTCCCACGGATTCCCGCCAGCACCGAGACCACGAGCCGCCGACCCATCTGCGATCGTCCCTGACGCGAACGCGGCGGGCTCTGCGCCTGTGGGGTGATAGCTGGTCTGGTCGCGGAAAATTGCCCAGATGACGTTGATGCGGCGTCGGGCGAGTGCGATCAGTGCCTGCTTGTGCGACTTGCCCTCGCCACGTTTTCGCTCGTAAAACGAGCGAGAGACCGGGCAGTTCCTCGACGCGATGAACGCCGCTTGGAAGCAGGCGTTCAACAGCCGCCGGTCGTAGCGCCGTGGCCGGTGGTGGTTGCCGGAGATCTTCCCGGAGTCGCGCGGCACGGGAGCGAGGCCCGCGAAGCTGGCCAGCCGGTCGGGCGTCTCGAATGCGGCGAGGTCAGTACCGGTTGCGGCGAGGAAGTCCGCGGCGAGCCTGCGCCCGAATCCGGGGAGCGACACGAGCAGATCCGCAGAACTGCTGTCCTGTAGAACGGCGTCGATCTCGGCCTCGAGCTCGGCGAGTTCGTCGCGGATGCGGAGCAGATCGCGGGCGGACCGGCTCACCAGCCGGGCCGCGGCATCCTCCCCCGCGACGACCGAGGTCTGCTCGCGCGCGGCTTCCACCGCCGTCTTAGCGACGGCCGCGGACTTCCAACAGCCCTGCCCCTTCAACCACGACGCCAGACGGCTCTCCCCCGTCCGCCTGATCGCGGACGGCGTCGCGTACCGGGTGAGCAGCACCAGAGGTCCCCTGGTCGTCGCGTAGTTGAACGCTCCCTCGAGTGACGGGAAGTAGTGGACCAGGATGGCGCGTAGCCGATTTACGGCGCGGGTGCGGTCGTGCACCAGGTCCTCGCGCCGGGCTGAGAGCAGGCGCAGCTCCGCGGTGACGTCGTCGGCCTGCCGCATCAGCGTCACGTCTCGTCGGGTCCGGGCCTGGTCGGCGATGATGACCGCGTCCTTCGCGTCCGTCTTTGCCTCGCCTCGGTAGGCGCCCGAGGCGTGATGAACGACCCGGCCCGAGATGTAGAACAGCGGCTGCGCGTGGGAGCTGAGCAGCGTCTGCAGCAGCCCCGTTCCGCCGTGGTTGAGGTCCGTCGCCCACGCGACGTCGGTGCCACCCGGCAAGGAGGCGACGTCGCCCATCAGGGTCAGGATCGCTGACTCTCGGTTCTTGAAGCGCTGCGAGAGCAGCTTGGTTCCGTTGCCGTCGATGACGACGCAGTGGTGTTCGGTCTTGCCGGCGTCGATACCGGCCCAGAGTTGGGGCACGCAGGGTCCTTCCGTTGAGGGGTGCGGTGCGCCGTGAACGACCGTGCCGGCATGTCCTTACGGGGCGATCTGGTCGCGTTTCTCAATGAGCGGTCCTGCCGTTGCGGGGTCCCGGGCGGCTAATCACGGCATGCCATCGGGCGGCTGAAGGCGGTCAGCCATACCCAGGACCCCTGGCGCGTTCCGGAGCCTACAACTGCCCCGAATCCACGGAAATAACGGTAAGGAAGGCGGTTCTCCGCCTTAGCAACCGGAGGGCGCAGTGCAACCCGCAGGGCGGCGGTGGAGAGAGTTTCGGCGCGATGTGAGGGAGCGCAGCGACCGCGTGCCGAAAGTCTCGGAGGAGCCGGTGGCGCAGCCACTTGAACGGAGCCCGTAGGTAGCTACGACCGCAGCGAAGCGGAGGGAGCCGCCGAAGGCTTCACGGCAAAAAAGGGTGTGAGCCCGTAGGGCGACCAACGGCGGCCGGCGCAGCCGGGCGACCTCTAGGCGGTGCTCCGTCGCCGCTGCACGAGCGCAGCTCGCGCCTCCCGGAACGGGCTCCCCGGGGAGCGTGAGGGGCCCGCCCCTCACGGGCTACCTACCTATATAGGTAGGTAGCCCTCGCCCGTTCAGCTCGCGGCGGCCGTCTCGGTAGCGGCGGCTCGGGCTGCCTCGACCTCGGCGGCGGTGTGGTGTCCCTGCACGTCGGCGTAGGCGACTTTGTAGGGGCGGGTTCCGTCGTTCCAGTCGAGCGCGACGGTCACGCTCTTGGGGTTCACGCGGGTAACGACGTGCCAGCCGAAGCGGTGCTTGATCATGTCGCCCTTGGCGATCGTGTCGCGGCTGTGAATCGTGACCTGTCCGGCCGCGGCCTGCGCCTCGCGGACGGCGCTCCAGTAGTCGCGCTGGTCTTCGAGCTGCGCGCGCTGGGTGAGCAGCCGCTCCCGGTAGGCGCCGGTCGCGGGGGCGGTCGTCTCGATGTAACCGCCACCGAAGTTGTGCGAGCTGCCCTCGATCTTCCGCGTGCACCCGCGAATCTCGGTATCGAGCCGGTCGATCCGGCGGGCGACCATTCCCGGCGCGTAGCGGGATTCGGTGGTCCCGGCGGCGACGTCGGCGCGGGCTCGGGCGCGGGTGGCTTCACGGTCGGCCTCGACGCTGCGGCCCATCGCGTTGTGGGCCTTCTCGATCGCGTTGCGGTGCCGCGTCTCGGAGTGGTGGCCGATCTTGATCGGCTCGCCACCTTCCGGGAGCCGGTCGAACGCGCGGCGCGCGGCCGCGTCGGCGGTGTCGGCGTCCGCGGCGCGCCGGTCGGCCTTCGCGTCGAGCGCGTCGACGCGGGCGGCCTGGCGCTCGGTCTTGTCCGCCTCGGCCTCGGCGGTTGAGCGGAACGTCTCTTCGGCTTCGATCGTGACCTCGTGCCCGGCGTCGCGCAGGGCGGTCGCGGCGCGGTTGATGGTCCACCACTTCGGCAGGCGATCGCGGGACTGCGGGACGTACCAGGCGCCGATGGAGCGGCCCCAGCGCCAGCCGGACGCCTTCAGGATCTCGGCGGTGCCGTCGCCGCGGCTGGTGCCCTCGATGATCGTTCCGGCCTCGGGGGTGTGGGTGATGGTGAGCATGTCGGTTCTCCTTCTCGGTTCGGGGGGGGTCAGTCGTTGTCGCGGTAGTCGGCGGGCGTCTCGCTGCGGTCGTGCAGCGCATAGGCGGCCGGGAACAGGTCGAGCGCCCGCGCGACATCGACCGGAACGACGACGTAGGCCCCGGAGGCCATGTAGCCGATGCGATCCGCGGGCAGCGGCGCGACGGGCTCGAAGTGCTGCAACGTCACCCCGGCCACCGCGCGACCACCGCTGCGGGTGACCAGGCGCACGGCGGGCGTCTGCTCGGTCACCGGGTCGTTGCCGCCGGCGCCGACGATGACCACCTGACGAGCGGTCCGGCTGATGCCCTCCGCCCCGGGGCCGTGGTACTCGCTCTTGATGACCTCGGTACGGGTGCCGCGCTGCTGGCTCATGGTGTGTCTCCCTCTGGCTGATCGTTTTTCTTTGCCTCTCCGGCGGGGAAGACCGTTTGAGTGGAGGCGGCGGAGTGACGCCGATCACGGGCGAAATAAGCCCGCAGGGCGCGTCCGGGATCGGTGGCACGCAGCCGCTGGAGCGAAATAGGTTGAAACCGCGGAGAGGTGAAGAAAACGCAGGGGAATGGGCCGCGCAGCGGCCTCCCTTCCCCGGCATCGCCGGTGCCGCATCTAGCGGCCCCCGGAACGGGTAGCGGAAGAACGATCAGCAGCGCCCTACGGTGGGCGCATGCCTCCGCGACGCGCCCTCCGTCGCACGGATCGACGCCGGTTCTCGGGCCTGGTCTCACTCTCGGCCGTTGTGGCACTGCTCTCGGGATGCGTCGGTGACGTCCCCGGCCCTTCACCGACCTCGTCAGTCGTCTCCGCAGCGCGAGTGGATACCCGTCCGCTGTTCGATGAGGCGATGGCAGTGAGCATCACGCCGGGTGTGCGCGAGGTGGCGCGCGCGACAGAGGACTGGTGCTTCTCAGAGGGAGGAGGGAACCAGCTCTTCGGATCGGCGTCTGAGCTCTCGACCGTCTGTCTCTTCGGCGGCGGAATCGTGTTCGCTCTGAACGACACCGACCAGCAGGCGGCAGCCGCTGCCGTGGATGAGTTCCTCGCCACCAACGACATGTTCGGCCCGGGAGGAACGGTCGTTGACTCCCTCGTCGGGGTCGACCTAATGCAGGGCGGCGAACTCACCGGCGGCGGCGGGCGCAACCTCCCCGGGGGAGGTGCTCAGGGAGCGGCGACCGTGCGTTGGACACTCGTAGCCGCCTCCCGCCTCCAGGTCAGCGGCCTCCCGTTGTCTGAGGGGTTTAATCGCCAGTCCTACGAGGGAACGATCACGGAGTCGACTCCCGCAGAAGTGAGCGCGACGGGTGCCTCGTTCGTCCTGACCGTCCACATCTCCTGGCGGTACTTCTCGGGCAAGCGTGCCTAGCCTCTCTCCCCCGATTTCGCCGGTACCGCATCTAGCGACCCCCGGAACGGGTAGAGGAAGAGCGCAAGCTGCTGACGGGCGCCGCCGGCAGTGGGTCTAACGGCTTCGGTCGCCGCGGTCCGGCGCCTGCGTCGGCGTCGTGGTGGGGAAGCTGCGGGTGACGGTCGCTCGTGCTTGTGCGAGGGCCGTGTCGATTAGGGGTTCTCCGAACGCGGTGCGCGACTTATCGACGTCGAGCGTGCGCGGCTGCCCTTCGGCGGAGGTGCTGTAGCGCCGGTAGCGCATAACGGTCAGTCCGGTGTCGGCCAGCTGCTCGGCGGCGACCTCGGGGAGGGAGCGGCCGCCGGGGCCGGCGTAGACGCCGCGGGCGTACTCGCTGGGCACCCATCGGCCACCGAGCTCGTCGGCGCCGTCGAGGGCGCGTTCGTAGGACTGCTGCCAGCGGCCGGCGATGCGCGACTCCGACAGCTCGAACGGGACCTCCACGTCGATGACCTCGACGCTGTAGCCGACGGACCCGAGTGGCTGCCCCAGCTCGACGGCCTTCTCAGGCGAGGAGAGCACGGTGTCGATCACGACGTTCAGCCCGTCCCGCACCGCTTCGTTGCGGGACGCGGATCGCGAGCTGCGAGGACTCCTCGTGCACGAGGGAGGCCAGCTCGAGCGGGAAGAACCGCTCCCCCGCCGCCTCAGCGGCGCGGACCTCGGGCGGCATGATCGCGCGGTCGTAGCTGCCGTCCTTGATCGCCTCGGTGAGCAGGGCGCTTGAACTCGTCCGCGTCCACGGTGAGCCACGCGCCGCGGTCGGCGCCGAGCACGTCCGCGAGCACGGTCGACTTCCCGGCCCCGGGCGGGCCAGCGAGGATGATCGCCTTTCGCTCCGCGCGGACGTCGGGGAACTCGTCGCGGTAGGCGGCGACCAGGCGGTCGTGCAACTGCCGCCGCGCGGCGCGCGGCCGATCCACGCCGTCAGGTTCGCGGACGAACCAGTCGCGGTTATTGACCGTCGCCCGATCGCTGGCAGGGCTCAGCGGGCCACCGGCCCGAGCCCACTCGCGCACCGTCTCGCGGTGCGCGGCGATCGCTGACGAGTCCTCGCCCGTCACCGACCTTGCTCGCTGTAGCGGGTCAGGATCTCGTCGTACATCTCCGCGTCGATCAGGTGCTCGCTGAACGCGCGCCCGACGTCCTCGAACTCCCCCGCATCCGCGGTCGTCCAGTCGAAGCCGTCGCTGGGCGAGCCGGGTCGATAGGACCAGCGGCCGAGCTCATCGATGGTCTGCTCGCGCGTGAGCTCGCCGGCGTCGTAGCGCTGGGCGATTTCATAGGTGGTGGCGCCGGAGAAGCCGGGGCGCACGTCCGGCACGGCGGCCGCCGACTTCAAGGCACTGTTCACGGAGGGCTGAGAGATACCGATCAGATGCGCGAGCTGCCTCTGCGTGGTGTCCTGCGCGGCACGGCGCAGCTCCCGCAGGTACGACACTCTCGTCACGACCTGACGGCTGCGCAGCCGGCGAACGGTGTCCCCATCGGGCCTCTGAGCGATCGACATAGCAACCACCTCCTATAGATCATTCTATCGAAGGACCGTCACGGTCAGTGAAAATACCCGAGCGGAGGGCGTGCTCAAGGATGGCGGCCGTGGACGTCTCCCCCAAGTCTGTTACTTACAGACCAACAGACTTCCGAATCTCGGCCTCCGACCCGCCCGCGATCTGATCGCTTCTCTCGAGAAGAAGATCGATCGCTACTCGGATGAGGGTGTTTTCCGTGATTCGCTCGGTCCCGGCGGGCCTGGTTCGCGTGAGTCGACGCGCGTGCGCAGTCAGCGCGGTGTACTGATCGTCTCGGATCTTCGCTTCTTTCCTGGCGAAGGACCGGTAGCCGGCTCCCTCAGCCGGGTCCTGTCGAGTTGCAGAGGCGTCGTCTTCCACTCCCGGCGACTTCGACGGCCGAAGAGGCTTCACCACCTCTGGGGATGCTTCGGGGGGAGTGAGAGACAGATCCGCCTGAGACGGCGTAGACAGCATTGCGCTGAGGTCCTGGCGGGCCATTAGGAGCTCCTCGTGGTCGAGTGCGCCCAAATGGAGGTGAGCTCCAGGGCGACTGCGTTGTAGTCGTAGATCGCATTGGCGGTTTGCCTGGTGTCGGGGTACTGGGTCACAACGTCTCCGGTGAGCGGCGAATCGCTGATCGATTTGTACTGTCGGATGTGCTGCTTGAAGCGAGGGAGCTTGAGGCTTACATCCACAAGATTGACCCAGTCTTCGAGGAGGTTCGGTACACGCATGTCCACCTTGCCGAGCAGGACTCGGTACGGAACATCTCGCGGCTCGATGAGCTTGCTGATCGTGTTGCGCGTCGGATCGACAGCAAGCGCTTCCGGAACCATCGGCACGATCGCGAAGTCGGAGACATCGAGAACGGCACCGAGGATCGCCGTATCGGTCAGGTTTCCTGGTGTATCTACGAAGACCACGTCGTACGGCAGCTCCCGCAGGCGTGTGAGCGTGTTGGGGTCGGTGTTCTCCGCGAAGTCGAAGGGCAGCCGCTCCCCCGCCCGAGCCGCCCACATGGTGGTCGACTGTTGGGGGTCGACGTCGACCACGAGCACTCGCGCGTTCTTGGCGGCGACGGCCGCAAGGTTCATCAGACTCGTCGTCTTCCCGACCCCGCCCTTCTGATTTGCCAGGGACACAATGCGCATGAATGTTCCTCTCACTTCCGTAATTACAGACTACCAAAGTTCGGCTTCAGATCACCAACTCCGGAAGTCTGTAACTTACGAAATACGTGGTCGACCGCTACCCCGACGACCCAAGTTGCACCTGGTCGCCCTCCGAGCAGGGCTGACACATCGACGGATGCTCACGCAGCAGGTCTCCTCTGACGCTTGAGCTGATTCGTTCCACCAGGCCCAGGTGGCACGCGGAACTCCCCCCTGCCGCTACCAGCAGCTTCGGCCGACAGGTAAGCCTGGCCCTACAGAACTACAAAGTCTGTAAGTCTGTAGCCACGGCCTCTTCCGTCTCCGCTGGCGCCATTGGGCTCCCCCTTGCAAAGTGACTTACAGAGTTTGTGATTCTGAAACTTACAGACAATGGCGCTGCAGCGTGTGAACAAAGTTACAGACTTTGTAATTCTGAACCTTCCGAACTTCGGACTTACACCGCAATGGTTTAGGTTTCCACGCGCCGGCAGCTGCGGTCAGTGCGCGAACGCCGTCGCCAGTTCGCCCCAGTGGGTTGTGAAGCGTGGGGAGCGCGCGCCACGCTTCATCGCCCAGACGGGTCCCTTGCGGATCCCGGGCCGGCCGTGCAGCTTCGGGTCGAACAGTCGCTCGCAGGAGACGTAGAAGCTGTTGACGTCTACCAGGTCGATGCGCTGCTCAGAGCGCACGGTGGAGGTGGTGCAGGCAGACGGTCACGACGCCCCACACCTGGAGGTCGCTGAGCTCGGGGACGAGGATCGGCGGGTACTCGGAGTTCTCAGCTCGCAGGATCACGCCGCCGGGGGAGAGTTCGAGGCGCTTGACGGTGAGTTCGCCGTCGAGGATCGCGACGACGACGTTGCCGTGCTTGGGGGAGAGGGAGCGGTCGACCACCAGTTCGTCGCCGTCGCTGATGCCGGCGCCGATCATGCTCTCCCCGGACACGCGGACGATGAAGGTGGAGGTCTTGTCGCGGATCAGGTGGTCATTGAGGTCGAGGGAGCCGTCGAAGTAGTCCTGCGCGGGGGAGGGGAACCCGGCCGCTACCGCATCGCCGGCGACGAGGAACGCGATCGCCACGGCGTCCAGAGCCGGAGTCGAGATCCGCTCCACGATCGTCACAGTCATCTCGGTACCTCCCAACCCGTTCGAACATATGTTCGATGGAAGTCGAGTGTAGGTCGGAGGGTCCGACAGCGCTCGTGTGCGCCAGTCGTTCGCACGTTCGGCGGAGCCGTCTCGGGCGCGTCGAGCTCGTCGGGGATCCGCGTCGACCTCGAGGGTCAGCGTCGGGGGCTAGGCAGCGGTGGAGGACCACCAGAGCGATCCGGGGGCGAGCATGCCGGTGCGTCCCCAGTGCAGCGCTTCTCGGTGATCGCCGCGGCCGGCGGCGTCGCGGGGGTAGAGCGGCCAGACGCGCTCACCGGGAGTGGTGTCCTCGAACAGGGGTCGGCTCGTGACGTGTCGGCGTCGAGGGCGTTGCCGGGGGGAGGAGGAGCGGTGGGTCAGCTCGGCTTGCCACCAGGCCCAGACCTCGCGCTCGACGTCGTAGCGGTGGGCTCGATCTGCGAGGGCTCCGTCGACACCGAGAGTTCGAGCTGCGGCAGTGCGGAGGTCACGCTTGGCGCGGGTCCACCCCGTCGTGTGCCTAATGACCAGCCGGTGTCTGCGCAGGCGGGAGAGTGCGGTGGCAGCGGTGCGGGTGGTGACTCCGAGCAACGTGGCGGCGGCGCCGAGGGCGAGGGTCCCTTCGCGACGCAGCAGAGCGTAGGCCTTTCCTGCTAGGTGTCCCAGGCCGGCGCGGGTGAAGAGGTCGTGCCGGGTGTCGGTGAGGTCGGCTTCGAGCATGGTGAGGAGCATGGTTCGTTCGGTGAAGATCGGCCCGGGGGGGCGGGGGTTATTAGTAGTTGTGGCCGGACCTTGCAAGAAACCTGTGGAAAGGTGCTCGGACAGTCGCCATTCGCTGGCGTTCGAGCCGTCCGCGCGGACGGCGAGCTGCACGTAGCCGTCCTCGCGCAGCGTCCGCAGGGCGCTGGCCGCGGTGGTGCGTCCCAGGCCCGCGAGGAGGGCGAGGTCGCGGATGGACGCGGCGACGGTGCGCTTGCCGGTGTGCAGGGTGAGGTAGGCCAGGGCGGTGAGGATCGTCTTCTCCGACGTCGCCCGCTCGCTCCTGCCCCACCGGCCCGGGCTCACCCGGAACCGCTCGAGGAGGGCGCTGACTGAGCCGACGATGCTCTCCAGCTCCACCAGGTCGCGCGGCTCGCGCTCGGACGGGAGAACGGCGTGCAGGGCCGCGTACTGGAGTGCCTTCTGCCACTGCCGCGTCAGGCGCTCGGCCGCTTCGTCGCGCGAGCGCGGGCGGCGGTGGCCGCGGCCGGTGTTCTTGGTCCGGAAGTGCTCCATCCCGGGAGCGGTCCGAGCGGCGTGCTCGACGTCAGTCAAGGACCAGCCGGCGTGCGCCGCGGAAAGCAGACACATGAACGCCGTCCACGACGGGTTCGCACCTCCGCCCGCGGCCGCCATATGCCCGGCGCCGGCAGCGCTGAGCTGGCGGTGCGCCCGATGCGTGGTGGTCGGGGCGGCCGGGGGAGCAGCGTCGATGGCGCGTGGCGGGCGGGAGGCTTGCAGCGCAGCGGTCACGGCCTCGAGGGCGGCCGCGGTGACGGTCGCGTCCAGCAGCTCCTCTGCGCGGCCGCGGAGAACGCTCGAGAAGCTGCCGTCGCGGTGCGGGGACAGGGGAGGTCGAGCGGCGCCGGTGCGGGGGTTGCAGAGCATCCCGTGATCCAGCGTGCGGAAGTTCGCGCGAGCGGCAATCGCCAGCCGAGCCACCAGCTCGGCCGGAGCACCCTCGGCGAGTGCGATCCACAGGTGCCGGCCGCCAGTCCCGGAGGACTGGCACACGAGATGAGCGACCTGGTGCGCGTCCAGAACGGCGGAGAGAGCGTCGCAGTCGTCCGCGGCCTGCTCCATGAGGTCCGCGTCGACGCCGTGGGAGTCCTTGCCGTCGAAGTCGAAGCAGAGCAGCCGGAACGCTCCCGCGTCGTCCGCAAGGTAGACGGCCCAGGGAGTGCTCGGGGCGACTGGAGAGATCAGGAACGCCGTGGGATACGCGTTCTCGTCCAAGCGCCCGTAGGCGTCGCGGCGCATCGTCCGGACAGTGCCGCGCGGGCTCAGCCGACGCGTCAGGGACCATGCGTCGCCGCCGAGCGTCGACGAGCTGCTACGGCGCGCCGAAAGATCCATCATTGAATCTCTCAGCCCGTCGTGTAATCTTTCGGGCATAGAGAAGCCTCCCGTGAGGGTGGTGACTTGATTAGCTCGGACCCGTTGCTTTGGTCGGTGTCGGGGTACGAGCTACGAAACTTGGTGAGGCCCGCTTCGGCGGGCCTCCTTCGTTTAAGCGGCGGAGATGTGCGCCTCCTGGTCGATATCGAACGTCGGTGCCAGCACGGGCAGGCGCCCGGTGGAGTCGCGGAGCTGATCTGCCAGAAGCTCGAAGTACAGCGAGCGGGAGACGCCTGAGGCCTTGGCGGCGCCGTCGACGTCGTCCTTCAGCACGTGAGGCATCTGAAACTCGACGGGCACGGTGACGGCGCCGTTGCGCGCGCGTCGCTTCTGCTTGATCGGAGCCATGCGTCCAGAGTGGTGATCTAACCCCGGGATTGTGCGCGCCACGCCGCGCGTAGGGCGGATCAATCCCGGGATTAAGCGCGATTGCTGCCGAGGGACAGGGGCGTCAGCCCAGGTCACGCCGTGACGGCCCCCACCCGCCGAGGCATGAGACTCCCGTCGAACAACCATGTCGGCACCCTACCAAAATAGGCGCCACTCTCGTACCGATTCAGGTACACCGTCCATAGGGTCAGCCAGGACTCTGCAGCCACTCGCGAACCGAGGCGTCGAATGCGTCCGGCGCGACGTTGTACTCCCAGGCATGCGCAGCGGGCGGGAGCAGGGCTAGCGCGCTCCGTTCGACGTTCACGCTCACGAAAGCCCGTGACAACGAGGCAGGCACCTCCCGATCTCCGTCTGAGTGGATGAGGAGGGTCGGAACGGTGAGTCTTGGTCCTCGGGTCCAGTCCAGGGCATCGAAATCGATGGGCCCGGGAAGTCCTACGAGGGTGCTGAGGGGGCGAGTGGAGAGCGCGAACGTCCCAAGCGCACCCACCACCGATGGCAGATGAGCGCGGCGCGCTCCAGCCCGAATGACCTGCCGCCAGTCGGTGGCGGGCGCGATGAGGACGAGGGCTGTGATGAGTTGGCGGTGTTGAGACCGCTCGGTGAGTTGAAGTGCGATGCCGCCACCGAGGGACCAGCCGAACAGAACGATGCTGTGCGCTCCGTGCTCCACGGCGTAGCTGATCGCAGCATCGACGTCATCCCATTCGGTTTGACCGAGAGTCGACGCCCTGTTCTTCGTTGGTGGCCCATCTCCGTCACCTCGGAACGAAGGAACGAGCGACGTGTAGCCGAGCTTGCGTGCTGCCGGGACTGAGCGCAGCGCGGTGATGCGAGTGGTGCGGATGCCGTGCACGTGGATTGCCCAGGTTTTTTCGCCCTCGCCGCCGGTCGACGGGAAGAGCCACGCCGGACATGGGCCTGTTGGCGCGTCGACGTGGATCTCGCGCACGCGCGGGTCGATGTCCTCAGGACGCGCGAAGACGTGCCCGGTCCATCGGCCTTCGTGAGCGGTAGAGAGATCGCCGCCGGTGACTTGAAGAACCTCGCGGCGAACGGTCCGCTCGATCGCGTCGTGATACAGGATCCGGCCGACGAGCGCGTGGCCCCGATCGGAGTCGAACCAGAAGCCGTACTCGCCGTCGTGAAGGGTTTCGGGCGTGGCGTGGAGGGTGAGGCTGTCCGGGGTCGCCGAGAGGACCTGCACCGTCCTCTTGCGCCCGGGCATCACGACTCGCCGCCCCAGGACGACACCGACGCCTGCCAGCAGGGAGAGGGCAGTCACAGCGGCTCCCGCTACTCCTGCGACAGCTCTCACGCCGACTTGCCGGGCGCTCATCGAGTCCAAGCTCTTGTGGTCGCGGGGGAGGGGAGCTGTTCCATCACGATGGCCTCCGCCGCTGCGACGTGACGAGCGTCGGCTGGTGTCAGACGGCCGCGGTGAGCGTTCTCGAAGTCGCGAAGCGCGATGACCAGGTCGTACACGACCGCGATCGATGATTCGTCTCGAGCGCGACTTGACCCGTTCGTAGCCGGCATCACCGCGAGTCTGCCGGCGAGGCGGCGAAGTCGCCGTGCATGCCGACTGAGTCGCGCCTCGCGCATGGCCTTCTGCAGAGTGAATGAGGCGATTCCGGTGACGATGAGGATCACGCCGCAGTAAAACAGGAAGTCGAACGCGTTCCGCAGGAGGACGCGGAAACCGAGGTCGGTGACCTCGAAGTGGTCGAGGGACAAGACGATGATCTCGTCGATGCAGGCGAGGATGACGAGGCTGCTGCCTGCGACGAAGAAGCCGTAGGAGCGCGCTTTTCTGCGACGGAGACCAAGCAGGAGCATCGTCGAGATGGCGAGGATCGCCGTCATGTAGATACTGGCGTAAAGCCAGGTACCTGTCTGGGAGATGTGCTCGGTGATGAAAGTTTTCGAGGTGGGTTCCTTGTCGGTGATGAACAGGAACGGCACGACGAAGGACACGAGCATGGCGGCAAGGATGAGCTTCCTCGTCCAGAATCGCGGGGTGCTGCGGGACTGAAGGAGGGCTGCTCTCATGACCAACCAGAACGCGGTGGTCGCCAGGACGTTCTGGGCGAGGTTGATGTAGTTCTCGCCACCGAGAAACCGGTCCAATCCGGGGTGGACTCGGGTGAGGAGCGCGAGGGAGCCGACTCCGCTCGCGAGCCAGGACAACCGGCTCGAGGGCTGGGAGACAGCAGCGGGGATCCGGGCGACGAAGACGACGGCGAGGACCACAAGAGCGATCAGGGCTAGAGCCTGCATCTACCCGAAGACCTCCTCGTCCTCCCGGAAACGAGGACGCAGGAGTGAGCGGGAAAGAAGATGGGCGAGGTGCTCTGCTTCGCCTTCGAGGATGCGCCGGTCCCCATCAACGTTCTCGAGGTCCTCCAAGCCGCCTGCTTCTAGGAGCCGGCCGCGCACGACTCCGTTCGTCCCCCGGTAGGAGGCGACGGAAGAGTCGTCCCCAAGGACGTTGCAGCCGGGGTGGCGGAGGGCGATATGAGCGAGTTCGTGCAGGATGCAGTGCATCTGGTAGAGCTGGGTATCGGTCGAGCGGTAGAGAATCTGGGCCTCGTCGGGAAAATCGACCCAGAGAGCTGTGAGCGTCTGCCAGTCATCGTCGTCGATGGCATCGACGTGGATCGGTTTGCCGTGCAGGTCAGAGACATGCTTGAGGAGGGCATCCAAGGTCTGATCGTCCTGGAACCGGTTCTCCTCGAACGTCTGCGTCGTGCGTGCGGCGACGTCGGCGTGTTCGAACCACAGGGCTTCGTTGCTCTGGGTGGTGCTCATTCGGTAGTGCCCTCCTTCGGAGTTCGCTCGATCGACAGAATCGCCTTGGTCACGGCGGCGAGCTGCTTCGCGTTCATGCCCCCCAGCGCTCGAGCACTGATGGAGGTGGCTCCGGTAGCCAATAGCGCCCGGTGGAAGCGGATCTCCGCTTCGATGAGCTCGCTGGCTTCGTCTTCACGCCTTGCAGTCAGGTACTCGTAGCTGACGCCGAAGAACTCGCTGAGACCGACGAGCAGATCGACCGGCAGCCGCGTGGAGCCCTCCAGCTCAAGCAGCTCATCCCAGTCCTTCGGCTCGAAGCTGATGTCACGACCGCGGATGGACTGAACGAGGGTGTCGAGAGTGAAGATCTGAGCATCCGCACTCGTCGGCCCTTCGGCGAGGAATCGGAGTCGTCGAGCGAACTCCCTGCCGTCGATGCGCTCAGCAGTGAGCTCTCCGCCACCGTCTTCGGGGTTCGGAGAAGACGCGAGCTGCAGCACTTCGTACGGTTCGACCCCGAAGGCTCCAGCGAGCTTCTCGATGTCGTTGGTGGTGAACGGCGCTTCGCCGCGCAGACGGATGTAGAAGTAGTTCGCCGAGATGCCTGCAGCACGGATGAGTTCGGTGTTGGTCAGCCGTGCACGATCGCGGAGCGTCTCGACCGCGCGGACCACGCGTCGCGAAAAGTCGGTCGGTCCCGGCGCCGGTCGTCTAGCCACCCCTGGAATGTACCAAAGATGATATAAGCCCATTTCGGTAACCGAATCGGGTTGCAATAGCTACCGAAATCGGTAGTTTTATCGTGTGCCTGCTTCTTCGTCTCGGTACTCAACCGTCCTGTTCGCCCTCGTCGCCTCCCTCCTCGTGAGCGGCTGCTCGTCGACCTCGCCGAGTGAGGCGTCTCATGAGAACGAGCTACCGACGACCGCCTCACCACTCCCCAGCATCCGACTCTTATCGCCGACGCCGACTCCCGAGGACGTACAGCCGGTCGATGCGGAGCCGTCCCCAGAACCGTCTCCGCTGAGCAGAGCCGTCGCGATTGCGACGGAAGCGGCGGTGGCGTTCTGCCGTCCAACGGTCGGTTACGACACCTGGATCAGCGAGCTCTACCCGTTTTTGAGCCAGCGGGCAGCATTAGCCTACGAGACGGTCGACCCGGCAAACGTGCCCTGCACGAGCCTCGCGGGCGCTGCGACCGTCCGCGACGGTGACGGCGCGTTCACGATGCGCATCCTCGTCCCCACCGACGCGGGGGAGTACTCCGTGTACGTCCACCGCACCACGGAGAGCACTCCCTGGGCCGTCGAGCAGATCACCCCTCTCACCTCGGAGTAACGGGATGCAGAAGGGGGGACTGGGGGTGCTTGCAGCGGTCATGGTGCCCGTCGTGGCGGTCGCGATGCTGTTGTGGGTGCTGTTCTTCGGCGGCTCCGCTGCCGCGGCGTGCCTGCCGGGCGGGGGACCGGTCAGCGTGTCCGCTGTCCCTGCGGACGCGAAGGTCGGGGCCTACGGGCACGACCAGCTCGTGAATGCAGCACTGATCGTGAACGCAGGAGCGGCGAAGGGGCTCGGCGCGGACGGGCAGACACTGGGCGTGCAGACGGCGATCGGGGAGTCATCCCTGGTGAACATCGGCTACGGGGACGGTGCGATCAACCCGGACGGGTCAGTTGCCGACTCGATCGGACTGTTCCAGCAGCAGTCGAGCTGGGGCACCGTTGAGCAGCGAATGGACCCGACGACCTCGGCGGGCTTCTTCTACGACCGCCTCGTCGCGGTCGAGGGTTGGCAGTCGATGGAGCCCTCGATCGCGATCAACAAGGTCCAGCGCAACGCCGACCCGAACCACTACAAGAAGTACCGCGCTGACGCCGTGGGGATCATGACCTACCTCAACGGCCTCGGCAGCAGCACGACCGCACCTGCGACGACCGCTGCACCGGTCGGTGTTTCGTCTACGCCGGCCAGCACCGCACCTGCGACGGCTGCGCCGATCGGTGGATGCGTCGCCGTATCTGGCGACGCGCAGGCCCTCGCAGCCGGCCTCGTGACGGCGATGGAAGAGGGGCGCCTGCGACTGCTCGAGGACCGGTATGCGCAGCAGATCCGCGACATGGCCGCCGGAACCGCGAAGGAAAACTGCGGCATCGACGTGCGGATCCTCCAGATCATCACCATCGCGCTAAACACGTTCGGAAAGGTGGGCGTCTCCGACCTCAACCGCCAGTGCACCGGATCCCTCCTGGGCGCCGGCACCGGCTCTTCTCACTGGATGAACGGCGGCGGGAACGCGGTCGATTTCTTCTCCTTCGACGGCACGGCCACGACCGGCTGCGACGCGAACGCGCTCACGCTCCTCACCGTCCTGGACCCACAGGTTCCGGCGGGCTCGCGTGCCGGGCAGATCCAGTGCCGCTCGACCAGCTACCAGCACATCACCCAGTTCACAGACACCCCGAACCACCTGCACTTTGACGTCGCCTACGCCGACGGCCCCCTCACCACCGGATAGCCGGACCTTTTCGGCGCCCCAACCGGCGGCGCCGAACACCCCGCACCACCACCACACGAAACGGAGCACACCATGTCTGTACTCGCCCTCACCTCCGACCTGATCACAGCCGCCGGCAGCTTCGGGGCCGTCGTCCCCGACCCGGGCCCCGGGGGCATGCCGCCCGGATTCGAGGCCTTCACCACCGTTATGGGCTGGGCCAAGTGGGTCGGCCTCGGCGTCGCCGTCGTCGGCCTGATCATCCTCGGCGTCACCATGACCGTCTCCGCCCGCCGCGGCGAGGGCGGAGAGATCGGCGGCTGGCTCGGCCGACTCCTCGTCGGCGTCATCATCGTCTCCGCCGCGTTCACGATCGTCGGCTTCCTCATGGGCAGCTAGCGCACGAGGACACCGACCGGCATCACCAACGAGAGGCACGACGTCATGAGCGACACGCAGTCCCGCAACCCGTTCACCAGTCGAGGATTCATCTTCGGAGCAATCGTCTTCGGAATTCTTGTCCTGGCCGCGATCCTGCTCGCCGTCACGTCCCTGGACAGTGGTGGCGAGCAGGGCACCGCCACGCCCGCCACCACTGCAACGCCCACCTCCCAGGCCTCAGAGCTCGACGCCGATGCTGCGAGCATCTGCGGCCTCCCTGGACTCGACGAGAGCGGCAACCTCGCTGCTGCACCCGACGCGGAGTGGACCATCGTCGGCACCATGGCAGCGCCCTCCTCGGACGATGCAGGGCCTGGCGTCGTCGACGCCGACGGAGTCCGCAGCTGCTACGCGCACACCGTGGAAGGCGCAGCCTTCGCCGTCGCGAATCTCTGGGCGATGGGAACGGACGGCCGTCTGAGCGACCTCGTCACCGAACGCCTCACCGTCCCCGGCCCCGGTCGAGACGCCGCGCTGGCCCGGGAGACCACTCAGAGCAACACCGGCCTGAGCTCCCAGATCGCCGGCGTGAAAGTCCTCGCCTACGACGGCCAGAACGCCACCATCGACATCGCCTTCCAGATCTCCGACGGACGTCTCATCAGCTTCCCCTACGCCCTCAGCTGGTCCGAGGGCGACTGGAAGTTCGTGCTCACCGATGACGGACTCCCCACCTTCCGCCCGGTCGCTCTGCAGAGCCTCGGCGGCTACCTCCCTTGGAGCGGCACCACATGACCCCAGTCCCCGACAAAGAGCCGTGCTCCGTCGTCGACGTTCTCTGCTGGACCGGAGAAGGCATCGGCAACGTCGTCTCGCAGGCGTCGAACGACGCTCTGCAGCAGTTCGTCAACAACATCCTGGAGGGCTTCGGCAAAGCGGTCGTCTCGCTCGGCACCCTCTGGGTGAACGTTCCCTCCCCGGTGACCGTTGTCGACCGGGGAGGCGGCGTTAACGGCGGCGGCACACCGCCCCTGCCGGAGGCGTTCGAGACGATCCTCGGCTACGTGACGTGGGTCGCGGCGGGCCTCGCGGTCATGTCGCTGATCATCGCCGGCGTCATGATGAGCACCCGTCGCCGCCACGGCGACGGCGAAGCGCACATGGGACGCATCGGCGTCATCATCTTCGCCGTCTTCCTGCTCTCCTCCGCCTCCGCACTTGTGACAGGGTTCCTGCCCTTGGCGCTGCACCTGAACGAGTCCTCGAGCACCGTCGGCTGGGTGCAAGGGCAGCTCGAGTGGTACGCCGGCGGGCTCGCGATCCTCTCGGTCCTTGTCGCCGCCGGCCGCATGGTGTGGACGCAACGTGCAGGCGAGCTGCGCACCCTCGCCCGGTCGGTGCTGACGCTGATCGCCGTCGCCGGAGCGGGACTCGTCGTGATCCGCCTCGCCACGCAGGCTGGGGACGCGTTCTCGGTCTGGATCCTCAACAACTCCACCGACTGCGACGTCACCAACGGTGAGAGCAACTGCTTCGGCACCAACGTCTTCGCGATGATCTCTCTTACCGCGACCGCTCCCATCGGCCTGATCGGCCTCTTCCTCCTTGGGATCCTCGCCGTGCTGATGACGTACGTCCAAGTCGCGCTGATGGTGTTCCGCGGCGCGATGCTGGTCGTCCTCGCCGGCATCTTCCCGATCGCCGCGGCCGCGACCAACACGGAGACCGGGCAGCAGTGGTTCAAGAAGACCCTCGCCTGGACCCTCGCCTTCATCCTCTACAAGCCGGCCGCGGCGATCGTCTACGCGATCGCGTTCCGGATGACCGGTACTGACCTGTTCAAGTCGGACGGGACTGGGCTGTTCCAGATCGTCACGGGCCTCGCGCTGATGCTCATCGCACTCGTGGCCCTGCCCGCGCTGATGCGCTTCCTCGTCCCCGCTGTCGCCTCGGTGGGCGGCGGGGGTGGCGGTGCAGGCCTCCTGCTCGGTGCGGCCGCGGCCGGTGGAGCGGCGGAGATTGCCAGCGGAGCGATCCGCTCGCGCAGCGGAGGCGACAGCGGCGGGGGCGGAGGGTCGCCCGGCGGCGGTGGCTTCGGCTCCGCACCGTCCGGCAGCAGCGCCTCCGCCGGCAGCAAGGGGTCACCCGCTGCGACTCCGGCCGCCTCCGGCGCAGGCGGCGGCGCAGCTGGCGGAGCTGCGGCCGGCGGTGGCGCGGCAGCGGGCGGTGCGGCGGTAGGCGGTGGTGCCGCAGCCGCGGCAGGAGGTCCGATCGGTGTCGGCCTTGCGGTGGCAGGGAAGGCCGCCGAAGGCGCGAAGCACGCAGCAGGGGCGGTCAAGGCCGCCACGGACGACGCCACTGGCGGCAACGGAAGCGGGAACTGATGAGCACGACAACCCCTATGCGCAGCGCTGAGGCGCCGCGGACGTACGGCAACTGGCGTCGCCCGCAGACTGCGGGACTCGGCGGCCTCGGACAGCTCGCCACGGGCGTGCTGTTCGTCGGCATCCTCTCCTCGATCATCGCGTCGATGTTCTCCGGCCTCGGGGCCGCGCTCGTCGTCGCCGCGATCTTCGGCGGGATCTTGCTGACGGTTTCAGTGAAGGACAAGCACGGGCAGAGCGCCCTCGGAAGGACGGTGAATCGCGTGAACTGGATGCGGACGAAGGCCAAGGGAGCGAACGTCTATCGTTCAGGTCCCGCGGGTCGGGCGAAATGGGGCACGTTCCAGCTCCCCGGACTCGCGGCGGCGTCGCAGCTCTCCGAGCACGAGGACTCGCACGGGCGCCGATTCGCTCTCGTGCACGTCCCCTCCACCAAGCACTACACCGTCGTGATCGCTACCGAGCCGGACGGCGCCGCGCTGGTGGATCAGGAGCAGGTCAACAACCAGGTCGCGGAGTACGGCATCTGGCTCTCCAACCTCGGAGACGAGCCCGGCATCGAGGCAGCCTCCGTCACCGTCGAGACGGCCCCCGACACCGGCACGCGCCTGCGCTCGGAGGTCGAGGGGTCGATGGACCCGGATGCGCCGGAGTTCGCTCGAGCGATGCTCTCGGAGGTCGTGAGCAGCTACCCGGTCGGGTCGGCCACGATCCGCGCCTACGTCGCGATCACCTTCTCCTCTCTCTCCCGCATCGGCGGGAAGCGCCGCAACGCGAAGGAGGTCGCCGCCGACCTCGCCGCCCGCCTGCCCGGCCTGACGACGAGCCTCGCCGCGACAGGGGCCGGCGCTGCACGGCCGCTCGGTGCTCAGGAGCTGTGCGAGGTGATCCGGATCGCTTACGACCCCGCCGCCGCCGTCCTGATCGATGAGGCCCGCGCCTCCGGGGACGTGCCCGAGCTGTCGTGGACGGACGTCGGCCCCGCGGCCGCTGAGTCCCGGTGGGAGTCGTACCGGCACGACGGCGCCGTGTCGACGTCGTGGACGATGACCTCCCCGCCGCGCGGTGTCGTGCAGTCGGGGATCCTCGCGCGCCTGCTCGCGCCGCACCGCGACGTCGCTCGCAAGCGCGTCACCCTGCTCTACCGCCCCATCGACCCGGCCCGCGCCGCGGCGATCGTGGAGGCGGACCTGAACGCGGCGCAGTTCAACAGCTCCGCGTCGACCAAGCCCACCGCCCGCTCGACCCTCTCCACCCGCTCCGCCCAGGCGACCGCGGCGGAGGAGGCCTCCGGGGCTGGCCTGCTCAACTTCGGCCTGATCGTCACCGCGACGACCACCGACGCTGTGCACGAAGCGGACGCGCGCGCGGCGATCGACTCGCTGACTGCCGCGGCGCGTCTTCGGGTGCGGCCTGCGTTTGGGTCGCAGGACACCGTTTTCGCTGCTGGTCTGCCGCTGGGGCTCGTGCTCCCGCGTCACCTGCGCCTGCCCACCGAAGTGAGGGAGTCCCTGTGAGCCTGATCACCCGGCTGTTCTCCTCGAACAGCGACAACGAGCTCGAACCCGGTGAGGACGTCCTGCCGGACGGAGCGGTCACCGCCGCGCACGGCGATACGACGGGGGAGGAGCTGACCGGCGACGGCCTGCCCACCGGTGCCGTGTCGTCCTCGGCAGAGCCCGGCACCGACACGACGGCTCCCTCGCGGCGGGCTGCGCGCGGGCAGGGCGAAGCTCCGGCCCCGGTAGCCGCGGTCGCTCAGCGCCCGACGCTCACCAGAGAGCGCACCACCCCGCGCACCCGGCGCAGAGAGGGGAAGAAGATCGAGATCCCGCACGGCGGGAAGAAGAAGAGCCAGGGGACGGCGCTGCGCCGTCCTCTGCGCCCGAGCATCCGCGGATGGCTCGGTCGCGGCGGTGGTGAAGCCGTCAACGTCACGGCCGCTGATGAGTTCCGCGGGACGACCGTGCAGGTGTGTGGGCTGTACCCGTTCTCGGTCGGGACGGGTACGCCGATGATCGGGGTGCCGCTGGGGAAGAACCTCTCCACCGGCGCCTCCGTCTGCTGCGACCCGATCAGCTGGTTCCAGCGCGCGAACCTCATCTCCAACCCGTCGATGTTCGTGCTCGGCAAGCCCGGCCTGGGGAAGTCCTCGCTGACCCGCCGCATGGCCGCCGGCCTCGCCGGGTACGGCACGATCCCCCTCGTGCTGGGCGACCTCAAGCCGGACTACGTGGATCTGATCGAAGCCCTCGACGGGCAGGTCATCCCTCTCGGCCGCGGCCGCGGCTACCTGAACATCCTCGATCCCGGCGAGGCGTCCGAGGCGGCGCAGCGCCTCCGTGACGAGGCCGACCGCTCGCTCGAGCGGGCCGACGAGCTCGCGCACCAGGTCGACGGGCTCGGCGTCTCCGACGACACCGCGGCGATGATCGCGGAGGTCGGCCGGCTGCGCAAGCACGCCGCGAAGGTGCAGCGCCTGGCTCACCAGGTCCTCGCGGACGCCCACGGCCGCAGGCACACAATGGTCGCAGCGCTGCTGACGATCCTCCGCTCGCAGCCGCCGAGCGACCGCGAAGAAACGATCATCGACCGGGCACTGAAGTACCTGGACGAGCACCACCAGGGCGTGCCGGTCCTCGCGGACCTGCTGCGCGTGATCCAGGAGGCGCCGGACGAGATTCGTCAGGTCGCGTTGGACCGCGGCGACATCGAGAAGTACAAGGACGTCACCGAGAACCTCGAAGCCTCCCTCATCGGCCTCACCACCGGTGGACGTCTGGGCGAGGTGTTCTCGAAGCAGACGACCACGCCGATGCGTCGGGACCGGCCCGTCGTCTACGACGTGTCCTCGATCGACGACTCCGAAGGCGACCTCCAGGCCGCGATCCTCCTCGCCTGCTGGTCCGCCGGCTTCGGGACCGTCAACGTCGCGGCCGCCCTCGCGGACGCGGAGCTCGAACCGCAGCGGCACTACTTCGTGATCCTGGACGAGCTGTGGCGGGCGCTGCGCGCGGGTAAGGGCATGGTCGATCGCGTCGACGCGCTCACCCGCCTGAACCGCGCCCGCGGCGTGGGCCTGGCGATGATCAGCCACACCATGTCCGACCTCCTCGCACTGGCCTCCTCGGAGGATCAGATGAAGGCGAAGGGCTTCGTGGAACGCTCCGGCATGGTCATCTGCGGCGGCCTCCCCGGTGCTGAGATGCCGCTGCTGACCTCGGCGGTGCCGATGTCGATCGCGGAACAGGGGATGCTCACCTCCTGGCAGGACCCGCCCGCCTGGGACCCCGTGTCCGGGCACGAGTCCGAGCCTCCCGGCCGCGGCCGCTTCCTGATCAAGGTCGGCGGACGTCCCGGTATCCCGGTGCGCGTCGAACTGACCGCGGCAGAGAAGGAGGTCAACGACACCAACAAGCTCTGGCACGCGACCTCCCGCGCCGGACGCGCAGCGGAGCCACTGCCCACCGATCCCGTGAACGTCGAGATCTTGCCGTGAGCGTCCTCGTCGCACTCGGCGCGAGCTGCGTCGCAGCCAGCGCCGGCGGGGCCGCGATCATCAGCGCGCTCCGCGCCCGCCAGCGGACGGCGGAGCGCGACCGGTTCCTGCTCACCCTCTGCTGGGCCGGCGTCGCGCTCCTGGCGAGCTTCGTCGCCTGGGACCAGTGGGATCGGGTGATCGCGTGAGCTGCCCGTCGATGGTCGCGTTCGAGGGCTACCGCTGGACCTGCCAGCGGTCCGCCCCGGGGGAGCACGGCTTCCACACGACCGACCTCCCCGTCTCCTTCGCGGAGCGGGGCCTCGCGGTCCTCTCCTGGGGGACCTCGCACCAAGCACCCGCCGACGACTGCACCCCGCAGTGGGCCGGCCCGATCTACACGGAGGAGTCCGCATGAGCGCCACCGCCAACAACCGCCGCCGCGAGCCTGGCAAGGCCAATAACGACGCCCTGATGCTCGGCGCAGCCCTCGTGGCGATTGCTGCGATCGGCATCGTATGGGTGGCCGTCGCGGTCGGTTCCAAGCTCGACGGAGTGAACGAGGGCTTGCCCTCGGACCCGTTCGAGATCCTGTCGGGGCTTGCCCGCGGCACGGTCACCTGGTCCTCGTCCGCGACGATGATCGCCGCGGCCGCCGGCGGCGTCATCGTCCTCGTCGCTCTGTGGTTCCTCTGGATGAGGGCACTCGGCCGCAAGGGTCGCGCGAACGTCGACCGGGCTGCCCGCTACATGGCGACCGAACGAGACTTGGCGCCGATGCTGAGCAAGGAGGCGATGAAGAAGTCCAAGCGCCTGGGTGTTGACGGCTCGCCCGGCGTGCCAGTGGGGCGGCTCGTGTCGACGGGGAAGATGCTTTACGCCTCGTTCGAGGACATGATCACCGTCGTCGCCGGCCCCCGCGTCGGGAAGTCGACGTCGCTGGTCATCCCGGCGATCATCGCCGCCCCGGGCGCAGTCGTCACGACCTCGAACAAGCGCGACGTGCTCGACGCGACCCGTGACGTCCGCGAGAAGGACGGACCTGTGTGGGTGTTCGACCCGCAGCGCGTCGCCCGCGAGGACCCGACCTGGTGGTGGAACCCGCTGTCCTACGTCACTGACGACGTGCGCGCCGCGAAACTCGCGCAGTACTTCGCCTCGGGGTCCCGGGCGACGGACGCGAAGACGGACGCCTTCTTCGACGGCGCCGGACAGAACCTCCTCGCCGGCATGCTGCTCGCCGCAGCGGTCGGGCAGAAGCCGATCAGCCAGGTGTTCGCGTGGCTCACCGACGTCACCAACGAGGAGCCGGTGCGACTGCTGCGCTCCGGCGGATACCCGATGACCGGCGACGCGGTGCTCGGCATCATCCAGTCCACCGAGAAGCTGCGCGGGTCGGTCTACTCGACCGCGCAGGAGATGGCGGCGTGCTTGAAGAACACGCAGGTCGCGGACTGGGTGAACCCCCGCGGCACCGCGGACCCGCGGCCGCAGTTCGACGCGGCAGAGTTCGTTCGCGGCTCCGGCACGCTCTACTCCCTGTCGAAGGAGGGCGCCGGCACCGCCGGGCCCCTCGTCACCGCGCTCACCGCCGCCACTCTCGAGGCGGCGACCGACCTCGCCGACACCTCGCCCGGGGGCCGACTGCGCACGCCGCTCGTCGGGATCCTCGATGAGGCCGCGAACGTGTGCCGGTGGCGGGACCTCCCGGACCTGTACTCGCACTTCGGCTCCCGCGGGATCCCGATCATGTCGGTGTTCCAGTCCTGGTCGCAGGGCGTCGCCGTGTTCGGCAAGGAGGGCATGTTGAAGCTGTGGAGCGCGTCGAACGCGTTCCTCTACCTCGGCAGCGTGAAGGAGAACGACTTCCTCCAGAACGTCTCCGAGCTCGTCGGAGACTACGACCGCGAAACGACCTCCGCCAGCTACAACAAGGGCGTCCGCTCGACCTCGATCGCGTTGAAGCGCGAGCGGATCCTGACCGTGGACGAGCTCGGAGCGATGCCGCGCGGCCGCGCCGTGATGCTCTCCACCGGATCCAGGGCCGCGCTTCTGCGCACCGTGCCCTGGTACGAGGGCGCGAAGGAGAAGGTCGCAGCGATCAAGGCATCCATCGCCGCCCACGACCCCGCGACCGCGCCAGTACGCGACGCCGAGCCGACTCCTGTCGTAGCGACGGCCGCGCAGCCGGTCGTGACCAGCGCCGAGCCGGTCGTGGCGTCCGTCGAGCCGGCTCCGGCGATCGACCTCGCTGCTTCGATGCGGGCTCTGATGGAGAACGAGGACGCCCGGCGGACGGAGGCGCAGCATGACTGACGACGATCCGCTCGCGGGCGGAGACGTGCAGGAAGCTGCGGGCCTCTTGGCCGCCGTCGACGGGGACAGCGACACCGCGGCTGCGTCGCTGCTCGGCGCGTTCGACGTCGACACGATCGCCGCGAGAGAGGTCGCGGACATCATCACCGGGATCATCGCCGGGATGACGAAAGAGGCCCTCGAACGAGCGCTCACGCCCGAACGGGTCGAGCTGATTCAGGCCCGCGCAGAAGCGGCCGTGCAGCGCTCGTTCGAAGAGGACTCCGCCCCGACCCTCGTCTACGGATCCGCGGACGAGTGGCTGCGGAAGTACTGGCGGTACACGTACCGCCGCCGCGTCTCCGCCAAGGGCCAGGGAACCGGACGCTGGCGCGCCGACTGGTGGACCATCGATGAAGCAGTGCAACGCATCGAAGCGCTCTGGCGCAGCTGGGAAGCATCCCGCCTCGACGCAGGGCTCGGGATCAGCGCCTGGTGGATCAATCACGCCGAGCCACACATGGCCGCCCTGCTGTCTACAGAAGGACCGTTCACGGGCGCGACGGACGAGAATCTCCCGGGGGAGCCGCTGCCCTACGAGTCACCACCCGACGGGATGTTCGATCCCGATAATCAGCCATAGTTCAAGCCGCTCGTTCGCGTCTCTGGTCAGTGCTGCAAGCAGCGCCTAGACGGCTCGGACGAATGGGCGCTACCTCGCACTAACCCCCGGCGAGTAGCCAGCACCACCAGGAGGCAGCTGCTGTTGAACCCGCCCCTCCCTAGACACGACCTCTGTGTAAGGCCGATGCGTTCAGCTCGGCATCCGACTCAAAACGTAAGCGGCCCCCGCCGAGCTCGTCGACGGGGGCTGCTTGCAGCATGCTCTGATCAGTTGAACTGGACCCACTCGCACGTCGATCCGCACCGCACGGACCAGGCCTGCGAGCCGTTGCGTCCGGTGTTGTCGACCCACACGTAGATCTCTCCTCGAGCGACAGTCGCGCCCGGGGCGTAGACCTGGCGAGAGTACGACCAGCCGGCAGTGTCGTTCTCGGCGGCCGTCTGAACCGGCTGGTACATCTTCTTACTCGTGAAGCGGTTCGGGCCGTACCACTCGAGCCAGTTCGTCTGGCAGGTCGGCGAGTAGACCATGCTCACCGTGCCGCCGAGGATCGCCTTGGACGAGATGGCGTACGCCCCGCGACCGCACCCCTGCTGGTACGGCAGCGTGTTGTTGTACCCGGACCCCGACAGCGCCTGCGCGGGCGTCGCCAACGTCAGGGTCAGAAGGACCGCGAACAGCGCCGCGACCGCCCCCATGATCCCGCGTCGGCGAGTAGCCGGCGAACCGCTCTGTCCAGCTGGCCGCCGCGCCAGAATCGTTCCACTCATGGTGCCTTCTCCCTCGCTCATGCCCACCAAATTGGTAGTGAGACGAGGGTGCCCGGGCCGGTACGTTGTGGGCGAACACCCCCCAACGCAGATTGGCAAAAAATGCCACGAGAACGCCGTCCTCCGGGTCGCCATGACACTCAACGACAGCAGTTCGGCGATGAGCTGAGATTTTGGCGGGAGAAACGTGGCCTGTCTGCAGCGGAGCTCGCGCGGCGGATCGCGCGAGATCGGCGGACAGTGAGCGCGGCCGAGGAAGGCCGTGACATTCCCTCAGAATTGGTGGTTCTCCTGCTTGAAGACATTCTCGACACACAGGGCCTCCTGATCGCCCGGTACGAGTCTGTGCTCATGGAGAAGAGACGACTGCGTCTGCTGCGCGTGACAACAACCACCACGCCGTCTCCAGCTGCCAACGCCCTCGATGAGAGCATCTTCCTCGAGGAGACCGTTGCGGACGGCACATTGATGGCTCCCGGCCAGCGCTTCACCAAGACGTGGACACTTCAGAACGTTGGCAGCGTGCCATGGCGCGATAGGCGATTGACCCGGGTAGGCATCGCGTCCGGAGCTGGACTGATCACGACACCACTGCAGGTTCCGATAACGGACACCGACCCAGGCGAAGAAGTAGTCATCGTCGTCCCATGCGTCGCGCAATACGTCGAAGGCGCCAGCATCGCCTCCTTCAAAATGACCGATCCAGCGGGCAGGCTGTACTTCCCCGATCGATACTTCGTGGGCGTGCAGGCTCAGGTCGTTGTTGTGCGCGGTATGAGCCCGCAGGAGGTCCCAGCCGACCACGACCGCGGGACCCACGATGCTGACGCACCGCCACGACGGGACAACGAGGCCTTTCCAGCTCGAAAACTGACATAACGTCGATTATCGGATATTGCGCATAGTGGGAAAGGGCCGGTCGGGTCATCAGCAGCTGCACCTCGGGGTTAGTTCGACCCTGGTCACACCTGCTGGCGTGATTGAGTACCCTCGGCGGGGAACAGAGCCTGAAGCGCTCCCGATCCCAAAGCCCGGATCGACTTCTGCGCTCCTCAGCGTGCTACTCAATGTCGGGACTTGCTACATCCCTGGTGAAGGCGTCGACGATGGAGGCCTCATCGGGCAGCGCTGCTTGGGCTTCCTCGGAGAGCTCGTAGCGGCTGACCGCGACCGGCTGGGTGGTGGAGGCCAGGGCGTAGCGGACGACGGCGTCGTTCTTGTCAGTGACGACGAGGATCCCGACTGTCGGTTCATGCTTGCCGAGGACGCGCAACTTGTCGTCAACCAGAGCGACATAGAAGCCGAGCTGTCCTGCATCTCGCGGATCGAACTTCGTGGTCTTCAGCTCGACGACGATGTAGCGGAGCTGGTCGACATGGAAGAACAGGAGGTCGACGAAGAAGTCGTCGCCGTCGACCTCGAAGTGCACCTGTCGGCCGACGAACGCGAACCCTGGCCCGAGCTCGCGGAGGGTGTCCGCGATACGGACGACCATGCGCTCCTCCAGCTCACGCTCCGTGGCGTCGCTGTCGATCGCGAGGAAGTCCAGCGCGTACGGATCACGAGTGATCTGCTGAGCGAGTGCAGAGTCGACCGGCGCGAGAGTGCCGGCATAGTTGCTCGGCGCTGCAGCTTCTCGCTCGTGCAGCCGAGTCTTGATCTGGTGCCCGAGGACCGGCCGGCTCCAACCATGAGCGACGTCCTTCGCTGCGTACCACTCGCGCAACTCCTGGTCGTCGAGCTTGTCGAGCAGCTCGGTGATGTGACCCCACGGCAATTGTCCAACGGGTCGTTGGACAATGGCGTCCTCGTCCGGCCATGCCGCCGCGAAGCGACGCATGTAGAACAGGTTCGCACGGGAGAACCCCTTCATTGAGGGGAACTCCGCCCGCAAATCCTCGGCGAGTCGCTCGAGGACGCTGCTCCCCCACGGCTCCCGCTGCTGACGCTCGAGAATCGTCGACCCGATCTGCCACCACAGTCGCAACAGCTCCGTGTTCACCTTCCGCTGTGCCTGGAAGCGAGCAGCGTGCACGTGCCGCTTCAACTCGTCCAGAGTCGCGCGGTACTCACTCGGAATCATCGCCGTCATGCCAGCCACGCTCTCACACCGCCACTGCGGCCGACGGTTCAGTCATCGAGACGCCGTCGACTGGATCGCCGACAGTAACTAGCGCGCCTGCTCGCTGCGCTCCGGTGATCGCGCAGCTGAACGACCACGGCTGGTCTTCGGCACGTTCACACGTCCGGACTGTGCGACAGCTTCGCTCGCTGGCCGGCCCTGGGCGACGTCGGCGCGCATGCGCACGTCGATGACGTCCTGCGGGATCCCGTGGGCCTTCATCTCGTTCGCGGAGGCCGTGCGACGAGCGGCGCTGTCGTACGACAGCTGGCTCTCGGAGCGCAGCGCATCTGCCCGCCCCTCGGCGCCGACCGGAACGGCGTCAGCGGAACGATCACTCTGGGAGGGCAAGGGCTCGTTGCGGAAGTAGGCGGCCTCGTCGCGGTTCTCCGCAGCGTCGGAGCGCAGCTGTTCCGGGGTCAGCGTCGCTGTTCCGCCGGCATCCGCCTCGCGATCGAACCGGTCTGCCTCGCTCAGCAGGAAGTCGACGTTCTCGTCAACGTCGCCGCTGTCGAGAGCCAGTTGGTAGTTGTTATCGAACCTGCCGAGCCGAGCGGCTTCCGCGTCGGCCGCGAACTGATCGAGACGCCCGGCCTCGACGTCGGCCGCGATGGACTGGTTGAGGTCTCCACCGGCGGCGGCGAGCTCGGAGGCTGCGGTGTTGTCGGCGGCGGTCTGCGCACCGGCGCCGTCCCGGTAGAGCTGCGCCTGAGCGCGCGCGTCGTCCGCGAGCGCACGCAGCTGGTCGGGCGTCTGCTCGGAGGTTCCGCCCTCCTCGGCCTGCACCTCGTACTCGCGCGCGTGCAGCTCGAGCGCGGCCGCCTGATCGATGTTCTCTTGACCGTTCTCCGCTCCGCCCTGGTCGGTCGGCGTGGTCGGCCCGTCCCGCGTGGCGTCGGCGCGGCGCTGGTCGGCGTCCATCATCCCGGCGACGGCTGCGGCTTCGACGGTTGTCTCGACGCTCTCCGCCCGTCCTCCGTCGACGGCCGCGCGCTGGTCCTCGGTGAGGAGCTGCGGGAACTTCTCAGCGATCGCAGCGTCCACCGCCGCGTCATGGCCGGCCAGGGCCTTCACCTCGTTCAGCGGGTCCGCAGAGCCGGACTCGGGTACCCGATCGGTGGCCTCAGCGGCTGCGACGACGGCGAGGGCCTTCTCAGCGGAAAAGTCGGCCGGCTGGTCGCCGCGCAGCTTGTCCGCGATATCGGCGACGTCGACGCCGTAGCGGTCCTGGACTTCACGCGCGATGGTCTGTGTGGCACGTTCGGCCACAGGGTCGAGGTCCTTCCACTGCTGCGCCGTGGAGAGGACGTCAGCGACCTGCTGCAACTCGGTGCGCTGCCACCAGTCGGGCCGGTCCACAACGGCGATCTGCGCACGCGCGACGTCGCGCTCGGCGGAGAACCGAGCGGCGAGAGCGCGCGCGTCGGCCTCGCTCTTGCGCAGCGCTTCACGCGCCAAGTCCTCCCGCAGGCGGGCGAACTTGTCGCCCAGCTGGAGCGCGACGGTCAGCGCGACCCTCGCCGACTGTCCGACCTCATCCTCAACGCTGTCCCCATCGCTCATAGCTCTGTCCCCTCTCGCTATCTCTCGAAACCGTCGCGCTCACGCGTGCCGGGAGTCTTCGTGGTCGGCACCTGTACCGCCGGCTCCGTCGCGGGAGTCAAGCGCGTGGGTACCGGCCCGCCGCGACCCGCGGCGAGGTCGGCGCGCTGCTTCGCGGCCTGCTGCTCCGGGGCGAGCGCGGCGACCTGGTTGGCGGTGATCTGAGCGGTGTAGCCGTCGCGGACGACGGTCAGGCGCTGCGTCATCATCCGCGCGAGCTCCTGCGACCGGTGCAGGTCCCCGACCGCCTTCGCGGCGCGGAAGATCGATGCGGTGGTCTGCGCGAGCCGCTTCAACAGAAGAGCCTCCGCGGCCGCGTTCTGGCCTCGCTTGGCCTGCACCAGGATCAGCGCGGCGGTCGTCGCCATCGACGGCATCGCGACAGGTCGCGGCCGCGACTCGCCCGCTCGCAGCTGCGCGGACCGGGCCAGCGTCCGCGACGCCTCGGCCAACGGTCCCGGCGTCGGTTCCAGGCGCCGCGACCACGCCGCGTACGCACCCGACGTCTCGCGGGCGACGTGCGCCCAGGTGGCCTTATCGGACGGGTCGACGGAGGCGATGTAGTCGTGCAGCCGGCGCATGTCCTCGGCGTACATGGCGAAGAACTTCGGAGACATCTCGCTCTCCTCGCGCCCCGGGCTCACCGGCCGGTACTGCCACGGATTCTTCGACGTCGCGCGCCATTCCTGCACCGCTTCGGTCGCGGACTCAGGACGGTCCGGCCATCCCTTCCGCAGCTCCGGGAGCGTCAGGTCGCGGGCGATCCTGCCACCTCCGTGCCAGACGACGGGCTGTCCCGTCTCCGGACGCAGCGCCACGGAGTAGCCGACCACGACGTCGTCACGTCCGACCGCGAACCGCGGACGGATCAGGATGCCCTCGCGGCGCATCCGACGCACGAACTCGCCCTCGTACTGCGACGCGGTAGCCGCAGCTCGAAGGCTCCGCTCCAACCGCTTCGCGTCGACCTCGGTCGCGCCACGGCGCGATGCAGACTCGCGCTCGGCCGGCTTCTCGCCGCGCTGCGCACCTGCGCGCTCGGACTCATGCAGCGGCTGCAACTCGAACTCCCGCTCGAGCTCCCGGGTGATCGTCTGCGCCTTCGAGAAGTCGTGATGGACAGACGCCTTCGTGCCGTCCTCGCGCACCAACGACACGGCGATGTGCACGTGGTCGTTGCCGTTCTTCGACAGGCCATGACGCACCGCGACCCACCGGCAATCGGCCTTGCCAATGTCGGCGCCGGCGAACCCCATCCGCTCCACGAACCGCTCGGAGATCTCGGCCCACTTCTCATCCGAAAGCTGGCCCTCCTCCGCGCTGATCGAGAGCGAGCAGTGCCACACGTCAGCGTCGACACGCTCCTTCGACGTCACACCCGTCTCCGGATCCGTGACCTCCTTGACGCGGGTGACCGACGTTCCGAAGACGCGGCGCGGCTCGTCCAGATCGGTAGCGATCGCGAGGGCTGCTGCGCGGTCCAACTCGCCGTAGCCGTACTCCGCCATGACCGCGCCGTTACCAGCGACCAAGTGCGGCTCCTCGTGCTCGTTCGCCCGACCCTCACCCTGCAAGTAGGTCATCAGTCCGGACATGCGCCCACCCCGGGTCACGTTCGGGATCACGCGCCGGCCAGCCTCTTCATCGCCGCCCGATACTCCGACACAACCGCGCGGTACTCAGCGATCGCCGCTTCCGCCTCGTCGGGGAATCGGCTCTCCGTGTTCGCGAACCGGGCGAGCTGGTTGAGGTTGTTCGAGACGTACCCCATCGTGCTGCGAATGTTCATCAGATCAGCGGCAACCGACTTGAACTCCGCATCAGTGATGACCGCATCCTCGGCCGTCGCGGACTCGAACAGCAACCGCGGCACCGTCACCTCACGCACGATTGCCCGAGCCCGAAGCTGCGCATCCTCCTCGGGCGTGACCATGACGACGTACCGCTTCTCGCGGCGAGACTCGCCACCCGCGTTCGCACGTCGCTTGCGACCGAACAGACGGTGCTCACTCGACTCGGACACGAGCGTCACCATCCCTTCGGGGCCCAGCGCAGCGAACCCGCCAACTGGCGGGGACCATACGGCAAGTATGCCGAGGATCGCCGCGCAGCGGAAGGACGAGAAGCGGGTTACGGCACGTAAGTTTATAGCTTGCTCCAAAAAAGCTACTCACCCAGAGCGCAGCGCAGGTGCAGCACTGGGTCCGAAGGGAACCCGACCGTCTCGGCCGGAGAAGCCGAAGCCGAGACGTCAAATCCGCGCCTTCCGGATGACGGTGGTGGCGGCTAGCCTTTCCGCATGAGCGACCACACGAGGAACCCTGACGACGCCGCCGACGCCGCCCGCCGACTGCTCGAACAGAGCGTCGAGAAGCGCGTCGAGGCGGTCCGCACGATCGTCTCCGCCGCCAACGACACCGACACCGCACGCGCCACCCTTAGCGACGCGCAGAACCGGCACAGCAAGGCATGGGCTGACGCCCTCGCCGCCGGATGGTCGGAGAAGGAACTCCGCGCAGCAGGAGTGCCGCGACCCGAGCAGACTCGCGCTCGCGTCACTCGCTCGCGACGCACGACGTCGGCGGAGGGAACCACCGCCGAATCGACCCAGAGTGACAGCTCCGCGTCAATCGAGAACGCTGCATGACCGACGACGAAGCTGCCGCGCTCCACGGCCAGGTCCGCGCCTGGGCGGAGGGGGCCAACCCACTCGCGGCCGCCGTCGAACTGCTGATCCGATCGGGCCTCGTGTACGCCGGCGCTCCATGGGTCAAGACCGACAACGCCTGGAAGACGAGCGCCGTCGACTTCGACCGCCTCGGCTACGAAATCGGAGCGCTCAGCGGAGGCGAACAGCGCGTCGCGCGGATCGCCTCGTCGCTCGGACAGGGCGTCCCTGTCGACCTCCGAGAGGACATCGCCGGCCTCGACCTCGAACACACGCGACTGGTCCTCGCAGCGATCGCGCACGCCGCCGGACTCGGAGAGCCCGGCACGACGATCCAAACCGTCGACGGAGTGCCGACGATCGTCCCCCGCGACGCCCTGGCGTCGTGGCCGAACGAGTAGAACGCTCGCGCACGAAGACCGCCCTCGTCGCGTAGGAACCCCCCGCTCGAGCAGTCATGCTCGCGGGGGCTTCTCCCGCCCGCGACCTGCGCGCCGGCTGCGGTCCGGCCGTCCATCCGACGCTTCACTCTTGCCTACGCCGGCCGACCGTCAAGAGCGCTGTGCGTCCCTCCGGGATGCCCCTTCGGGGCACTCCTGACGGCCACCCGACTCCGGCATCGCGCCGCTTATCGGATGGATGGCCCCAGTGCATGCTCAGCCCGAGAGCGCAGCTAGCCCGGCGCTCAAGCGCACGGAGATGTCCAGTTAGAGCGGGATGATCGTTCGCGTTCTTCCCGCTGGAGGACGCTCCGTGGGACGGAACGCCGCCCGTGCAGCCACGGTCCTTTCGTCTAGACCAGTCGCCCGCATGAGGACGCGATCGGGCGCGGAGCGACCGGAGGGCCATCGACGTGTCTCCGCCGGCGGATACAGCGGCAACGCCGCGTCACGAAGGGTCCAGATTCGCTCCGCCACGCGGTCTCGATGATCGCCGCTTGCCACGACGACACACAGCGACTTCAGCCAGTGCTGAGCGATGCCGCCCGAGAGGTCTGGGGCACGCCAGTACGACGAGGCGGCGGTCCCCGGAGCGCGAACCGTCGGGTCCTCGGCAGCGCTCACCAGCCATACAGCAGCCTCCGCCGCCTCGAGGCCGTCTTGTCGGAAACGTCTGGCTGCGGCGGGAGCGTAGGGCTCCCCATCCGGGACCAGTTGCGCGCGGAGGATCGACGCGATGATCGCCCAGCTCGCGACGGCCTCCGTGGTCGCCCGATCGAAGTAGACCGACTCACCGCGGATGATGTTCACGACCGTGGGCAGCGCCGCGTCTTCAAGACCGGCCATCCAGACGTTGTTGCACTCGTAGCAGAGCCACTTGCCCTGAGAGAAGATCATTCCGATGCCCGACTCCCACCTGTCGACGGTCGCCTCCGCGCGGCCATCGACATTCGTCAGCGTGTGGTGAGCAGCCCTCTCCTGACCGAACTCCGCGCGCAACGTGCGGCCGTAGATGTGCGAACGGGTCAGTCCCTCGGAGCCGCAGAGGATGCAGGTCGGCCGAACCTGCGGCGCGCCCCTCACGAGTCGAGCTCGACGGGCAACGGAAGAGTGACCGGAGCTGATCGAGCGTCCGCGAGGTCGGCGCGCTGCAAGGCGCGATACACCGTAGACCGACCCACGGAAAACTGCTCAGCCAACTCCGCGATCGAGTAGTTGCCCGACCGACACTCCGCGACCAAGTGCGCCTCAATCTTCGGGCTCAGCTTCGGCTTCTTGCCGCGCAGTCGCCCCTTCGCCTTCGCGACCTTCATTCCCTCGCGAGTGCGCGCCCTGATGAGGTCGCCCTCGAACTCCGCGATCATCGCAAGCACGTTGAACAGCAGTCGGCCGATCGGGTCGTGCGGATCGTGCAGCGACCCGCCGATGTTCAGACGCACACCCCGGCGCGTGAGTTCGTCCACAATGTCGCGCGCGTCACTGATCGACCGTGCTAGTCGGTCGAGCTTTGTCACGTACAACGTCGAACCCACGTCGCACGCGGCAAGAGCTTCGCGCAGCGCCGGCCGGTCGCGGTTGGAGCCCGTGAGGCCAGCGTCGACATAGATCCGCTCGAGCGGAACACCCCCGGCCGCCAGCGCGTCGCGCTGCGACTGGGCGTCCTGCTTGTCGGTTGAAACGCGCGCGTAACCCACCAGCTCAGCCATACTCCTAGTGTCCCAGTCAGCACCCCCTCATCGGACAATTCACCGGGCGGGTCTTACGGGACAATTCGCCGACTAGCGCCCCTCGAGTGACGACGGTGCTCGATCTCGCCTGCACGAGTGCTCCCACTCCTGTGCACAAGCGGAAGTCGGTCGACGCATCCTTCGGCCGCAACGTCTTCCGAGAGCGGGCGACGTCGCCGGAGGCGACGGCGGTGAATCGCGTCCGGTGAGCCACCCTCTAACGGGACGGCCTGAGCAGTCGACCCGAGATGGCGATGCGGAAGAGCAGGGTTTAGCGATGGCGCACCCCGCTCCTGTGACTATGCCTTTCACTGGCATACGCTGCGTGCTCGCGCAGCCGAGCAAGGCGGGTCCTGCGTGCTGGGCAGGAAAACCGGTCACTCTCTACACTCGGGGCAGCGGCAGGGAGGGGGCCCGATGGCAACTGCGCCCGATCCTGCCTCGGCGATCGCGCACGCAGGCTTGGCGGGTATCGCAGTCGGCGCCGTCGCCTTCGCCGGATCGCTCCTCGCCGTGCCGTTGCTGTACGCCGGGTACGCCGGTCTGGCCGCGTTCGTCCTCCTGCCGCTCATCGCCACTGCGCTCCTGCTGATCGTGTCCCGGGCCGTCACGGGTCGCCTGCATGCCGGCGCAAATCTCGTGCTCGGTGCGCTGCTGACTCTTGCGACACTCGCCGCCGTGGTCACACCGCTCGTGACCGATGCCCCGCCGCTCCCGGCTCCCCTCCTCGCCGCCCTTCCGCTGCTGCTCGGCGCCGTGGCGGCATTCGGGTCGCTCGTCGTCCATCCGGGTCGCGCCCGAATCGTTGGAGCCGTGGCGACCGTAGCCCTCCTCGCGACAGTGGCATCGCCCGTGGTGCAGACGGTGCTCGGGCGGTCCGCTGCCGCGCGCGCTTCACAGGAGGCGGAGTACGAAGCGCGGCTCGATTCGTCCGTCGTGCCGTTCGAGTCCGATCGGCTCACGACGACGGCAGTCGTCATCCGGCAGTACGAGTCCTCCATCCGGGCGTCGGAGGATCCTCTCGCGCGACAGGACACCGACTACCTTCCCGACCCGGGCGACATCACGATCCTCACGAACCGCTTCAACCCGGAGTTCTCGCTCGAGAGCCAGGTCTGCAGCCTGTACACGAATCCCGAGCTGGCGGGGACAGCGGGGAACACCTGCGACCGTCGGGACGACGGCGTCTGGGTGCTCGAGGTGGACGGCTCCCCGATGCTCGCCCGACTCATCGACAACGCCGTGGTCTCCGTGGCAGGCGCGGACCAGGAGCGACTGGAGGAGTTGCTCGCCGCGGTGGTGCCGATGGAGCAGGACGAATACGAGCGCCGGCTCCGCCTCGCCTTCGAACGGGATCTGCGCGCATAGACACCCGTCGTACCGTCGACCACCTCATGCAGCGCCTGCCCCCAGTGCAAATACCGTCGCGACCCGTTACCAACTAGGAGAACCCGTGTTTCTAGCGTTCCTCGCCGGCGCTCCCGCCGTGATCGGGATCCTGTGGCTCGTCAACCTCTCAGGCGACGGGTCCCAAGAAAAGGTGCGGCAAGACACCTGCATCGGCGCCCTCGTCGCCAGCCTGCTGTTCATCGTCGGAGCCGTCATCTAATGGTTCAGGCCCGTGGATATGAGCAACGATGCTCAGGGGTCCTTCGGCGCTTCCGCCTTCGCCGTCGCCGCGCTGCTCGCCAGCGGAATCATCGGCCTCCTCCTCACCCTCATCCTCTGGCTCACGATGCCAGGAAGGGTAGGCGCGGAGCGCGACTAACGCCCGGTCGTTGCTCGAACGACGATTCGATCGGGGAGGCGTTTACACCACTGGTCCCGAAGCGACCCCTCGGCAGGGTGCTGAGAATCGCGCCCTGCGTAGGCTGAGCGACAGTTCGACGGACGGAGCAGCACACACCATGACAGACACGAACGCGATCGGTCGACTCTCGGCCGTGGCCGCTGCGACCGGGCTCGTTCTGGCCCTGGCCGGGTGCACGGCACCCCTCGATGGAACCGCCGTCGCCAGCCCCTCGGCGACGTCCGCCGCTCCCAGCCTTCCTACGAGCACTCCCACGGACGATTCTGATGCAACAGACTCTCCCGCCGCCCAGTCGCTTCTGGAGCAGCTACCTATCCGTACAGCACTCGAGAGCGTGTCCAACGACGCGAGCGGTGATCTGCTGATCGAGGAGCGAGATGACGGGACAGTGTGGCTGTCTCTCAGTGGGCTGAGCCTGACCAGAGCAACCGAACCGCGGATCTTCGTCACGAGCGCTCCGCTCGAGGACAACGACGGCGAGTTGAGGTTCCCTGTGGACGTAGGGAGCGAAGTCGGCTCGCTGACAGCAGATGCTGACCAAGAGCTGCAGATCTTCGATCCCGAAACGATCGGCAACATCGAGAGCATCCTGATCCTCGGTGTCGGTGATCCTGGCATCCGACAGCTTGCAGCCGCTCGAGTGTCGCCCTCCAGCACGGAACAGTGACGCCGCAGCGCCGCGAACGGAGGCCATCGCCAGGCACCGGCACCGGCCTTCGCGTGGAGAGCACGCTCGCCGCGCTCTCCTACGAGGTGACCCGCGTCATGAGCAGCTCCTGCAAAAACGGGCAGCACCCATTCGACCCGCTCCTTCGGCCGACGGGGCACGAGGGAACGCCGGATGCCTGATCCCAGCGCGATTATCCTGGTGCCCTTAGCCATCATCTGGTTCTTCGTGACCTACTGGCCGATCATCTCCGTGGTGTTCGTCGTCCTTTTCGTCATCGTCGGGTTCGTGGTCCTCATGCGCCGTGAGGCGCAACGCGGCGGCAGATAGGAACTGCGCGACACATCCCCGAAGGTCGCCGCGCTGAAACTTCGTGTCCAATGGCGCGGTGCGGTCGAGGATCACCTGCGCGATCCGCGCCCGCCGAACGATCCCCATACGGAACGGATGCGGCGCCCGTTCCGTGGTCCGTGTCACGCCGGCGGTGCACCGCGCTTCGCGCGCGTGGTTAGGGGATGAACTCTTGGGACCAGTAATCGGCCCGCACCTTCAGGAGAGGTCCCTCGATGGCGGAACTGACCGTGATGGTGCGCGGGTCCCAAAGCGTTCCTGCGATGCGCGCTTGCGGCGTCGTTCCGAGCTCGCTCGACAGCTGCTCGGGAGTCATCGCGTCGGGCGGGCGCACCGAGAACAGCCGCCAGCATCCACCGGAGGCGCACTCGACGGTCTCGCTGACGAGCTCGCTTCCGGCCGGAAGGTCGATGGCCGAGGCCGCCGGCACGTCCCCCTCGGTCCGGAAGACGGCCAGACCGGCGTAGTACACGAAAGCGCAGAGGACGGCTGCAGCCGCGATCGTCGCTCCCGCGACGACGAGCGGGTGTCCGCGCTTTCGGGGCTCATCCATAAGTCCGGACCCTAGCAAGGCGCTGTAGCCCCTAGCTGGCCTCAGCGGAGGGAACCGCGACCACTCCATCCAGTCGCCCCAACCGCACGACCAAGGGAAGAGCGAGGACGTCGCTTACGCTGAGCCAGTGGGGACATTCTCGAAGGCGCGAAAAACGGTCGCGATCGCAGCATGCCTGATCGTCGTCACGGGATGCACGCCACAGCCTGAACCGCCGGCTCCGCCTCCGGTGTCCACAGACAGCAGCTCCGACGCCGCACTGACCGGTGATCTTGGCGTGGCAACGTTCACGGGGAGCGATGGGACGGCCGGCAGCATCCGTTTGAGTGCGGCTGATGGCCGGCTGGCTCTGGCATCAGACGAGCTCGACATTCCCGCCGCGACCGCATCTTCCTCAGGTTCCGTTGCGGTCATGGCAGTGCTGGACCCGATCGATGAGGGCGCCACCTGTTTCGACATTGCTTTCCCAATGGGTCTCGCGGATGCGGAGCCAGGGAAGCCCTACAAGGCCTGGCGGAACCTCGCAGAGTTCCACGGCGACCCGACAGCGATCGATCAGCTCGTCATCACCACCAAGCCCCAGAACGACCCCGACTGCTCGATGAGGATCATTGCTGTCGCTGACGTCCAATGGAGCGTGAAGCCTCAACGCAGTGATCTCGTCGCCCAGGACGCCGGGCCGCGTGCAGCAGCGCGTGGCGAAACGACATCGACGGACGGAATGCCGACGTCGTACACGGTCGCTCGCAACGACCTCGCAGAGGACGTCGCGGCACGATTCGACATGACGGCCGATGACCTGTTCTACCTCAACCCGTTCCGCTTCCCTTCCGACGAAATTCTGCGCGTCGGCGAAGAATTGAACCTCACCGTCGCGGCGCGATGACCTCCACGCGGGCCACTCGATACCGGGCCTGACGTTCCGGCTCTTGATCAATCTGGTGGAGCGCGGTGCATGATGTCCCGATGAACGTTGGAGAGCCCCCGCGACCGAGTGCAGCGACGCCCATCGTTCTCGCCTTGGTTTTCGGTGGGCTTGCAGCCGCCGTGGGAGCCGTAGCCTCCATCTACATGTGGGACCCGAGCGAGACGTGCAGGACCCGCGGCGGAGGCAGCCTGACGGGAGAGGGGTTCCTCTGGAACCCGCTGTGCTCGGATGGGTCAACCGTTCAGCCGATATGGATGACGTTGACGACTGCTGCGGCGTTGATCGTGGCTGTGACATGCGTCGTCATCGCGGCCATCCGCCAAGCTGAACGTGACGGACGCGAAACTGCGTCGCCCGACGTTCTGCACGACTACTCGCGCCAGACCCTGCCGGAAGACAACGGTCTCCGCAAGCTGGGCGACGAATGGTGACAGACGGTGACTCTCAGGGGTTCTATCGTCTCGCCGTAGCAATGCGGCGTGCATCGGTCTACTGATCGGCGTTCGGGTGACCGCTCAACGATCCCCATACGGGATCAGTAGCACGGCGTCGCCAGCACCTGCGCTGGTACGCTCCCCACCATTCGACCTACTCGAGGGGCAGCACGATGCAGACGCTTCGCACCACCGTGTTGACCGTGACGGTTGCAGCGCTGGTCTCCGGCTTCCTCGCCGTGGGTGCGGTGGCCATCGGGATCACCAGCGCAAAACCAGGCGCCGGAAGCCCCGAGCCGATCGCGTACTCCGAGCCGAGCTGGACGGACACCAGCACGCTCATCATCGGCGGTTACGAAACGCCTTCTCCTGAAATGATCGCGACCACTCCCCCGCTCTCTGCAGAGTGACGACGGCACCTGCCGACGATCCGGCACGCTGCAAGACGGGGTCAATCTCGTGACGTGGGAGCAATGGACGTTCTCGCTCGGAGCGATCCCCGTGTCGCTCATCGTTCTCAGGAACGTGCTGTGGAGATTCGGCTGCACGAACTCCGGGAGCAAGATCCTTTTCGCCTTCGGCCTTGGGGCCAGCCTGCTGTGCATCGCCCTCGCTGTGATCTGGCAGGTCCACGCCGCCAACGCCGACTGGGCTCCACCCCGGGACGACCAGAACGAAGTCGGCGGCCTCATCCTCTGGACTCTCTACTGGAACGCGGTCGCCGGCTTCTTCACCGCGCTCGGCATCCGGGTCACCGACATCCTGATCATCGAACGGACGCGGCGGATATCCGCCACCGTCTCCCCTGACGGAGGGTGAAGAGCAAGACGTCCGGCTAGCGATCCCCAAACGGGACGCCTGTAAGACGGTCCGTCAAATGGGTCGAGTGCAGGCTTCGTCAATCGCTTCTTGCTCGTCGTCGGTCAGCCACGCTTCGCTCGTGCTGGGGAACCATCCCTGGTTCGGCCACTGGTCGATGAAGTCGGTGCGGCTGGGCGCGTCGGGGTTCTCGATGCCGTTCGCTTCGTAGCAAGGCACGAGGTACTCGGTGAGGTAGCTGTAGAGGTAGTCGATCTGCTCGGACGTCATGGGGACCACGGGTGTCGTGGGATAGCTCGACCAGCAGGTGAATGCGGCGACCGATTCGGCTTCTGTCGAGGCGGTCGTTCCGATGCTGACGGGTCCACCGCCGGCGGCGTTCGAGCCGAGGTCGACCGTTAGGCCGGCCGCGGTGAGGCAGCCCAGGAGTGCTGTCGAATCGTTCGGGTCGCGGTACTCCTGGAACGGGTCGGCGGGTCTCGTCGCGTCAGGGAAGCCTGCCAGGACTCCTTCCCATTGGCGGTCCTGCTCCTGGATGCGCAGCTGCTCCTGCTCGTCGGGCGCGAGAGGTGTTGGGGCGGGAGAGGGACCAAGATCGGGCATCGGGTAGGCGACGACAGAGGAACTGGTCGCCTCAGGGGTGGGGCCAGGTGCGAGAGCCCACGTCGAAACCAGGGCGACCGCGAGGACGATGACGGCTCCGGCGGCGACGATCCAGATCACCCTCGCGCGGCCGGCTGGCGTGGGGTGAGTGCGGCTCTCGCCCAGGGCGGCGGCCGCGATGGATTCCGGTTCGTCGAAGGACCGCACGCGCTCGATGGCTTCTGCCGGCTCGAGGCCGGCCAGCTCCTCATCTATCCCGTCTCGGATCGCGGAGGCGACGTCACGAGGGACGGGCCGTAGCGCCCGATCGAGCCGCTTCAAGTAGGTCTGGACCTCGCGGGGTGCGCTGGTCGGGGTCATGTGTCGTCTCCTGCCACGATCGCTTGGACGGAACGGGTGAAGGGCTCCCACTGGCGGCGGAACTCGCCCAGCTCGGCCTGTCCGGAGGGGGTGAGCTTGTAGTACTTCCGGACCGGGCCCGAACCGCTCTCCCCTGCGTAGGAGGTGATCAAACCGCGATCCTTCAACCGCCCGAGCACCGGGTAGAGCGTGCCGATGCTGGCGATCATGCCCAGCGACACCAGCTCCTCCGACAGGCGCCAGCCGTACATCGGCTCCCGCGATAGGAGCCCGAGGGCGCAGTACTCCACCACGCCCTTCCGGATCTGGGCCCCCACGTCAACTGTCATGCTTCGCATGTTAGCGTGCAATACACACTAGGGGCGGTGGGTTTCTGTCGGTCCGGCTACCGCGCGACAGGGGGACGCAGATGCAGCACGATCAGGAGGAACCGTCAGGACAGCTTTCCGTCCTCAGGCGTGCGCTGCGCGTGCTTGGCCAGATCCTTCTGGTCTTGCTGGTGGTCGCTGCGCTTTTTTTCCAGCTCGTAGCTGCCTGGACACCACTCGGCCGAGTACTCGCGGAGTGCTACAACCTTGGATGGGTGCCGGTCGAGGCGTACTGGTACGGCACTTCCGTACTCGTCATCGCAGCTGCTGTGAGCATCACCTCCTGGATGCGCCGGGCGGTCGGCAGCTCAGGGGTCCTCGCTGGAACACTTCTCGCAGTCGGCGTCTTGACCGCGCTGCTGTTCGTCCTCGTTGCCTTCGTGAGTCTCGCGTTCTGGGAGCGGTGGCATGACTTCTCCGCCGCTGAATGGTGGAGCCAGTTCGTCGTCTACATCGCCGCCTACGCGACCCCTGCCCTCGCGCTGATCCTCGCTGCGCGCCTGATGTTCGTCCGACGCAAGGGCAAACCCCTTCCGCTGGCCGTACCGCCCGCCGCTTTCCTGGTCTTCACGCTGGCGAGCGTGGCGTTCCAGGTCATCCGAAACTGGGTGGTGTGCTGAGCTTGCGGGTGACCCTGAACAGCCGCACCCTGTTCGAAGACACCGTTTCGGAGGCATCTATCGATGCGGGAGCGAACCCACGGGACTAGACCTCCCGGCACGGCTTACTCCGGCTCCCCGCCGGATGCCAGACGACCTCTACCGGACCCCCGGGGGACCATCCCCATACGGAACGGTGAACGACCGCCCCCTGGTGGTTACCGCTTCGTCGACCACGCCTTCTCTATGGCGGCGAGCACGTCCGCTAGCTCGACGTCATCTCGCCGCACGTCCCGAACGAATGCTTCTGCAGCTGCGGTGACGTCGATGGCGATGATTCGCCCGGGTCTGACTGTGGTGCCCTGGGAGCGTCGTGTTTCGACGTGGCCCGCTTCTTCCAGTTCCCGATAGGCGCGCGCTGCCGTACCGACCGCCACTCTGAGGTCACCCGCAATCTGTCGAACGGTCGGGAGGCGCTGGCCTGACTGCAACCGGCCAGACGTGATTTCTGCCGCCAACGCTGCGCGGATCTGCTCGTAGGGCGGTCGAGGATCGTCAGCGTCGACCTCGATGCTCATCACGCCATCACCGTCGACACGTCAGCGGCACCCCGAGGAAGGCGCGCCAGAGACGTGGCGGCCAGTACCGCCATCACCATGCCGACGAGGAACACGACGCCGGCAACACCCAAGAGCACCAGTCCAACGATCCCCGCGAGCTGTGCCGAATCGGGCGTCATGCCCGTCTCGAGAACAGGTGCGTTCATCAGCGGAAGCGCCGCCGAGCCCAGGAAGACCGTGCTCGTGAGTAGGAGTGAGGCGTTGGCAACACGAAGAACGAGCCGCACCGCGCCGCGCCGCAACGCGGTATCTGTTTCGCTGAGCTCGGGCCAAGCGGTAGCGGGAGAGGTGACGACGCGGCGCAGAGCGTGCCGAACGGCAACGACGAGCAGACCGATCAGGGGAAGAGCCGGCGCTGCGAAGAGCCATCCCGGGAACAGGAACGGCCCTCCAGCGAGGCAGGGGTCCGAGAACATCACCGGACAGATCCAGCGACCATCGTCCGCCGGCTTCGACAGCAGACCACTCAGGAGTGCGATGAGCGCAATCATCGAGGCGATCGTGGCGAAGGTCGCGCGTTGTCGAACCGTGGAGTAATCCGAAAGTCGTCTCGGCATCACGCTCGCCGTGCGTCGCCTCATCGCTCCATCGATGGAGGGCACGGGCATCACACTGAACACGCCGAGCCCTACAGCCGCTGCGAGCAGCAGCCCGAGCAGGAACGGCACCGACTCCAAGCGCGGATTCGCTATGTGAATCAGCACCGCGACCGCGAAAGCGACGAGCGCGGCGGCGACCGAGGTGACCATCCGCACGACGCCGACGCGATGAGCGCGCACTACGGCAGGCGGCTGTCGACGTTGAGTCAGCAGCGACACTCCTCCCGCGACGACGCTCGCCACGACGAGCACACCGATCACGACCAACGTGATCTCCGCGAAGCCCCAGTTACCCATGACCGTCCCCTTTGTGTTGAGTAGACAATACAAAGGGGCGAGGGTTTGTGTCAAGCGTGCGAAACAAGGACAGATCACCGAAGGGGTCGACCAGAACAAGTATCCAATCCCAGACAATCCTTCAACCAACCCGCCCGGTAGACGATCCCCTTACGGGACAGGTTCTCGATTATTTTCATCGTCGCGTCGTCAGTTCGGGGTCCTGCCGGACATGTACAGAGTGAAGGCCACTCGAGCGCACAGGAGCAGATCATGACCACCGAACCTCACGACGCAGACAGCGATCGGGCGATGAACGCGCTCCTGGACGAATCGGCGCCGCCGACCCCACTGGCAGAGGCCGTCTCCGACTCCTCTCTTCGAGAGATGGTTCGCGGAGCGGAGTGGAACGCGCGACGCGGCCGGCGACAGGCAACGCCGCGCGCGCTCGTGATCGGAACCGTCGTCGCTCTCGCTCTGGGCGGTACGGGAGCGGCAGCAGCAGCGACGCTCTCCGGCTGGCAGCCGTATGTGGCGAATCCGGATTCCGTTGTCCACTTCACGCTGCCCAGCGGAAGAGAATGCGAGTTGCGCAGCGTCGTCAGGGAAGGCGACCCGGAGGACATCAAGGAGGCGCAGGACGTATTTCGCACCACCGACGTGCTCGCCCTCGCTGACATCGACGGCGAGCTAGCCCGGATCGTCGCTCGGGACGTGACTGTCCGCGGCGACGACGGCGACACCGTGGTGCCCGCGACCGAGTTGTACTCGGAAGACGAGCTGTACCGCCAAGCCGTGGTGGGTGCGATCACCAACGTCGTCTGGGACGAGCTCGAGGATAGAGGGGTGGTCGATCCCGTCACCGGCTCAGACCTCTCCACCGGAAGCCAAGACGACTGCGCACAGTTCACCCAGGCAGACCTCACCCAGTGAGCCGCCGCGACACGCGAGCCGATCGCGTCGTAGCCATCCTCGACGCCACAGCCCGTGACCTTCTGAACTACCTCGAACGCCGAGTCGGCACCGACGACGCTCCCGACGCGCTCTCTGAGACGATGACGATCGCGTGGCGCCGGTCGTCGTCCATGCCCCTGCCGGACGAGGACGCCCGCCTCTGGCTGTTCGGGGTCGCGCGGAACGTCGTCCTGAACACCAGTAGGACGCGCCGGCGCCAAGACCTCCTGGCCGAAAAGCTTCGCGGCACCGTCGAACCCATCGAAGTGACCGGAGAACCCTCCGACGTCACCCTCGACGTCCAAGCAGCGCTGAGCAAGCTTTCTCCGGAGCTGGCAGAACTGGTGCGGCTCGTGCATTGGGACGGCTTCTCTCTCAGCGAGGCGGCTCAGATCGTGTCCGTTCCGCCGTCGACTGCGCGCAGCCGTTACCAGAAGGCGAAGCGCGAGCTCGGTGACCTGCTGTCCTTACCGCCCTCGGAACGAGCACTCGGGTCTGCAGAGAAACGCCGGGTCTGACGCGCTAGCCCATGGGCTAGCGGGAGCCCGCCTTGACGATCGTCAGAGGACCTTCGTCGGCAGTTGGCGGCTCGAAGTGATCGAAAAATGCAGCCGCCACCTCGTCCGGCAGGGCGTAGTCGTCGGCGTGTTCGAGACGGCGAGTCCGCATCCTCTCCAGTGCGACCGACCGTGGCGTAGCGAGGTAGATCGTCTCGGGCACCACCCCGAGCTTCCCTAGTAGCTCCCGGTACTCCATCCGGGAACGGCGGGACCAGAACGAGAAGTCCAGCACGACGTCGACACCGTGCTCCACCAAGTCCAAGAGCTGACCGCGCAGCTCGCCCTCTATCTCTGCATGTACGTTCGCCGGTAACGGCATCGTTCGAATCCCTCGACGCCACGCTTCCTGGTCGAAGGAAAGACGTCTCATCCCGGCTGCTGCGAGCTCGCGCGCGACCGTCGACTTGCCCGCGCCGGCGGGACCGCACATCAAAACAACCCTGGTCATGGGGCGACCATAGCGTCGAGCGTCGGCAGCGTGTCCGATAGGCAATCCCCATACGGAACGGGCAGCCTCGCGCTCTTCGCTCCGTTGATGAGAGCCGGTGCTCTGGAGTTCAGGCGAAGTAGGGTGAGCGAAACGCGACGGGGGACGCCATGGGCCACAAACGATCGACCTACGGATTCAAGATCGGTGCGGCCTCGGTCGCGCTCATGGCCCTTCCTCTTCTCGGCGGGTGCGCGCAGGACACCACCGTCTACGACGACCCGACCGTGTACTCGGACTACGACAGGGCGCAGCAGGAGCAGGACGCACTCCCCTCGCTCGGCAGCGTCGGAGACAAGCTCGATCCCGACTCGATCCGGTTCGCCGGGTCCGTCGAGGGCCTCGACTTCTACTTGGCCCTACCTCGCGAGGGAGCCGGACACTGCGTCATCGTCAACGAGGGCGACGAACCGGTCAGCGGCTGCGGCGAGAAGCTGTCAAAGCAGAACGACTGGACGGTACAGATCCACCCCGACGACGCCGTACCGGACGACGCCACCGGCGACGGCTGGACTCAGCTCGGCAAGAACCTGTCGGTCCGCGCAAGCTGACAGCGGGAGGGCTCTCTCGCTGAACCACGGCACCCGGCGGAGGTCGGCCCGGCGACTTGGTGATCCGCAGAACGATCCCCATACGGGACGCGGTGCTGAACGCCGTAGGCGATCAAATGGTGTCGCAGGCCGGCTACACGAGACCGTGCCGGTGGGCGAAGGCGACGAGCTGCAGACGCGAGGCGAGTTCGAGCTTGCTCAAGATGCTGGAGATGTGGCTCTTGATCGTGGATTCACTGAGGTGCGCAGCGGCTGCAATCTCGGCGATGCTCCGCCCCTCCGCAGCGGACGCGAAGATCTCCTTTTCCTTCACCGAGAGCGCGTTGAGAACTTCGGACGTCGTAGTCGACGCCGAGGGCAGGTAGTCGCGCACCGGCAGGTGCTCGGCGGTGCCGGCGACGACGGTCCGGCCGGCGGCTACTGCGCGGATTGTTCCGAGGAGCAGTTCGGTGGAAGCGTCTTTCACGAGGAAGCCGGCGGCGCCGGCGGAGAGAGCTTGCGCGATCGCGCTGTCGTGCTGGTGGGTGGTGAGGATGATGACGCGGGTGCTGATGTCGGGGTGCTGCGTGAGACGTCGCGTTGTAGAAATGCCGTCGAGGACGGGCATGCGCACGTCGAGCAGCAGGACGTCCGGCTTTTGCTCGAGCACCAGCTCGATGGCGGCGGCTCCGTCGTAGGCGGCGCCAGCGAAGTGGAGGTCGGCTTCTGCGTCGATCAGCATTTCCAGCCCTGAGCAGAACAGGAGGTGGTCATCGGCTACCGCGACTCGGATCACGTGCCGCGCTCGGAATCCGGTGCCGGGATGGAGGCGGTGACGACGAAGGGGCCGTCGCCGTCCGTGCCCTCGGCGGTGAGCCACCCGCCGGCGAGCTCGGCGCGTTCCTTCATTCCGGCGACTCCCATCCCGGAGCCGACTGAGGGCTCTCGCCCTGGTCGCCCGTGGGAGGTGACTTCGAGCAGGAGCGCGGTTCCGTTCCAGAGCAGCCGGACGAAGGCGTTGGGGTGGTCGCCGCTGTAGCGGAGCGCGTTGGTCAGCGCCTCCTGCACGATCCGGTAGACGGCCAGCTGCTGCCCCTCGGTGAGCGTGAGCCGTTCCCCGTCCTCCGCGAAGCCGACTGACAGGCCAGCGCTGTCGAAGCGCTCGATGAGGTGCGGCAGCTCACTGAGGGTCGGTTGGTCGAGGGTGACGGGGCTGGGTCCGATCGACTCGATGAGCATCCGCACTTCCACGAGGGACGAGCGCGCGACGTCAGAGATCACTCCGAGGGACGCCTGGGCCCGGCCGGGATCGGCCCGGACCAGTCGCGCAGCGCCATCGGCCTGCGCGAGGACGATCGAGAGGGACTGAGCCATGATGTCGTGCACATCCCGCGCGATACGAGCGCGCTCGGAGATGAGGTTCAACTCACGTCCGGCGTCCTCGAGACCCCGAGTGAGAACGCGCTGCTCCGCGAGCAGCCGCGCTCGTTCCCGGCGGACCCGGAAGAGGTGACCGCCGGCCCACGCGAGCACCACGACTCCAGCGAGCACGGCGGCGAAAACCGGTCCACCGGTCGGCAGCGCAAGTGCGCACCCCGCGACGACGAGTACCACGGAGAGCAGCCATCTGCCGCGCGTCATCGTCTGCGCTCCCGTGCGCGCGGCGATGTAGGCCACTCCGAACGCGGAGGGCCACAGCGTTCCCGACTCGTCCTTCAGCAGCAGAAGCGAAACGGGCACTACGACCGCAGCTGCGCCGGCCGCGATCCACGGTCGCCGGACACCGATGGCGATGACCAGAGCGATGAGAAGGATGACGGCGCCTCTCGTCAGTCCGTCCGGCCCTACGAGACGGCCGGCTTCGGCGGACCACCAGAAGCCGACGAACGCGACAGCGACAGCGACGTCGACCGCACGCAGCGAGATCCGGCGGAGAAGACCTGACATGCCACGACGCTAACGGGCCGCCTCGTCGCCGAGCGCGGACCGATGCATCTTTCGTCCGAACGGACGAGAGGACGTGACTGTCCAGCTGAGGACTCCACGCGCAGCCGCGCCTTCACTGGAGACACGACGCACCTGAGACCAACCCGCAGCCGCGTCCTCGTCAACACCGACTTCCGAAAGGTCAGAATCATGAGGCTCCACCGATTCCCCGTGGTCGCGCTGCTCGCGGCCGTTCCCCTCGCCCTGACCGGTTGCTCCCAGAGCGCCAGCAGCGCAGCGCTCACCCCCGATCCGTCCGCCCACGCCTACCTCGACACGGAGTCCGGAGAGATCATCCTGCCGCTGACCGAGTACGACTTCTACGGCCCCGCATCCACGCTCGCTCTCGCAAACCACGCCACCGACATCGCCTTCGCGAAGTGCATGAACGAGAAGGGCTTCGCCTACTCCGCGGCGTCCGTCGAGGACGACACCGCATCGCGGATCGGCGATCGCAGCTACGGGATCTGGAACGAATCGCAGGCGCGTCTCTACGGATACGGCGCGGCGCCCTCCGCCATCAACGCCGCGTTCGAAGCAGACCGGGCGGCGGGAGGCGATGCATGGGAAGCGGCCTACGAGGAATGCACGATGCAACCGGATCCCGAAATCGCGAGCTTCACCCCCGACAATGCGGAGCTCACCGAGTCGCTCGTTCCGCAGATCCAGACCCTGGCGTACAACGCCGCCTCCGCTGACCCGGCCTGGCAGCAAGCCCGCGAGGCGTGGTGGCAGTGCCTGCGAGAGGAAGGACTGGAGCCCCGTACCGGATCGGGCGAGTGGAGCTCGGTCGAGGCCAACGAGCTCGCGTCGAGAATGGGCGGAACGTTGGCAGACAAAGCGGAGGAGATCCGCATCGCGACCATCGAAGCGCGCTGCAACACCGCGACGGGCCTGACTCAGACGCTGGGCGACCTCGAGGCGTCGTACCAGGCGCCACTGATCGCCGCGAGCCAGGACGCCCTGGACGAACTGAAGGCGAAGAACCAGGACCGTCTCGCCGCGATCCATGCCTACATCGCCCGCAACAGCTGAGCGGCAGAGCAGCCGGGTCGCCCCGGGCGGGTCGACCCGGCTCAGCGCCCGGTGAGTGATCCCCATACGGGACGGCCGGTACGCCAGCTCTCTCCCCGACAGAATCGTGCGACGATCACCGCGTGAATTCACAAATCAGGGCCTTCGAGAAACGCTGGCGAGCCGAGTGGGGCGATGACGCGGCGCCGATCGGATGGCACATGCGCGCGCTCGACTCCGGGGCCGACCGCTGGAGGAGATTTCACACCCTGCCGAAGTCGAAGCAGTACCCCGAGAGCCCGGAGGAGATGCAGACGGTTCTCGATCGCTACGTCACCTTGCTGACCGAGGTCGCGGGCGATTCTGCAGCCCCTCTACTCGTCATCGCGCAAGAATGGGATCAAGACGACCTCGCCCGGACTCCGTGGATCGAAGCTCTTCTTCCCGATGCCGTCCACTGGAGAAGCTCCGTGCACGACGAGGACCTCTACGATCTACCGGCTCTGACGATCAGCTTCGGGCCACACCGACCCGAAGAACTCGAGCCACTGTTCCGCGCCGTCTCGAACGAGGAAGCGCACGTCGCCGTCACCGACGCCACCGCTAGCTGGCTCTTCGCCCCCTACGACGGAGGCGTCGACGTCTTCCTCAAGGACGAGCGACAGCAGGAAGACCTGCGAGCGAGATTTTCGGACTGGCTACCGGCGCCAGGACTTCCCGGTTCACCACTCGACAGTAACTGACGACCGGAACGGGTTCCAGCAATCGCAGAGGAGCGTTCGGTGAACGATCCTCATACGGGACGAGGCGGTCGCGGGGTGGAACACTCTGCGGTAGCTTCACGACCGGGGGTGGTCATGGTGGAAGTGCTCAAGGGCGTGAGCCTGCTCGCGTCGGGTGTCGTGATCGCCTTGATCTGCTCAGTGGCGGGGTTTCAGGCCGGCGTTCGTGCGGACCTGGATCAGACCGGGGGCCAACTCAGCCCGGTCCTGCTCGTGGGCTTTTTTATCGGACTCGTCGTGTCAGCCGTCGGCGCGATCGTGCTCTACCGGTGCTACGAGCGTGCCCGCGGCGTTCGCTAGCTGCTAGCGGAATCTGCAGCCGGAGCGTCACGCGCTGTGGACATGCGGCCTGTGGCGGTGCGGTCGAGAGATGGGGACTTCGCTGACGCCGCACGTGACAGACCGGCGGGGGCCGCCGGCGCCGCCCTGCTCTGGGCCGCGACGCACAGCGCGGGCGAGAGCAGTACCTGCCCGCTCACCGGCCACTGAACGATCCCTATACGGAACGACGAACGGGCGGGCGCCCCTAAAATCAGCGCCGTGCGGTTTCGCCCGAATATCCAGCTCCGTTTCGGCATACTCCTGCCCGCAGCTCTGATCTGCGTGCCGGCAGCGACAGTATGGAAGCCCGGCCTCGCGCTGGACGAGCAGCTGGTATTCATCGTCATCTTCGCGGTCGTCATATCGCTCGCTGCGCGGTGGGTTGTTTTCAGCGGCGTCAGCCTGCGAGAGAACGACCTCACCGTCCACGGGGTCTGGTGGTCCCGACGCGTCCCTCGCGACCAGACCATCCAAGTGCGCCAAAAAGCCGGCTTGATGGTCCTGCACTGGCGCGACCGTCACGGCCGCATCCGGCACACACCGATGATCGCCTTCACATCCGCATCCAACGATCCCTCATGGGCCGCAAGTCACAACACTCACGTAGCTCGAGCGGTCAACGACTGGATTGCCGGCGGAGACGGGCGCGGCGCGGGTCGCAGAGTCAAGGACAACTAGAACCCTGCGTGCCGGTGAACCATCCCCATACGGGACGTCGGCCGCGCGGCGGAAGCCAACCATTTAGAACTTGGACGGCGTTCCTGAGACGTTCCGCGCCCGACCGGCCATGTCCATAGTGAAGAGCAAGGTCTGCTCGAGGAGGAAACGATGGACGACGACGGATTCGATGAGTTCCTGGCCCGCTCGGGACGTAGTCCGATAGGTGGGCTCGCGTCTCGCACTGTTATTGAGGACCTGGTGTCCGCCACCGCGGAGAGCGCGACACCACGGCGTCCGTGGTGGCGTCGCCCGCTTCTAATCCTCCCCGTGATCGGTGTCCTCGCCGCGACGACAGCCGGGGCCGTCGTCTTCACCGTGGGATTCGATGCGGACGCGATCGTCCCGATCAACTACACGACCGACTCGGGTCGACAGGTCAGCTGTCACTACGCGGTCGAGGCCGGCATCGGCGGCACGAGCGACCCGGCAGCGGTAAAGGACTTCATCGCTGAGCACGACTGGTCAGGGATCGGCCAGCGCGTCTACGAAGAAGCCCTCGCACATCCCTACATCCCACGGAACAGCGAAGAGGCCGCCGGCCTCACGCAGGCCAACCTCGACAAGTTCTCGTTCGGGGCGGCTCTGACCACGGTGATCTGGGCCGAAGTCCCCGACGAACTGGTGCCCGAGGACATGCTGAGCGGAGCCGAATCCGACTGCGAAGGAGAACTGCGGTGACCCTGGACGACCAGCTGTCATCGAAAGCCTCCTCGACGCGGCGAGGCGACGACGAGCGCGCCAGACGGGTGGAGCTCCTGCTTCTCGCCCAGGCGGAACCGCTACTGCGCTACTTCTCCCGCCGAGCTCCCCTGGATGACGCCCCCGACCTCCTCAGCGAGACCATGCTCACCGTCTGGCGCCGCGCGAAAGACGTACCCGCCGGCAACGAAGGGACGCTCTGGATCTACGGGGTCGCACGCCGAGTCCTCGCTACTCACCACCGCTCGAATCGCCGCCGAACCAGCCTCGTTGACCGCCTCCGAGACCAGATTGTCGTTCACAACCCGGCCCACGACCAGCTGGACGACATCAGCGCGCACCTCCACCACCTCATCGAGAGGTTGCCCGCCGTTGATCGCGACATCATTGGCTTGGTCCACTGGGAAGGCTTCACCCTCGAAGAAGCCGCACGCATCCTCGAGAAAAACCCCTCCACGATCCGGACCCGATACGCGCGACTTCGACAACAGCTGAAGTCGGAACTCCAAGCCGAGGTCTAGCTCCGTCAGATGGCCATCCCCATATGGGACGGTGGGCTCGGGATCTCGTTTAGCCGAGCGAGAGCGAGATGCGACGATGAGCGCATGGACGAAGCGGCGACGGTCGAGCGCGCTGACCTGCTGTGGCAGGAGGGTCGCCGAGCGGCCGCTCTCGATCTCTTGCGAGGGCAAGTACGTCGCTCCCCCTCGGACACGATGGCCAGACTGGCGCTGATCGCGAAGTACCGCGAGCTCAGTGCCCCCGACCAAGCAGGACGCTGGGGTCTCGCTCTAGACGGCGAGACCTCGGACTTCGAACGAGACAGGGCCGCGCGCCTGCTGGCAGGGGCAGGCCTTCACGACCGCGATCTGCCCGACTTCCTCGCTCTGCCCTGCCGCGACCTTCCTCGGGAAGTCTTGCAATTGCTCCCTCTGGTCGAGCACTATCGCGGACAGTTCGATCAAAAGCCCCCCGATCAGGAGCCGCCGCCGAGTGACTGGCTCGAGTTCGCTGCGCTCGTGCTCTGGCTCTCGTCGGTCGGTCTAGCCGTCGTTGCCATGGTGATCGTCTGGGGCGGCGCGGCGTTCGGCGCGCAGATGACCGCCTTCGCTCGATGGTCAGGTGTCGTCTGCGTCGGCATCGCCGCTCTCGGCTGCGTCGCCCAGGGCTGCTGGCTGTTGCGCTCAGGATCTCGAGCGCTTGGCTGGACCTGGCTCGTGCCAGCCGTGTTCGTTGCAACGGGACTCACCCTCCTCATCACGGCCGCGATCCAGAGCGGCGGGGAGCTTCTGTTTACCTGGGAGAAGTGAACCTAAGCGCTATGGAAAGAACGCCGTTACAAGTGACCGGCTGACCATCCCCTTACGGGACGATGCGCAACGTCACTGCATGCCAGAGTTGAGCCGTGGAGCGCTGGTTGAACGACGAGATGCGATTGAGCGTGCCGTCGACGGTCACGGCGGTCGACGACGATCCCGCACTCCGACCGCTCATCGAACGCGGGTTCGCTCGTTCAGGTGACTCGGTTGTACTTCGGGCCTATGCCGTCTCTCGCCTCCGGACGGCACCGCCGTCCGATGCTTGGGGGGTGGAAAGTTGGGTAAACAGCATCCACTTACGCTCGAACCTTCCGGCCGCCAACGTATCGTGGCGGGAGCAGGTGGTCGCACAAGGATTGTTCCTGATCGACGGGCTGCTCCCCCGAATGGTTCGACTCTCGTCGGGCCGTGCTGTTCAAGCCGTCCTGTCGCTTCAGTCGTCGCCAATCTCTGTCGACCCCGAAGCCGACTTCGCATCAGGGTCTGTCCACTTCACGCTCGTCCGCAGCGCAGTGGACGACGCTCGAGCCGTTCAAACGCGCTGGATGCAGCCGGTCATGGTTGTCACTCTCGACTCGATCGACACCTCGACCAGCGACAGCGACGCCTCCTGACGCAGGCCAGAGCGGAATCCTCCGTCTATCGGGCAGACCGGCCGTGCCCTGTGGGAACCGAAGCACTGGACGATCCCCATACGGGACACCCGCTAGAACGATGAGAACCGACATGAAACGTCTGCGAGATGCGACGAATCCGTTGGCGATGGGCAACGCGGGTCGCGACGGCTGCACTCCCGGGTCATCGACGCCCTCTGGAGGTCAGTAGGCGTTCCAGTTCGATGTCAACGCCAGCAGGACTGTCTTGTCTTCACTGTCGGGATTCTGATCGAGCCAGGCGCGTAGGCACCTCACGATCGCGTCGTAGTAGAAACCCTCGGGTTGGCCCCCTTCAAATGAGAGAACGGTGGCATCGGCCGGCCAATCAGAATCCCTGCCGCCTCGTGAGCGCACCTGATAATCGCGCCCCTCCGCTCTGACGGTGGTCTCGAAGAAGTCCTCGCGCAGGTCCCACGCCGCTGAGTCATGAGAGAACCCGGAAGCCTCCCAGAGGTGACGAACCCAGTCGTCCCACAGCCCGACATCATCTGGAACACCATTGCGGCGAACGTCCCGCTGCATACTGAGCAGCAGCGTCTCGGTGTCCAAGCCCGTGTAGGCGATCATCTCCGTCGTGAAGCTTGCAAGAGCGCGGTCTGCGACCTCAGCGGAATATAGCAAGCTCGTGCGCGAGTCCTCGGTCATGGCCACAGCCTGCACCGCGAACCGCAGCCCGTCCACAACCGTGAACCGAGACGACCATCCGTAGCCGCCGCGCCTAGCGGACTCATGTCGGCGCAGCCTTGACCGCCCAGCGATCCCCTATCGGTACGCAGTTCCCGTGGCTCGGAGCTCGGGATCTCGTCACGCTCTCCAACGAGTAGGTGTGGGAAGGTCTCATTCATGAGCAGTGACGGGGAGCGGCGAAACGACCCAGTACAGATTCGCGTGTTCACCATCGCCGCGTGCGTTTACCTCGCCGCTGCCATCGCGTTCACGGTCCTCGAGTTCACGACGGACCTCAACGGCGCGAGTGGCGCAATTTCCTGCCTGACGTTGTTCGTCGTGAATGCCGGAATCGTTCTCGTGCGGCGGCGACAGCGGCGTCGCGACGGCGCATGAGACCGCGCTCCTGATGGAGCGCCGCAGCTCCGGAGTCGGGGTCGTCGCATAGGTGGCCACACCGAGGCGGTGGATCGCTTGGTCACCGATCCCCCTACGGGACAGCGCCTCGCCCGGCTCCCGCTAGAGCGAGCGCGACCTCGTGCGCTCTGGTAAGCAGTGGGTGTGATATTCACCCAGGTCCAACTCATCACCGGAGGTGGCGTCTTCATCACACTCTGCGGCATCGGCGTCGTGACGACGGGCCAGGCGGTCGGCTGGTTGATCGCCGTAGCCGGTGCTGTGATCGCCGCATCGGGTGCCATCCTCTGGCGCCGCGAACGTCGTTTCTGACGTCCGGTCGCACGGATTACAGCGATTCGCTGAGAGATCCCCATGCGGGACGCGCCAATAGCGAGGACCAGCCGACTGGGGTCTGGCTAGGGTGTGGCCATGACCGACTACTTGCCGAAGGTCTGGATCTGCGTCGTCTACGCATGCTGTTGCGCGTTCCTGGCTCTCGCGTTCCTCGCCAGTGCCGTCCTCGGGCGGTGGCTGTCGCTTGCCTGGGCCGCCCTCGCGATTGGAGGAGTCGTATTCTTCGTGCGACGAGCGCAGCGCCTGCACAGGACGATCAGACAGCAGTGAGTACCGCACAACGCACTGGTCCGTTCCTCTTCTTCGGGGAGTTCGCTCAGGCAGGCGGCTGGTTAGTCGCTGTGATCGCCGCTTTGGATGCCGTCGTCTGGCGTCGCGAGCTCCGTGCCTGACGCCCTGTCGGCCGGGACGCAGCAGCTCACTGAGGGATCCCCATACGGGTACCTAGCCGCACAACACGGGAAGGCGTGGCTTGCTTCGTAGGCTGAGCGCATGAGGTCAGCACTTCGGAGCGCAGCCGGCGGCGCCGTCATGCTGATGGCCCTCGTCGGCGGTCTGGTCTCGCTCGGTGCCGGGTGGATCATCGATGGACGTGAGCCTCCAGCCGTTCAGTGCGAGAGCGGCCCGTACCCGGGAACAGGCGGACCGTTCCACGAAACGACCCGTATCACCGGATCGGTGACGATCTTGCCCCTCGGAGTGGATTGCACCTACGACGTCGACGGAGACGAGGTCGGCCCGCAGACTCTCCGGCACCCGAACATGCCCGCCACTGCAGGTTTCCTGGGCAGTGCGCTCACTTTCGCTGCTGGAGCAGCGCTCCTCGTCGTCCGGACCGGTCGGACAGAACCCGTCTCTGCCGACTGATGCGCCCGACCACGGCGACTCGCTCAGCCATCCCCCGCCGGGACGAACTATGAGGCGCCGGTCGGCACGGTCAGTACGGCGCCCATCACAGTGACTGCTGCGAGCAGGGCACCGACCGGGACGGCCCAACGAGGCCGGTAGGCGCCAATGATGAGGGTGCAGAAGGTGAAGAGCGCGCCCACTCCGACGAGTGCGAACCAGCAGGCGAGCGGCCACGCCGGCCCGGCGAGGCAGTCGATGGGCGGGTCGTGCACCTCGAGGAACGTGCTGCGGTAGTTGCCCGCGCAGTTGACGAAGATCAGCCAGTTCGTCACCGTGCCGAGCCCGGCGAGGACGACGGTGACGACTGCGCCGATGACACCGGTGAAGGCGAGGAGCGACGCGATCGTGTCGGACGCCTTCGCGTTGACCTGGCGGCTCATGGCCGGTCCTCACCGCCGCTCGTCCTCGATGAAGGAGGCTCCGGCTGAAGGGGTGTTCGGACGAGCCGTACAGCGACGGCCGGCTGAACGAGGGCTCCTGCCGCGAGGAGGAAGAATCCCCACCCCTCGAGAATCCCCATCGCAATGATCAGCACGCCGAGGCCAGTCGAGGCGCAAGCGCCGATCACGCCCATGACCACCGAGGTGGTCACCGAACCGCGTCGGGCGTTGAGGACGAGCTGCGCGTCACGGCACCGGTCACGATCGCGAAGTCGGATCGCCGGGACCGCGACGACAGCGAGCAGCAGTAGGAGAGAGAACCAAGGGAACAGCTCCCACGGAAACGCGTCACGAAGCAGCAGATTCCGCGAAGTCACAAGCAGAGCCTAAGGAAGCAGGGGAACACGGCCCACAACGGATCGCACCCCAGGACGCCCATCGGGTAACCAATCTGTGCCTCTACCACGGGGAGTTTGCTGCGAGGAGAGCTGAACGGCAGGATCAGCGCATGGTCACCAAACTCACTCGAGTCCTCATCGTGGGAGCAACTGCAGTGGTCGTTCTGGGCGCGGCGGCGGCCGTCGTCGCCTTCGTCAGCACCTCGGATGACCCGTACTACCCGCGAGAGGGTCTCAACACCGAGTACGCCGCAACGCTGGTGCAGGACCTTGCCGCCAACGACCCGCGGGCCGAGCTCATGACGCACTTTCCCGCGTCGAACCAAGACTCCGTGACCGAGCTGATCTCAGAGTGCGCGCCGGCCGCCCAAGCCGGCGCCCGCCCCACGGTCTACTCGGACGTCGTTCCCGCCAACGCGAGGGTGATCCTCGACGCTCCCGGGCTCCCCCGATGCGACATGTACCTTTTCTGGTCCGAGAGCCAGGGCGAAGCGTGGGCAGTCCACCTCACAGATCCCTCACCGCAGGACCCGGTCGCGACACTCAGCACCACGCCGGGATCCTGAGACCGTCCACTGTGAAGTAGCGCTGCACCGCTGAGACGCGCGCCACGAAGCTGTTACTTCATGCCAGACCAACCACGCGGTTCTTCGAGCGACGACGATCCGAGGTGTGAGGGTCAACATCGACGGCGAGCACTACCTACTTCTGCGGAGCGCCTTCTGGGCCGAGACATCGGACGTCATCGGCGTCTACGAGTCTGCGGAGCGGGCCCAAGAAGCAGCACAGAAAGCAGCGGGCGCTCCGCCCGCACCTGATCGGTGGGTGCTCGAGACGTGGAGCGGCAGCGAACTGCGCAGTAGCGTCCAGCTCGACTGACGCTCGGGCAGTGCGCGGGTGGCTCTACTGTGGCGGTGCGGTTGAGAAGTGGGGACTTCGCTGACGCCGCACGCGATAGACCGGCGGGGGCCGCCGATGTCGCCCTGTTCTCGGCCGAGGCGCACAGCGCGGCCGAGAGCAGCATCCGCCGGCTCACCGGCCCGCTGACCGATCCCCTATCGGACGCTCACTAGACCAGCTCCGTCGGGACGACGCGAGCGCTAGTCTCCTCGCCGTGATCATTGATCTAAAGCCCGGCGACGCGCGGTGGGCGACCGCCCTTCCCGTCCTCCGCGAGCTGCGCCCCCATCTCACTGACGAACTGCTCGAGCTGGTACTGCGAGAAGGCGCGCCCCAAGGTCTCCGCTTCACCGCTCTACTGCAAGACGATCGCTGCGTGGCTGTCGCCGGCTGGCGAGTAGTCGTCAACACGAGCGCCATCAGGAAGCTCTACATCGATGACCTGTCCACCGCCGCCGCCGAGCGATCCCACGGCCACGGCGCGGCACTCCTAACCGCGCTGGCGGAGCGCGGTCGGGAACTGGGGTGCAGCGCGATCGAGCTCGACTCCGGCGTGCAACGCTTCGAGGCACATCGCTTCTACCTGCGCGAACGGATGGACATCACCGCCCATCACTTCGCTCGACGGCTCGACCAGTAAGAGCAACGTGCGTCCTCCCCGCACCGTTCGGTAGAGGATCCCCATACGGGACGCCGATCGCTTGATCGCAACCCGAGACCTGATACCTGACACCCGGGGCCCGAGGCGCGAGGCGCGAGGCGCGAGGCGCGAGGCGCGAGGCGCATCATCGCGCGACGGGCCTCGAGTGGAAATCCATGCCGCCCGGTTCGAAACTATTGAGCCTTCGCGATCAGGCGTCAGCCCCCACGGCGCCCTACGGTCAGATCAGGGATCGTCGGGTTGGAATCGCGACGCGGAGCATCAGCACCCCACTGACCGCGAGGAAGCCGGCGCCGATGAGCCCGAATCCTGGCGGCTCGTCGGCCGAGCTGTATCCACCGTTGATCATCGGCGTGAAAACCATGTCGAAGAGCAGACTCGACGCCAGCACCGCGACGAGCGCAAGACCGGCCGTGACGATGCGCCGCTCCGCGGCAATGCTTCCGACGACGACAACGAGAGCGACCAGGACCTCCGCGATCCAGACCCAGAACGGTAAGAAGAATGCGGGTGCCGGCGCCTCGTACTGCAGATAGTTGCACGCAGCGCTCTCGTATCCGTCAGACCAGCAGGGGCCCCAGAAGGTGGCAGCACCGATCCCCTGCACCGCCGCGTGAATCAACAACAGGACCCCCGCCGCCGCCGCGAGAACGCTCAGGAGGATCGACGCGCCCTTCCGACTCAACCGAGGGGCGGTCTTCGTGATCGACATGGCGCCGAGACTAGAAGCGCCCGGTGAACAACCGGGGACAGGACCGACGTTGCTTCCGCGCCGGCGCGACCGGTGAACGATCCCTCAACGGGACGGTTGCTGCGTCTGCATCCGTAGCCCTAGGCGAAGGTGTCGGAGGAACTTTCGGCGGCGAGGGAACGTTTTACACGGTCGCGGACACTTCCTAGTGTGAGTGAGCAAAGCGATGAAGAGGTCTGGGCCCGAGCCGTGGGGGGCGACGGTGATGCCTACGGGATCCTCTTCGACCGTCACCGTGGACGTCTCTACCGCCACGCGCACGCCCTGGCGCCAGGTGGGACCGACGCGGATGACGCTGTGGCGGTCTCCTTCTTCGAGGCGTGGCTCCGGCGAGAGGCGATTCGCTTCGTGGACGGCTCGATGCTGCCCTGGCTGCTGCGCACCTGCACCTACGCGCTGAACAACCTCGCCCGGGCGTCCAAGCGGTACCAGGCGGCCCTGAGCCGACTACCCGCGCCCGAGCCACACGAGGACCCCGCTGATATGTCCGACGAGGGCGAAGCTACCTCCGCGCTGCGCGGCCTCTCCCTCCTCGACCGCCAGGTAGTGACGCTCTGCGTGCTCGAAGACCTCACTGACCAGGAGGCAGCCCACGTGCTGGGCGTCCGGGTCGGAACCGTCAAGTCGCGCCTCTCCCGCGCGAAGAGTCGATTGCGCGAGCAACTCGACACCACCACCGCTCTCTCTGCGAAAGGAATCACCCATGAAGTCTGAACCGGGTCTGTCGGACCGCGACCACGAGCTGCGACGGATGCTCGTCGCAACACCCACCGCCACGCCGGTGCGCGCTCCTCGCAGCCGGCGCACTCTCGCCGTCTCAGTCACCGCGTTCGTGGCAGCCGGGATCCTTTCCGGCGCCGTGTCGGCAGCAGCACTCGAGAGTGATGCACCGGATTCGACCGTGAACATCGCAGAGGTCACCCAGGCGCTCACTGAAGGAGACGCCACGTTCTACGGAACGCCCGTTGTCATCAACGGGCAGGGTCGGACCGAAGTGCAGCTCGGCCCGGCACCGGACCCCTCCGCAAAGATCGCGACCGCCTTCGTCTGCGTCGACCGCGGCCGCTTCGATCTGGAAGTCGACGGAGAAGCCAAGCCGGGAATCAACTGCGACGGCGACACCCGCAGCACCACGAACGGCGGCGCGTTCCTGCCGGTCTTCGGCGACGGAGAACACACGATCACGGTGGTCGCGGACGGACGGACTCGGTACACCTTCTGGGCCTCGTGGATCAAGCCGGCCGAGGATCCCGAGCCCTCCGCCGCCCTCACGGAGGCACTCGCAGACGGTGTCGTGACTGAGAGCGAGTACCGCGACGGATTCGCCCGTTATCGAGCCTGCATGGAAGACGCCGGGTTGAAACTCTTCCGCGTGGACGAGTCCGGACCGATCATCAGCTACTCGAACCTCACCGACAACATCGACTCGGGAGACGAGAAGCGCTGCTACGACGGAGAGTTCGGCCAGCTCGACGCCGAATGGCAGGTCGGCATCAACGGGTAGCGCGCCACAACCAGCGGCAGTCCGGCGCCCGCTGCGCGTGATCACGCCCTTACCAAGAAGCGGCCGACGGCGCTCCGCCAACGGCCCGATGGTCGTCGGCGGGGCGTCCTATCGAATCCATCAACTCTCGTGTCCGATGACCGATCCCTTCACGGAACGACACTGCGCACTCCTTGCGCCGAGTGGGGCGGCCAGCAGGTGGCAGGTTCAGCTATCTCGATGCGGCGAGATCCGGTAGCTGTTCGGTGTCGTGGTCACAGAGCGTCTGGCGCAGCAGCACGATCGCGGCGGCGTAGCGGGTGCGGGCGGTGGACGTCGGCAGGCGGAGAACTCGCGCCGCTTCGGTCACAGTGAATCCATCCCAGTGAACGAGTTCGATGACTTCTCTGAGTTTCGCTGGCAACGAGCGCACGGCCCTCTGCACGTCAATCTGGTCATCGGATGGCATCGGGAGCTGTTGACCGTTCTGGCGGAGGTCGTCCGCGAGGGCCGTCGTCAGGCGGTCCTGCCCGACTTTTTTCCGCTGATGGTTTGCGAGCTTGTGGCGGGCAGTGACGAAGAGCCACATGCGGCCGCGGACAGGGTCGGTGGGCATGATCGCGATGCGCTTCCATGCCGTCTCCGCGGTTTCTGCGAGCAGGTCGGCGGCGTCCTCGTGATTCGAGGTACGCCGGAGCAGGTACGCGAGCAGGTCCGCGGCGTTGTCCTCGATCGCGGTGCGAAGGATGCGTGCTCGCTCGTCAGCGGTCCGCATCATTCGCTTCCACAGTCGATCGATGAAGCCATCGACACCTCTTCGGTGAAGCCCTGGTCCTTGAGCTGCTGAATCACAAGCTGCAACGCCACGGATGAGATCCCGCTCCAGCGTTGCTGAACAGCAGGCTTGGGAGTGTTCGGCGGGAACATGAACTCCGGCGCCGATCCGATATCGAGATTGGCCAGATCAAGCCCGCGTAGCGCCTGTTCGGCCGCGGCCATCCCTTCAGGGGTGTTGAGCGCCCGGTTCGCGGGGTCCTCGGGCTGCACCTGGATCGTCGCAGAGCACGACTCGCCGTCGACGGTCACGACGTACGGCATCACCTCGCCCATAAGCACCGGACGATTCAGTAGTGGAGCGGCGACTGCGACGCCGGCCCCGCCCGTCAGTACCAGCCCGGCCAGCGCAGATGCCGTCCACAGCCGCCGTCTGCGACGGACCGCGCGAGTGGGTTCGGCGTCGAGCATGATCTTGACTGCCTCCTCGCCCCACTGGGGCGGCAGGCTCGGGTACGGGTTGGTGCTGTCCAGTTCGACAGTGGTGAAGTGATTCAACGCAGGCCCTCCAATTTCGCCTCTACACAGCACATGTCGCGGCGGCCTCGAAAACGCGGACGCTCGAAAATTTTGTGCCAACGTCGCGTCCGCGGGCGCATGGGCTCAGCGTCAGTTCGCTCTTATCGACACCGGCAGATCGGTACCGGTCACACCTCGGTGGTCTTTCAAGCAGGACCGGCGGACGTAGCCTTCTCAGCATGACGACGCCGGCCGAGTCCGTGCCCCTGACCGGCCGACGGCCGCAGCGGCGGCGGCACGGGGCGCTGCTGTTCTTGCGAGACGTGGTGGTCATCGTCCTGGTAGCGGTTCTGGTGTCCAGCCTGGTGAAGACGTTCCTCGTGCGGTCGTTCTACATCCCGTCGTCTTCGATGAACAACACGCTGGTGCAGGACGACCGCATCATCGTCAACGAACTCGTCCCCGACGTCGTGCCCCTCTCCCGCGGAGACGTCATCGTGTTCAAGGACCCGGGCGGATGGCTTCAGCCCGTCCCGCAGACCGAGGACACGTCCATCGCCGGGCTGTTCGAGAACACGCTGCAGGCGGTGGGACTGGCGCCCGAGGAGACCAACGATCACCTCATCAAGCGGCTGATCGGGCTTCCTGGCGATCACGTCGTCTGCTGCACGCCGTTGGGGCAGATGACCGTGAACGGGCAGCCCCTCGATGAGGCCTCGTACATCAAGGACGGCGAGAACGCCCCGGCCGCGTCGAGTATCCCGTTCGATGTCACCGTGCCTGCCGATGGGCTCTGGGTGATGGGCGACAACCGGGAGAACTCCGCCGACTCCCGCCTCCAACAGGGCACGCCCTCCAAGGGCTTCGTGCCGATCGATAATGTGACCGGCCGAGCCGTCGCGATCACGTGGCCGATCGACCGATGGCGCTGGCTCGACAACTTCCCCAACACGTTCCAGGGCCTCGATCCTCGCTAGGGCCGCCGCCCGGAGGGCGATCCCTATACGGGATGCACGCCAGCGACCTGACACCGGCGCCATGGCGCCCAAACGACGTCGGAACGGACAAAGATCCGAGGCGTGAAAACAGCCCTGACGGTGAGCACTACATCTTCCTCAGGACCGCCCGATGGGTAGACGCCCCGAGGTCGTTGGGATTTAGGGCAGCGAGCAGCCCGCTCTAGTCGAGTGGCGCGTGTCGGTCGGCGACCGTTCGAACCGTTCGCACGAGTTGTGGATCTTCGCCTCGGGCGAGTCCGGCGTACTCGAGGCGCAGCGAGCCGTCCTCGGCCGGGGTGGCCTTGATCCAGACTCGTCGGCGCGGCACGAATAGTGACGTGAGAAGCCCGGCGAGGACGAGTATCGCGAAGAGCAACACCCAGCCCTGGGTGGCGTCGTGGTGGATGTCGAAGGACGCGAAGCGGCGGACGCTATCGGTGCCGATGACGTCCGGGTCGGCTCCGACGTTCTCGAAGGTGACGGTACCCAATCCGTCGGGCAGGTTCGTGGTCTCGCCCGGCTTCAGCGTCAATGGTGCTACTCCGGTGTCGCCGCCGGTCAGTCGAGTCAGAGAGTCGACGGCGAGCTCGTAGACCGAGGTCGGCACTCCGCCGTTCAATCCCAGGTCGCCCGAGAACACGTTGAGCGAGAGCACGGGGTACTGAAGGTCCGGGAAGACGGACGTCGATGCTCCTGTCGCGAGCTGGTCCTGGGTGGGGTAGAAGAAGCCGGTCATGCCGATCTGCTCAGCAAGGCCGTCCGTCACCTTCACCACTCCGACCGAGGTGAGGTTCGCGTTGGTCGGGAGGAAGGGCACCGAGTCGGTGAAGATCGCCGTGCCGGAGGGGTCGCGGACCGTGATGGTCGGGGCGTAGCCGTTGCCGAGGAGGTAGACATTCGTGCCTCCGATCGCCAGCGGCTCGTTGACCTTGACGGTGCGTTCTTCGCTGCTGCCTCCGCGCTGGGTGGTGGTGACGGTCGCGGTGTAGTCGATCGGCTGCCCGAACGCCTCGCCCGGCTCGGTCACGTACTCGACGGCAAGGCTGTCGAGGTTCAGCTGGTACGGGTCGAGCTGGCTGCTGTCGAAGAAGCGCCCCGGGTTGAACGAGTCGTAGGCTGCGAGGTTGTTCGCGAACCCCTGGCCGCCCTCGACCAGCACGCGCTGCCCGCTGTAGCCGAATCCGCCGCCGATACCCACGGAGACGAGGATGCCGACCAGGGCGGAGTGGAAGACAAGGTTGCCGGTCTCGCGGAGGTAGCCGCGCTCAGCGGACACGCTCGACCAGCGGCCGCGAGGGTCGTTGTACCGCTCGATGCGGTAGCCGGCGCGGCGCAGCATCGCGTGGGCGCCCTCGATCGCCTCCTCCGCAGTGGCGCCCTCAACTTCTCGGACGGTGTAGCCGGCGAGGCGTTGCAGACGGGCCGGCGTCTTCGGCGGCCGCGAGCGCATCGCCTGGAAGTGGTGCTTCGTTCGCGGGATGATGCAGCCGATCAGCGAGACGAACAGCAGCAGGTAGATGCTCGAGAACCACGCCGAGGTGTAGGTGTCGAAGGCCTGGACCTTGTCGAGCAGCGGCGCGAGGTCCGGGTTGTCGATGAAGTACTGGGTGACGCCGTTGGGGTCGGAGGAGCGCTGCGGCACGAGCGAGCCCGGCACCGCCGCGATCGCGAGCAGCAGCAGCAGGAACAGCGCGGTGCGCATGCTGGTGAGCTGGCGCCACATCCAGCGGACCCAGCCGGTGAAGCCGAGGGTCGGCTGCGTGATCGACCCGTCGGAGTCGAAGTGGTCGGCCGGGCGGAAGTTCGCATCGGTGCGAGCCTGAGCCGTGTCGGGCTCGCGCTCGAGAGACGCGTCGTGGTCAGATCGCTGATCGGACGTCATGGATCACCGCGCCGAGAGCGTTGCAGGCGAGCGCACTGCTCGCCCCGCCGGCCATCAGCAGCCCGCTGACGGCTGCACCGCGACGGCGGAGGCGGGGACGATAGCGAGCTTGTCGTCGCGCACGAGCTGGATTCGATCAGCAGTCACAAGTCCTCAGTGTATGGACGCCGCTCGATGTCCGGCTGATCGTCGCGGCAGTCCAGAACCGTGGGCTGCACGCGAGTTCAAGGCTTTCAGCCACCGAGCCGATCGCCCGCTCACGATCCTTTCGCGGGCGGCCATGATCGGTTGCAGGGCTCGACTACCGGCGCCGAAACGCTCCATACAGTGCGCCGAGGACGATCAGGCTGCCGATCCCGACGAGTACCCAGGTACGGGGATCCTCGTTGACGCTGGTGCACACGCCTGGCGAGTTCACGTACTCCGCGCAGCTACCCGAACGGTCACCGGCGAGAAGGACCACAGCGACGAGAGCAACCAACGCGATCGCGAGCCACCACCACCGAACGCGACGCCGAACCAATGCACCCATGACCAGACCGTACGACGACAGTGGTTCATCGAGGAGGCGGCCAGGTCTCGATAGTTCATCGATGTGGCCTGCCGCTCGCCTCTGCCGGCGGAGGCGCCCGGTGCCAGAAGGTGGCAGGAGCGTTTAAGTACCCCTGAGCTGTCCCCACCCGAAGACGCTCTCCGCGATGAAGTCTTGAAGATCGCTCTGCACGGCCAGAGCGAGGACGAACACGGAGACGCCGCTCTGAAGCTCTCGCGATGAGCCCGTCTCCCCGAGGACTACCCACTGCGCGACGACGCTGCCGTCCTCGAGGCGATCTGCAGGACTCAGAGGAGAACCGTCCGGCCACTCTGCGAGCCGCACGAAGTGCAGCCGAGGTGACGAGCGTTCGTCCTCGTGCAGCATCGCCTCGAACACGGGAACGAGCGCCAGTCGAAGCTCTTCGATCGTCGTCACCGCACACCAGGGCTGTCGACGTAGACGTTCTCGCTGAGCGGCGTCCACGTCTCTTCGACTCCCCCGCCGTCCGGGACGACGTGGACCGTGTCGCGGCCGATCGCGCTGTCGAACCCGCCGGCCCCGCAGCTCTGGCCCCATGTGTCCTCGTCAGCGAAGCTCGTCAGGCACGTCGTCTCCGGATCGCTCGTGCGCGCCAGGAACAGCGATCGGTCTCCGACTCGGCCGACGAGCCGGGAGCTGGTCTCGTCCATCTCGGACCAGGAGGCCCGCGGGGGCAGCGTCGGGAACGTATCGGCGTCGGTCGCCGCCCGGTCGAGGTCCGCGAAAGTGAGCGGCGGCCGCTCGGCGGTGGTGAAGCACCCGCTCAGCGAGGCCGCGCCCGCGGCAGCGATGGCCGTGATGGCGAGGGTTCGAGCGGTCACCCGTGCGATGCTGCGCGGTCGACTAGTCCAGGTCACAGGGTCAGCCTAGGAAGTCACGGCCCGGGGCGCGCCTCTTCCGGAAACTAGGGTGAGGAGGTGTTCCCCGCGCTCGGCACCGCGTTCCTCGCGGGCGCGCTCGCTCTGCTCTCCCCGTGCGCTGCGCCGATCCTGCCGATGCGGGTGAGAGCGGCACACCTAGACTCCTGCGCATGACCGCTTCGTCATCCGTGGACGTGTCGCGGCGCCGACGTCGTTCGGCTCGTCGTCGCCTGTCCTTCTTCGGCGTCCTAGGCGAGCTGCTGATGACCGCAGGGGTGCTCGTTCTGCTGTTCCTCGCCTGGCAGCTGTGGTGGAACGATGCGGTGATCGCGGGCCGGCAGGAAGATCAAGCGGCCGAGCTGCGCCAGAGCTGGGGCGAGGACGCGCCGCCCGCTGAGGCACCATCCCAGCCGATCGCCGAGCCTTCCGTCCCCGGTGACCCAGTGATCGCGCCAGTCGCGGCTCTGGACACAACGTTCGGCAACCTCTATATCCCCCGGTACGGCGAGGGGTGGGTGCGCACAATCGCTGAGGGCGTCGACGCGGAGAACGTGCTCGACGTGGGCAGCATCGGCCACTACCCGGGAACGCAGATGCCCGGCGAGGTGGGGAACTTCGCGATCGCCGCGCACCGCTCCGCTGCCGGCGGAGGGATGCACCTCATCGATGAGCTGCAATTGGGTGATGCGATCTACATCGAGACCGCCGATGGCTGGTACACGTACCGGTTCCGGAACCTCGAGTACGTGCAGCCCTCGGAGGTGCAGGTCATCGATCCCGTCCCCTGGGCGAGCGACGTCGTTCCGACGGATCGTTTGATCACGATGACGAGCTGTAATCCGCTGCTGTCGACCGCGGAGCGGATCATCGCTTACGGCGTCTTCGAGTCGTGGCAGCCCCGCTCCGCCGGAGCGCCCGCCGAGCTCGCCGCGTCCCTCGCGACCTGACGTCCGGCGTGGTCGCCGCCGTGGTCGCCGGCGCCGCGACGAGGGCGGCGAGCCGATTTCGTGCTGCGGCAGACGTTTGCGGGTCGGGTGGACATGTACAGGATGAACCCGCTTTCGAAGGAGCCCGTCATGACTGCCGCCCCTGACCGAGACCCCCTGGACGTCCTGCTGGATGAGTCCAGCCCCCGCACGTCGACAGTGACGGCCGACGTCGCTGTCGAGCTGGCCGAGCTGCAGCAGCTCGCGGCGGCAGAGGCCCGCGTCAACCGTCACCGCTGGGCGCGTCCTGCGGTCGCCGGAGTGGCGTCGCTGGTACTGCTCGGCGGTATGGCGACCGCGGCCGCCGCGGCGACGGGCGCGTGGTCGCCGTGGGCGGAGACGCCGGATGCCTCGATCGCCTATTCGTTGCCCAGCGGTGTTCAGTGTGAGGAGCGCATGGGAGACGTTCAAGGAACCGATCCGGCGGCCGTCGCCGTGGTCGAGAACTTCTACCAGACGACCGACATAGACGCTCTCCTCAGCGACGGGGCACTCGAGGAGACCATCGCGCAGCTGCGTACCGAGGACCGATCCTTCATCAACGCTGACGGATCCCGCACGCCGGCCGGCTACGGCACCGAGTTCTACAACGCCGACCGGGAGTATTCGACCGCCGTCGGGCGCATCATCAGCAACGCTCTCGACGCCGAACTCGCTGCGCAGAACGTCGACGTCAACGCCGCGAACCTCAGCATCGCCGGCGAGGCCCACTGCCCCGGAGCGACCTGGTGACCCGCCAGAAGTCCGACGAGGCAGAACGACTCAGCGAGGCTCTGCGCCTCACCTCGCCTGACCTTCTCAAGTACCTGCAACGCCGCCTCCCTCTCGAGGACGCCGCGGACGCGCTCGCGGACGTCATGCTCACCGCATGGCGCCGGGTGGGCGCCCTCCCCCGCACCGCGGAGGAGTCGCGGATGTGGCTGTTCGGCATCGCCCGGAACGTCCTCTCGAACAGCAACCGCGCCGAGAACAGGCGAGCCGACCTCTCTGGCCGGCTTCGCGGCGTCCTGGCGACCGCTCCCACCGAAGGACGCCCAGCCGACGAAGGAGTCGACGTGCGCGATGCGATCGGCAGGCTCGCGCCAGAACAGGCCGAGCTCGTCCGCCTCATTCACTGGGACGGCTTCTCCATCACCGAAGCAGGACACCTCCTCGGCGTCCCCGCGTCCACCGCACGCACCCGCTACCAACGAGCACGAGAAGACCTGCGGTCGACCCTGGCGGCATCACCAGCACGCGACGACGACGCCAAGCCCCTCCGAGCGGTCCGCTGAAAGCGTCCCGCAGATCAACCCCCTTACGGGACGGACTACCGGTCACCGGCGATCTCTGGCCTTCCGGCTATTCCTCTGACACGCTCGGAACTCACAACTCTGGGGGGAGTTCATCGCATGCGCGCATCCAGTCCTACTTCCGACGGCTTTTGGCCGTCGCAGATGATGATCACGGTCGAGGACAATCCGCTGGCGCTCCTCGAGCTCCTCTGGGTTCGAGAGGCGTGGGGACTCACCCCAGCAGCCGACGGCCCGCCGCCGCTCGAGCAGCCGCCCGCAAAGCTCGGGGCAGCGAACGTCGACGCGGAATGGGAGCGCACCTGGCCCCAGCTGTGGCAGGAATGCCTCGACCACCTTGCCATCGAGACCGGCCCGCTTCTTCAACAGCTCCCGAACACCGCCGACGGGTCACCCGAGCGCGCACATCTCCTCGGGCTCGTTCTCGGCCCGAGCTGGCACGACCGCTTCGGCGACGACTCCCTCGGAACTCCCTTCCTCACCTGGCAGGCCGAGCAGCGCTCCGCACAGCCGAACACGCATGACGTTCCACTCGACGCGACTCCCGAACGGCGCTCCGTCCGCGCACTCGTCTCCGCCTGGGAGGCCGGCCTGATGAAGGTGGTCACCCTCCCCTGCCGCGGCGAATACACCCGCGCCGTCTCAGGCTCGACACTGATCGTCACAAATAACGATCACCGAGACCCAGATCGCTACGACGCCGCGCTCCGAGAGTTCGCCAGCGGCTCCTTGAAGTAGCGCGGCAGACGATCCACCGACAGGCGACGGAAGGAAGACAGGTGACAAACGACGTTCGACAACTCGTTGACCTGATGCTCGACAAGGCTGAAGCAGAGCAGCCGGGCGTCGCTCACACGATCACGGTGACGTCGACGAATGCACTGTTCCTTCCCGTCGATGCGATGGAGCTGCCTGCACGCGACGTCGAGGGGCCTGTCCGGGGGCACATCTACCGCAACTGCCTCGTGTGGGAGGAAGAGTTCCTCGATCACGTGATCCTGGTGTCGCCCGTGGTCGGACGGGATTTCGAGACGAGGCAACCGCCGGCATACTACGGGGATCTGCGTCATGGAACCATCGGCCCCCTTCCCTCCGACACCTGACGAGGAGTGAGTGGACGAGACTCCTCTTCGCACTCGGCCATACGCCGAGGGCACGGTGCTCGCCTGGATCCGTCTCGCTGGACGATCCCCTACCGGACGCATGGTTGACGGTCCCATGGAGGGCGGCCGCCTCCACTAGACCTCTTTATCCGACTGGGGTAGCTACCCTCGAGCCCATGACCGACCAGCAGAACGATGCACGGTTGCGCGCGAGGCGGATCGCCGGTGCGACGGCGATTGTTCTCACCGTTGTCGCCGCGCTTCTCGTTCAGGCCGGCGCGAGCTTGCTGACCCTCGCCTCACCAGCCATGACGGACTGCCGGCCGCGCGAGATCCCGCTGAGCGCAGCAGCCTGGTACCTCGGCGCCCTGGTCGTTATCGGAGGATCCGTCTATGCGGCGGCGAAGACCGCGCGTGCGCTCACATCGACCGCGCTCGCCTACGCCCTCCTCCTCACAGCGATCCTCGGAATCGTGACGTTCTCGGGACTAGCGATCCTCATCGCCGGGCTGATGGGCTTCGCGGAGATGGATGACCCTGGACCGCCTCCGACAGGCGGACCCGTCCTGCTCCTCATCGCCGCACTCAGCACACCTGCCTGGGCGCTCGGCGCATCCAGCATCCTCATGCTGTCCAAGAGACGCAGAGTGCCGTCTCGTCCGGCGGCGTCGCTCATCGCGTTCGCTGCCATCACTGCGACGAGCGTTGGTCTCCAGCTCGTCAGGTTCACCCTGACCTGCTGACGGTGATCACAGAGGTCCTCTACGAAAGGGGCAACGACGGTACCGCCACACGGCACCGATCATCGGCACCGCGGGACTCGAGAAGTTCCTGCTCAGCGACCCCGTACCGGACGCCTGGCCAGCGATCCCCTGCGGAACAGGATCGACGGTGGCTCGTCACGCGGAATGAGTAGTGCACCACTTCCGGAGTAGCGCATGTTGAACTGGGTAGGCAGTACAAGATTGTGCTAGTTTCGCGGCACAACCGGTGGCAGGACCGCCCCGGGCCTATCGATGGAGGCCGACATGCTGGTGACGTTCCTGCTCAACCTTGTTGGTGTGCTGCCACTGGAGATGGCCCTGACTTTCGGGCTAGCGCTCTTCGCTCTGTCCTGGCTCGTCCCTCGTCGTCTCGTCTCGCTTCCGCAGATCAGGCGCCGCCGCTCCACGCTCCTGTGGGCGGCAACGGCGGGGTCGGTCCTCATGATCGTCGTGGCGTCCGTGACGAGCGGAATCACCGCCTCCACCTGGGACTCATCGGGCTATGACGGCTGGTTGCGGCGCCCGCTACCCCTGCTCGTCGCAACGCTGGTCGTCGCGATCGCCGGCTTCGCTCTGCGACGCACGCCCCTGCCGGCGCCTAATGAACGTGCCATCGCTCCTCGGCGATCCTGGCGCGCCTTTACCCCCCAGCCCCTTCTTTGGATCGCGGGGATCGTCGCTGCCGTGATCGTGGTCGTCGCTCTCTGGCAGATCTCGATCGCCGTGTCGGCACCGCGAAGCGGGCCGTTCTTCGGGCAGGTGCCCGACTACACGAGCCTGCCCATCTACATGAGTTTCAACGGACTCGGCTACGTTCCCGGCGCCGGCTGGCCGAATCACCTCGCGACGCTCCTCGCCCTGGTCGTTGCAGGCGTCGTGCTTGTCGTCTCGCTGCGAGCGGAGGCGAACCGTCCGCTAGCCGGACGCTCCACCGCGCCGAGCGTCACAGCGGACCGGGAATCAACCGCACGCCTGCTCGTCCTCATTCTTCTCGCGGGACTCATCACGACGCTCGGTGCCGTGCTGATGCACGTCGGCACGTCCGGCATGTCCGCAGTCGGCCTCGACGAGCAGTGGGTGTCCGAGGACACCTCCATCACGAAGCTGAACATCACCGGTGGCTACAGCGCCATCGCGGGGCGGATGAACTTGACCGGGTACGTGGTGCAGGGCGCGGGAGTCGCGCTCGCGCTCCGGATCGCTGTCGACGCCCTTCGCGGAGCGCGGCGGCCCGCTCCCGCGGCCGCCTCGGAGACGATGGGTGCGACGCGATGACGACGCCCGGCCCGAGCTCCGCAGAAGAGATCGCGGAGCTGTACCGAGGAGCGATCCGCTCCGGCCGGCTCGGAGACGGAGAACGCCTCCCCACCGTGCGTCAGACCGCCCGCGACTTCGCCATCGCCCAAGCCACCGCGGCCAAGGCCTACCGCACGCTCGAGCAAGACGGGCTCGTCGTCACCCGCACCGCAGCCGGCACCCGCGTCGCCCCAGGAGCATCCAAGGCGCCGCAAGCGGTCATCGAACGCATCCGCGCTCTCGCCGAGGTCAGCGAAGAAGCGGGCGTCTCGCTCGAAGACGTCGTTGCGATCCTCCGCACCCTCTGGGTACGCGAGGAGGCAAGGGCGACTCCCCCACACGAGTCGACTTGAAGAACACCCGTAGCGAAGCCGATACCGAAGAGACTGGCCGCTTCACGCGCGGCGTCCGCAGTTCCACTGCACCATCCCCACACGAGGCGACGCAGCCGGGCCACTCGACAACTATGCCGACGACGGCCACCTTGCTGCCGCGGCCGGGCTGATCCCCGTTCCACGTGACTCCGGACGTCGAACCGGGAACATGCACCGACCGAAGCGATACAACCGACATCTGCGCCGCTCGCTCTACCTCTCAGCACAGACCTCGATCATCCGCGAGGGACCGAATCGCGACTTCTACCTCAAGAAACGCGGCGAAGGGTACAAGCACACGCAAGCACTCCTCGCCCTCTCCCGACGACGCGTCAGCGTGCTCTGGGCCCTATTGCGCGACAACCGCACATTCACCCACGCACCTCCGACCCGCGCTGCGTAGATCAGCTACGCGACCAGGAGAGGGCCGGTCACGAGGCGTAGCCGTCCCTCCGCGTGGTGGAGCAGGTGGGAAGGTGGTCGGTTCAGTCGACCGGAGAGACGCGGATGAGGTTGCCGTCGGGATCCGCGACCACGAATGTGCGGCCGAAGACGTCCTCGTGCGGCTCCTCGACGACGTGAACACCCTTCGCTGTCCAGGCGACGAAGGTTTCATCCACGGCGGCCGCGGTGCCGGGGACCATCAGACCGAGTTCACTCGTGCGGGGGGTGCTCGGGACCGCGTGCTCGTTGCGACCGGTCCAGAGTGCGAGCAGGACGCCGGGGGCGATGGCAAAGGCGACGTAGCGCGGGGTGGTCATGGTGGGCGCAATCTCGAACAGGTCGCTGTAGAAAGCGGTCGCTGCCTCTGCATCGCTGACGTAGAGCAGGAACAGATTCGGTGTGGGCATGGAGAACTCCTCTAGTCGGTGGTCGTCATCAGTACGAGACCAGCCGATCAGGTAATGACGACAGGACCTGTCATCTTTCTGCGACGATGGCCTGTCATGAAGGCCTCGCGGTTACTGCAGATGTTGCTACTCCTGCAAACCCGTCAGCGGCTCACCACGAGAGAGCTCGCTGAACGGCTCGAGGTCTCTCGGCGAACGATTCTGCGAGATGTCGAGGCGCTGTCGGCGGCAGGAGTTCCGGTGTACGCCGAGCGGGGACGCAACGGCGGGATCCTCTTGCTCTCCACGGCGCGATTGAACGCCTCTCATCTGGACCCGAGCGAGTTGGAAGCACTGTCGGTCGTCGGCTTGGACGCGCAGCTGCTCGAGAAACTGGGACTGACTACTGTCCACGCGGCAGCCGTGCGCAAGATCGATGCCCGCGTGGCCGCGATGCCCGCGGCGCGCACCGTTGCGCGACTGGCCGACCTGATCGTCGTCGACAGTTCTGCGTGGTTCGTCGAACCGAAAGCGACCGTCGATGTCGCTGAGCTCGCGGAGGCACTCCGCTCGCGACGCCGGATCCGGCTCCACTATCGGCGCAACGCCGAGACACTGCCGTCATGGCGCGAAGCCGACCCCTACGGACTCGCCGTGAAGTCAGGCCGCTGGTACCTCGTCGCCGACGTCGACGCCGACAGTCGGCTGTTCTCCCTCGAGCGGATCACGAGCTACGAGGTGCTCGACGCGCCCGCGGCACTGCGCGACGGCGAGACGCTCCGAACGGTCTGGGCCGGGTTGAGAGACCGCACCGAGTCACCAGGACGAGTGAGTGTCACGTTTCGCCTCCGCGAGAACCGGCTCGACCTCGCGCGCCGCATCATCGGTGCCCGCATCCATACGGTTTCTCCTGCAGACGACGGCTGGCGCACTGTCATCGTCCGCTACCCGGAGCTAGAGTCCGTGCGCCAGCTGCTTCAGTTCGGAGACCACATCGAGATCACCAGCCCCGACGAAGCCCGCGAACGAGTACGCCAACTCGCAACGGATCTGGCCCAGCGACACACTCAACGCGATACCCCAGAAGTCTGACCAGACCGACTCCGGTCAAGGTCTGCGGACAGTACCGCTAGGCCACCTTGACGTACTCATTGAGACTCCTGCTCGTGCGGTTCGTGGGTCCCGTCGACGTCGACGGGCTCTCGGTCGCGGGCTCGGCCGCGGGGGTGTCTGTTGGGTCCTCGGCGGGTAGCTCGATCCCCCAGGATGCGAGCGCTTCGCGCCGGGTTATTTCGACAGGCGGCTCGGACAGCGCTCTGCGCTGTTCGAGCTCGGCGCGGGTGACGTGCTGCCCGGGTATGCGGCGTTCGTCGCCGTAGGCGGCGCGGTAGAGCCGGTCGGCGTCGTTCTCCAGCCGGTCCACCTCGGCCTGCCGGTCCGCGAATCCGGCGAGGTAGCCGGCCCGGAACTCATCGCTCGGGATCTCGCCGCTCACGCGGCGTGCTTGTCGATGAGGTCGGGGCGGAATCCCGACCAGTGGTCCTGATCGCTGGCGACGACGACGGGGCGGCGGAGTAGCCCAGCTCCTCCATGACGTACTCGAGCGCGGCGGGGTTGGTGGTGAGGTCCACGACGTCGTACTCGATCCTCTTACGGAACGGTTCAGTGGCGCCCGCGTCGCATGTGCAGGGGACCTTGAACATCTAAATGCTCACGGTCGTCTGCACGAGTGCCGCGGTGACGCGAAAAGGTGTGCAGGCGACTGCGAGGACCGACAGCGGCGTACGCAACTCGCGGGCGACCGGTTGACGACCCCTCAACGGACGCCGCGGCGCTGGTAGAGCTATCTTCAAGATGGACACGGGAGGGCTGATGCGAGCCGAATGGAACGAAGCGTTCTTTGACGCGCAGCGCGAGGAACCGCTGACCTATTGGGTCTGCTTCTGGATTGGCGCCGATGACGAGCTGGCGGTGACCCATGACCCGCAGCGGATCACGGACGCCGACTCGGTCGAGGAGGTCCTGGCCTGGATTCACGACACGAAGGGCGACCGAGACTTCGAGCTGTTCGTGGAGACCCTCAACCACACCGAGACCCGCGAGCACGGCTGGATGCCAGCCCGAAACCTCATCCACCTCGCCGGCAATTACCGCCCACCAGGAACGACTTCCACCCTCTCTGCAAGCTCGGAGAACTAGCAGCACCTCCACCCCGGCCGGGCGACACGAGAAAACAGCTAGCCGCCCAGCAGTGCCCGCCCGGGGCGACGTCGACCCGAACCACGCGAAGCCTTGGCGGGGCAGCGGGCTCCGGGTTGGATGAGCACATGCAGAGCCGAAAGTCGAGCAAACCAGCGACCAGCCGCACGTCATCGATCCGGTAGTCGTACTCCGAAACCGGATGACGCCGCCGCACCCCGACGGCCTCGATCGCTGCGGCGAGCTCGGCATCCGGCAACATGCGCTGATCCTCTCAGACGCACGGCCAGCGATCCCCTTTCGGGACGCGCGTGGTGGGTAGCGTCCGCCCTACTCTGACGGGATGGAACTGCGGACCGCGAAGACCCTCGGCATCCTCGCGATGGTGATCGGCACCCCAGTCGCCCTCCTCACCCACACGATCGGCTGGATCCAGACCGGCTGGGACCCGGCCGCCGTGCAGTGCCAGCACAGCGAGTACCCCGACGGGATCGACCTCTACTCCAGCCGCGTGTCGGGCGAGAAGATCCTCTACCCGCTCGGCCTGTCCTGCACCTACGCAGCCAGCGAGACCTCACCAGGCATCACCATCCGTCACTACAGGTGGGACGCCACCGCCCTCTTCACCGCAGCCGCCGCACTCGCTCTCGCGGGAACCGTCGTCGCGCTCAGAGCCGAACGCAAGCAGGAGCTCATCACCGAGTCGAAGGAAGAACGAGCGACGACATAGCGCAGCGCCCCCTCTGCCGGTCAACGATCCCGTAACGGGACGTTCCTGGCTCCAGGAGCGACAGTGACGTCACCCTCGATCTAGCGCCGGTTGCACGACGCTGATGAGAGCCAGCACGATCACCACGGCGGCGGTGACTGTTGCTGCCATGAGTGCTTGGCGAGCGGGCGAGTCGAAAAGCCCCGGCGCTTCGTCCGGCTCTAGGTCAGCGGAGTGAGCGCCCTTGGACGCAGCGGCGCGGATGGAACGGCCCTCCTGTTGCCCTTCGCGCACGCTCCTCTCAGGAGGAAGCTGGTGACGCAAGCTCGGGTAAGCCGTTGCCATGATCATGAGTGGAACGAGGACGACGAGAACGAGTGGTTCGTCCCACAAGTCGGGCCACGTGTTCAGCAACACGATCGCGACGACGACGAGCAGTAGCGCATAGGCGGATGCGTAACGCAACACCCGCGAACTGATGGACACGTGCTCAGTATGACGGCACGGCACGACCACCAGCCGACCCTATTACTGGTTAACAACCGCGGCCGAGAGGAGGGTCGCCAGACAGCAGGTGAGAAGCCTGACGATTCGATGTGGACCTGGCGCGCTCAGGAAGCAGATTCTCGGCGCAAGAGAATCTCCTGCAGGTCATGGATGCTTTGTAAGTCCGGGGCACGCCTCACCGTGTTCATGTAGGTAGCGATTACCGCGAGCGGCGCCGTAATGACGAGCAAGCCGACGGAAATCGGGGTAAGAGCCTGCGTGGAGGGGCCCCCGAAGAAAAGATTGCCCAGCAGCAGGCCTCCCGCGAGACCGGCCGCCAGACCGAAGTCAAAACTGGCCCGCGCTCGTCGACGCACTCGACGGCACACTGCCGTGATCATCTCTTCCAACTCCGCGCTCGATCGGTCATTCAGGTCCACGCGCGGAGAATACCCGCCTGAGACCTAGCGCGCTTGCCACTCGCCAGCCAGATCCTGGCATCGCTGAGCTGACGCCGCACGCGACAGCCCGGCGGGGGGCGGTGTCGCCCTGCTCTCGGCCGCGACGCACAGCGCGACTGAGATCAACACCCGGCGGCAGCGGCCCATTGAACGATCTCCATAAGGGTCGAGGCGGTGTCGGGTGGGAGACTCTGCGGTAGTTTCACGACCGAGGGTGGTCATGGTGGAAGTGCTCAAGGGCTCGAGCCTGCTCGCGTCGGGTGTTGTGATCGCCGTGATCTGCTCGCTGTTGCAGTTTCAGGCCGGCGTTCGTGCAGATTTGAATCAGACAGGGGGCCAGCTCAGCCCAGTCCTGCTCGTGGGAATTCTGATCGGATTTGTCGTCTCAGCCGTCGGCGCGATTCAGCTGTTCCAGTGCTACGAACGGTGGGTCACCGCTTCCGCTAGCCGCCGTGCGAAGCCTGCGGACCTGGTTCCTCGGCGTAGGTGAGGTAGCACCGCACGACCGCGTGTCCCCCGCCACATGCGCACCGCTGGGTGCTACGTGAGACGCTGGGTGCTATGTGAGACGCTGACTGCTATGGGAATTCTTGCGAGTGTGTTTGGTGCTGGTTCCGATGAAGAGGCGGGCGCGGCGCTGTTGGGATCGGACGGTCTCGTCTGCGACATAGATCCGACCGGACTCTGGGAGCTCGAAGGCATCCTGACCTCGACACCAGCGCTCGAGGTTCCCGCGGCGCAGTACCAGCCGGTTGCGGCGACCGATGACTACGAGAGCTTCGTCATCGCAGTCAGCACCGGCCTGGGTGGCGCGCTAGACGCCGCAGGTGAGACGGGTCGTGCCGCCGCAGCGCGGCAGTGGGAGGATGCGTCGTCCGAGCTCGAGGGATGGTCACCCGAGCAGGTGCACCGCCTCGTCGAGGATCTCGCTTCGACACTCGCCTCAATCGCCGCGGCCGGTCAGCGCCCCTACCTGCGGGTGAGTGTCTGATCTGTGAACTGAGCTGAGTCAAGAAGTTACTCCGCTGGGACATCAACTAGATGAGGTGGAAGGTGCGGCGTCGGCTCAGTGCCCAGACGAGTGCGCCGGCGAGGAGCACCGCGCAGGTCAGCCCGGCGACGTGCAGGACGAGCGACGGCATTCCGTTCTCGGGGAGCAGGAAGCCGTACGGCACCCACCCGTCGGTCGCTCCGCGGACGAGCACGACGACGACCCAGACGATCGGGTAGGGCAGGACCACCCACAGCCGGCGCCAGGAGAGCGGTCCGCGGTCGGCGAGGACGATCCAGTCGAGGAGGACGAGCGCGGGGAGCACCACGTGCAGGACGGCGCTGACCCAGGGCGGAGCCGTTCCGGTACCGGGAACGAGGGTGTTGTAGATCACGGCGACGACGATCGAGTAGGCCGTCGCCGCGCCGCGGACGTAGCTCAGCCACACCGGCGTCGGACGGCGGGCGAGCGCGACCGATCCGGCGACGATGAGCACCGCGCTCGCGAGGAGGCTGGTCTGGTTCGTGAAGTAGCCGAAGTAGTCGAACAGATTCGGATCGCCGGCCGCGATGCTCAAGGCGTAGGTGTGGAGGATCACCGCGATCGCCGCTGCACCGACGGCGACGCGAGCAGCGCCCACGAACGGGCGGGTCGGTGCCGGGGAACTCATCGGGTCAGCCTAAGAGCCGGTGGGCTTCTTGATGACCCGCGACAGACACTCCCCTTTCGGAACGGCGCTGCGCATTTCAGGCCGAGACGCGACCATGAGGCAACGCTAGGGCAGGCAGGGACCGCAGCGTGCACATTCAAGGCCGCGACAATGCTCAGGTGGCAGCGTGAACCAGGAGCTGGGCAGCCATGCCAGTGAGGACGATGAGCCCGACGCCCGTCCACGGGATCCACGCGCTGACCCCGCGCGGCCCGACTTTGAAGAGGAACGCCGCGATCACAGCCACGGAGACGCCGAGGGCGCCGAAGAAGCCGACCGCCATGCCCGCATCAGCCAGTCCGCGGTCGCAGGGCCTCGCGCTTGCGCACGAGTCCGTCGCGAAGCCCATAAGGACGCTGCTCAGCATCGTCCACAAAGCGGCAGGTAGGAGCACGACGACACCGAGGCCGACCGCCCACCGGTTCGCTCGGTCGCTGGAGTCGTCCACGCCCGTCACCGTACGCCCTCCGAACCGACGTCGTCATAGCCCGTTCATCGGGGCGACGACGCTGTCCCTTCTCGGGTAGTCACACCGTGGTGTATAGGCTCGCAGCAGCCGGTCATCGGCTTCCCGTGAGGAGAGAGCTGTGCGCCCTGCCGGAGTGCTTGTCCTAGCCCTGAGCGCTGTGTGCGTCGCGGGAGCCGGCGCAGCGGTGATCGCCGGCCTCGCATCCTCGTCGTCGCAGAACCAGGCTATCTCGACGGCACTGATCTCAGACCTCGAGCACCGGAACGCTCAGAGCCTGGTCGAAGGATCGCCGCAGCTCACCGGCCTCGGCGTCCCGGAATCGACCTCGACGCCGGGGCGGCTTGCGGTGATCGTGGAGGATGACGCCCGGCTGCGCGTTCAGCGAGACCGCTACCTCGAGCTCGGGGAGTCCTTCACGGCGTTCGAGACCGACGTGTCGCTGGACTCGGTGCAGATCACGGGCGACTCGGCCACGGTGACGTTCACCGAGAGCACGACCCTTCAGCGGAGCCCGTACGAGACCGGCGAAGCGGCTCCGGAGTACGCCTACTCGTTCCCGCAGGAGGCGACGCTGCGCCTACACGCGGGCACCTGGTCAGTCGACACCCTCACGCACGAGACGGCGCACACCCCGGCAGACTTCCCGGAAACCGTCGCACCGGACGTCTCCCCCACCAGCTGACACGGCATCACTCCCCAGGAGCATCGCCCGGACCTGACCGGTGAACGCTCGAGACGCGGAGTGGCGGTGAACTGCGCAGCAGCATCCAGCTCGGATGACGCTCGGGCAGTGCGCAGGTGGCTCCACTGTGGCGGTGCGGTCGAGAAGTGGGGACTTTGCTGACGCCGCACGCGCCAGACCGGCGGGGAGCCGCCGGTGTCGCCCTGCTCTCGGCCGCGACCCGTAACGCGTCCGAGAGCAACACCTGCCGGCTCAGCGGCCCGCTGAACGATCCCCATACGGTATGCGCGCGGAACGGCCTAAGCCGCTCACCTCGTGCCATAACCTCGTGCCATGCGCACCCTTGAGCGGCTACTGCTCGCGGCGCTCATCACTGCTGCCTGCGCTCTTGTGGCGACGATCACCCTCCTGGGGTTGGCGTCCCTCGACTCCCCTCGGGACACGACTCCGCCATACGACCCCACCCCCTCGGTCCATCCGACCGCTCGTCCGATACCTCAGAAGATCGATGGCTGACCGGTCAATGATCTCTATACGGAACGTGCCGTGGTCTGCTCAACCGACGATCACGGCGGTACGCAGAGCCAGAACCCAGCTGGTGACGGCGCCGACCACCCCCAAGGCGAGCAGCAGCGACCTCCATCGAGCGTGGGAGCGCGTGCTGACGCGCATCGCTACGACCAGGAGAACGAGGGTCGCGAGGGCGACAGAGCACAGAGCCGGCCACGCGACGTGGAACCCCGTGCACTGAGGAGGAAGGGACTCGTTGCACGCAAACGTGAATCCGTCGAGGAAGACGCCCGCGACGAGGGCGAGGAGAGTGATTACGCCCGCGATCACGGCGGAAGCATTGAGCGACAGTGTATGCACACCATCACTCTCGGACCAGCGAGTAAACGGCAGGAGCGCACTGGTCCATCCGGGTCGGATCTGTCCCGGAGACCGATCCCTATACGGAACGCTCAGCGCGAGTCCCTTCGTTGTCGGGTCAGCGCGTAACACTCAAATCGGTGAGTCTCGATGCGGGTACGGTCTGGACAACTCGTCGACGACCGGAGCTTCACATGACTCGCCCCTTCATGACCGACCCCGAGCAGCTGGAGTCGCTGCGCGGCCAGCAGTACCTCGTTCTCCGGCCTGTCGCTGACGTCGCCGCCTTCTACGACGAGGAGCAGTCGGCTCTGCAAGAGCGGCTGCCCGATGGTCTCTCCTGGCCCAACTCCGGCCACGTCACCTTGCGGGGGTTCTACGAGCCCGATCGGGTGGCTCTCCTCCGTGATGCTCTCGCCGCGTGGGCGGAGAACCAGTCTCGGATCGAGCTTCACGTGGTCGCGGTTGACGGGTTCCCTCCGCCGTTCCAGGTCCTCCTCGCTCAACTCGAGCGCACCTCTTCGCTCATCACCGCCTACTCGAACCTGACCGGCGTCCTCGACTTGACTGACTTCTCCCGCATCGGGGAGCTCCCCCTCGAGGAATGGGTGTTCCACCTCTCACTGATCTATGCCCGCTCGCTGGACGAGCAACAGTGGCAAGCGGCCTATGTCCAGAACCGACGAACCGTGTCTCCCGGGCCCGCCGAGCTCATCAACGACGCAGAGTTTGTCTGGTACGACGACGACGGCGAGCACGCCGAAAGCCTTCCGTTCGGCGCGGCTACCTTCTGACCCAAACGGTCATCGGTCCCGTCTCTCCTACCTGCCAAAGTAGGAGCGTCAGACGGGGGATAGTCATGGTGAGGACGACCTGGGCGAACGTGCCCGGTCCGGTACGTCGTGCGTTAGAGGACGCGATCGGCGGCGAGGTGGTTTCGGCGTCGAGTCAGTCGGGCGGGTTCTCCTCTGGAGGAGCTGATCGGCTGGTGCTCGCAGGCGGGCGTCGTGTCTTCGCGAAGTCGATCAGTCGCGCGCGCAACATCGGCACGTTCGAGCTGCATCAGCGCGAGGCCGTGGTCGTCCGCGACCTGCCGGCGTCGGTCCCGGCCCCCGGTCTGGTCGGGATGGTCGAGCAGGACGACTGGGTAGTGGTGGCGTTCGAGGACGTGGACGGCCGACATCCCGAGTCGAGCGATTCGGCGGCCGTCCTCGACGCGTTGGCCGGCTTGCCTCGCGTCGATCACTCGACGCTTTCCCGCCTGTCGGACGAGCTCACCCCGGACGCCTCGAGCTGGGACCGCCTCGCCAACTCAGGAAGCGTGGGAGAACTCGACCCGTGGATCGGTGCCCACCTCGACCGCCTTTGGGAAGCCTCGGCGCGGCTTCCGCAAGTGGTCGAGGGAGAGCACCTGGTGCACCTGGACTGCCGCGCTGACAACGTCCTCATCGACACGAACTCGCGGGTGTGGCTGGTCGACTGGCCGTGGGCGTGCATCGGAGCACCCTGGTTCGACGGGGTGGCCTACCTTCTCGACGTCCTCGTGCGGAATCCGGACGGGAACGTAGAGGGACTTCTCGAGCACCCCTCCTTGCGCAGCGTCCCGGCGGACGCGATCGACTCGGTACTCGCCGGCCTCGCCGGCTCGTGGATCGAGACGTTGCGCGAACCTGCCCCAGAGGACATGCCGACCATCCGCGAGTTTCAGCGACGGGAAGCGACCGCTGCACTGCAGTGGCTCAGGCGCCGCTGGGTCTGAGGTGCGCCCGCTGCGCGATCCGCTGACTAGACCCGCGCCAACGGCGTAGCGCTTCATGCCAGAGCCACTGCGGCGTCCCGCGACCGGCGAGGATCCGTGGCGTGAGGATCAGCGTCGACGGCGAGCACTACTTACTTCTGCGGAGCGCCTTCTGGGACGAGACGTCGGTCGTCATCGGGGTCTACGGCTCCGCGGAGCGGGCCCGGGAAGCAGCACGGGACATGGCAGGCGCACCGCCTGGACCTGACCGGTGGGTCCTCGAAGCGTGGAGCGGTGGCGAACGGCGCAGCAGCGTCCAGCTCGACTGACGCTCGGGCAGCGTGCCGAGGGCTCTACTGTGGCGGTGCGGTCGAGAAGTGGGGACTTCGCTGACGCCGCGCGCGACAGACCGGCGAGGGGCCGCCGGTGTCGCCCTGCTCTCGGCCGCCAGGCATAGCGCGGCCGAGAGCAGCACCCGCCGACTCGACGGCCCGCTGAGCGATCTCCTTACGGGACGGTCCCTAACGACGGGCTCCGATACATTCATCTCATGCCTGAGACGACCACCTCATCGACGATCACCTCTACGACGGTCGAACTGAGCTTGAATCTCGGGCCGAACGTGTCGATGAAGGCGCTCGGGTCAGCAGTTGACGATTTGACCCTCGTCCTCGAATTTGCCAGCGCGCTGCAACGCAACGCGAACCGAAGCGCAACCGTCAGCGCGCGCGTGTTGAGTAACTTTCGTCGCGCTGAGAACGAGGACCCGCGGGCAGCGAGGATCGACGTCAGTTCCTCGCCGGACGCAGTGGACTGGCAATCGATCGTGCTCGATCGGCTATACGCCGTATACCCGGGACAGCCTGTTCGCAGAGATGACCAGGATGGTCAGATCACTGTCCAGAGCCTGACTTACAACAACCCGCTTGAACTCGTGATTCTCGTCAGTGGGGGTGTCGTCGTGTGGGTGCTTCGTCTCCTCCGCGATTGGCCCGGACGCCGGCAACTCAACATCGCAGCCGCAAGCGAGTATCAGAGCCGCGCCATGTTCCGGAACAGTGTTCGCAGAGTTGTTCTCCGAGAGTTGGAGTCTGGGCAGGTTCCGGTCACCCCGGAGTTGGTGGAGAAATTGCTTACCGATGACGTCACCGATGCGATTGGGTCGCTGGGTGACGGGCCTCTGGAGATTCGCGGCCTCCCGTCAGGTCCCTCGGCCTCGGGATCGAACAGCGACGACTGAGCTCCCAGCCTTGGCGCCGGCGTAGTTGTCAGTTCTCGAGGTCGTCCAACAACGAGCGCGCCTCCCTAGGCTGGGCGCATGTGTGGTCGGTTCGTCGTCAAGGACTCCACGGCGGCTCTGCTGCCGGATCTCGTCTCGGCCGGCTTCGGGGGTCTGCGGCCGAACTACAACGTGGCGCCGACGTCGCCGGTGACCGTCGTGCGGGAGCGCGACGGGGAGCGGTCGGCGCCGACCGTGCATTGGGGTTTCGTGCCGGTGTGGGCGAAGGACTTCAAGAAGCAGCGGCCGCAGCCGATCAACGCGCGGATCGAGACGGTCGCGAGCTCGCCCATGTTCCGGAAGGCGTTCGCGACGTCGCGGGTGCTGATCCCGGCGGCCGGCTACTACGAGTGGACGGTCACCGAGACGGGGAAGCAGCCGCACTTCATCTACGAGCCCGACGCGGCCCTCGCGATGGCGGGCATTGTCTCGGCCTGGCCGGACCCGTCGAATGCGGAGGACGATCCGGAGAAGTGGCGGCTGTCGACGGCGATCATCACCCGCGACTCGCATGTGGCGCCGGGTGAGGTTCACGACCGGATGCCGGCGTGCATCACGCCGGACGGTTACGACGACTGGCTCGGCGGGCACCTCGACGTCGACGCGCCGATGCAGCTCCTTGACCGGGAGTCGTTCGCGGTCGCGCACGACCTCGAGCACTACGAGGTGTCCCGCGACGTGAACAGCGTCCGCAACAACGGACCGCACCTACTCGACCCGCTCCCTCAGCAAGTCAGCGACCTGTCGAATGCGAGCCGTCCGTCATGACCGGCTGGCTCATCGCACTCAACGTGTACGCCGTAGGGGCGAGCGTCTGGGGGCTGATACGACTCGCCGTAGGCGCGCAGAAGGAGGCGCGCCGGATCGATCTGGAGGCCAACGATCCGGTTGACCCCGCTGCAGTGTCTGAGTTTTTTCCCATCGAGCTGATTCAGGAGCTGCGCGGCGCTGACGCCCTCCTCGACTCCGTGAAGAGAGCGGCGACGTCGGGCCCTGCGATCGCATGGCGGGACGTGCTCATTCTCGGTTCTGCTGTCGTGGCCGGAGGAGCCGCGAACATCATTCCTCTGGTATGGACAGTCGACCCGCTGTTCGGATAGTCGATCCAAGCCGCTCGGCAACTGTCTGTGGGCAGTACGCCCGCAAGAGGTACCTCATACGGGACGATGGCGGACAGAGCTCTCCTGCACCCAGCAGGTCTGTGCTTTTTCGGGCTAGCGGCTGGGCCGGCGACTACTTCGCCGGGCCGTGAAGGATGGAGGTCAGCCGGTCTGCGGGCGCATCGCTCGGGCCGAGGAGCGTGATGTAGATCAGGACCGCGCAGAGCACGGTCACGACCAGGATCACGAAGACTCCGGCACGGATGAGCGCCGCGGCGGCGGGCTTGTCCTTCTTCAGCCACCCGAGCAGCAGGTTCAGGTCAATCACAAGGACCTCCACTGGGTGCGAGCGCGCGGGCGCGCTCTGTTGTGGTCGCGCTGGGGGCGCGACGATCCCTGCACCGCCAAGAGGGGTGCAAGGAAGGAGGGGGCCAGGAGAGCGGGGTCTGCTCAATCCGGGCATGAAAAAAGCCGACACGAGGGCCGGCGGGCAGAGAACTGGAAGGCGGGTTCAGTTTACGCGACAGGCGCGGGCAGAGTTCTTCCGATTCGGACTCAGCTTAGGCGTTCGATCGCAACTGGCCTAGGAAGCGCGAAAGCCGGCACGAGGGCCGGCAGGCATGGCTGTTCCATGCGGGGTCAGTCTACCTTTTCGACCCCGCTAGCGGAGCAGCTGGACGGGGACACCGGCGGCGACGTCCTCCCCCTCGATGGTGGCGAAACCCGTGACGGAGCGGATCGTGTCGACGCCGAGTGAGGAGTCCGGGAACCGGGCGACGAGGGAGGCGCCGCGGTCGGTGACGTGGGTGGCGTCGTAGTTGGTTTGGGTGACGTTCTCGAACTCGAAGACGAACGCCTTCGTCTCCTCGTCGGAGAGGCGGACGCCGAAGTGCTTCACCAGGGCGCCATCGGCGCCGGTGAGCTCGATTCCGTAGGTGAACCACTCTGCCGGCTGTCCCGGCCCGATCGGGTCGCCCAGAGTGAAGGTCGCGGTGATCACGGAGGTGTCGGCGGCGACATGAACGGCCAGCAGCTCGCGAGGCGTCGGGATGCTCATGGGCTCACCCTAGAACCGCGTCGGCTTCGTGGACACGTCCAGGGTCCGGTGGGAGGGTGGGCGCATGTTGAAGCCTCGGACCAAGCTCGCGCGTGCTGCGCTGATCAGCAACGGCATGGTGTGGTTTGGGCTGTCGTTCATGCTCTTCGCGATCGCCGGTGAGCAGACCTACGCGGCGTTCACCGGTGAGTGGTTCAACGTGCTCGGCTGGTTCCTGCTCGTCGCGGTGGCGATCGGTCTGGCCGTCGTCGGAGTGATCGAGAATCGGAACATCCGGGCGGGGAAGAAGTACAAGCCGCGACCCCGCCGCTGATCGCTACTCGGCTGCAGCCTCGGCGGACACGACGGCGCGGGCGCGCTCGATGTAGCTGAGGCCGGCGGCGCGCAGCGCGTCGACCGTCATCTTGCGCTCCTCCCTGGGGGCTCCGATGACGGGCAGTGGCGTGGTGAGCAGGGCGACGTCGCGCAGGTCGTGCGCGAGGTCTTCGTCGTAGATCCCGGTGTCGCGGTCAGCGAGGTCCACGACCTTGATGCCGGTCGTGAGACCTCGGGTGGTGAGGGTGTCGCGGACGACGGTGAGGTAGGCGTCTTGGTACGCGGCGACGTCGCGGTCCCAAACCTCGGTGATGGCGCGGGAGAGCCGTTCCGTCGCGCGGTACAGGTCGTACCGGGGGTCGCCTGCGTCCTTGGCGCGGTTGAGGACTGCGTGGTGGATCTCTCCGAGCTGCTCGTACTGCTCGGCGCTCAGGGAGCCGGCGGTGGACATTTCGGCGGCGAACGCTGCGATCCGGGCTGTCTCTTCGGCGGTGGTGTGTTCTTGCGTCATCGCCGCCGTGTCGACGTCGGTGCTGGCGAAGAGGTCGATCTGGTCTTGGTCGGCGAGGGCGAGGAGCCCGAAGTCCTCGAGGTCGGATTCTGCTGAGACGACGACGCTGACGGGAGTGGTGCGCCATGCCAGGGTCCGGTGGCCGCGAGCATCTTGCTGGGCGAAGTGCTGCTCGAGCATCGCGGGGAAGCAGCCGCAGTCCTCATGCTCGTCGTGGTGGTGGCCGATGCAGCGGTCGTCGGCGCAGCCGCACGCGTCGCCGGCCCACTCTGCGATGGAGGGCGAGCCGTGCTCGCGCGCCCATTCGTCAGGGTCGATTTCCTGGGCGCGGAGGGTGCTGATCACGTCGGGGTAGAGCTTCATCGTTGGTGTCCTGTCTGATGAGGCGCGACGGCCGGCGGTCGCGACGGGGGCGAGCGCGTCAATCGTCGCATCCGGCCATGACACTGGCTGTGCTGCTGTGGTGCGAGGCCCTGGGGTCGAGGGGATTCTCCCTCCCCTGTGGGCCGGCCCGGTCGGGGTCGGGACGTTACGCGTCAGATCTGGCCGGAGCGGTGTGGGAGCGGATGGCATAGACGAGGCCGCCGATGATCAGCCCCAACGACACGATCAGCAGCGCTGTGAGGAACCAGCTCGGGTTGATTACGGCGAGTACGTCACCGGAGCCCAATTGCTCATAAGTGCACCTGAGGCCGAGCGGCCACAGTGAAGCGCCTGCCAGGGTCTCCGTTTCCACGCCGGGAAAGAGAACGCCGTACCAGGCGTAACAGGTCTCGGTGCCGTTTCTGACCTGGCCGTAGAGCTCGAAGATCAAGACCAGGAGCCCAGCGACTCCGGCTCCGATCGACACTTTCGGTCCGGTCGTCACGAAGGGTGCCCCTCTGCCATCACTGCGGTTTTCGCGTCCGTAGCCTAGCCACCGGTGAGAGCACAGGCAGGACGCGGGCTCTCGACGGGGGGTCGAGGGGGTTCTCCCCCTCGTTCGGGCCGGCCCGTTTCGGGTCGGCCCGCGCACGCGCTCAGAGCGCGAGCGTGTGGAGGATGAGGGTCGTGGAGCCGATGGGCTTTCCGAAGTCGGTGTAGTCGAGGGTCGCGCGGCGGTTGCTGATGAGGTCGAGGGCGATCAGTTCTTCCTCGGACTCGTCCGTCATGTCGCCGGGCTCCTCGTCCCATTCGCGCAGCACCTGGCGGTCGGCGTCGAGGACTTTCCACAGTCCCCAGACGTGGGCGATGGGGCCGGTCGTCTCGTATGTGAAGACGAGGGCGGTCGCGGTGGGCCAGCCGTAGGCGGCCGCGGCGACGATCAGCGCTCGCGCTGCGGCGGCGGTCGCGTCGGCGTCCCCGGACGCGGCCGCGGCGTCGACGGCGACCTCGGCCGCTCGCAGCGTCGGGTCCTCCTGGTACGGGTCGAAGCGGTGGGCGGGGCGGGTCATGGTGGTCGTGGTGGTCATGGTCGGGCCTTCCTGTGCAGCAGTGGGAGAAGAGGAGGAGGGGCGGGGACCGGCGCGAGCCGGTCCCCGCCGGGAGGGGCTAGCTGAGCCCTGCGGCGTCGGCGGGGGTGCTGTCGCCGGTGACGACCTGCTCGACCGGGGAGAGCGCGTAACCCCAGGCCGCGAGCTGGCGGAAGTGCTCGGCCGTGCGCTCGTCGCCGCGGCGCCAGGACTCCTTGCTCGTGTGCGCCTCCTGGCCTCCGAGGACGACGGCCAGCGCGACCAGGCGGGCCTTCGCGGGATTCGCCTCGACCAGCGCAGCGAGAGCGTCCGCGCGGTAGCCGGAGGGGCGCTCGATGCGCAGCAGCGCGTGCGCGAGGTCGCTGCCGCCCGTCATCCCGGAGGACACCGCGAACCGGTGAGTGGTGAGGCCGAGAGCGATGACGCGGTCCGCGTCCTTGGGGAGGGTTTTGCGGGCGAGGAACGTCGCGATCCACTCGCGGCGCACCTTCTCGGCCGCGTTCCACGCCTTGTTGTTGGCGATGAGGACCTTCCGCTCCGCGGACTTCTCGGCGCGCTCCTCCTCGGCTTCCTCCTCGGTCTGCGGCTGCTCGGGGGCTCCGTAGGCGTAGGTGAATCCGGCGGCGGTGGGGTCCTGAACCAGGAGCGTGACCTCGACCTCGCCGCGCCAGCTGGTGTCGATGAGCACTCCGCGGCCGGGAGCGGCGGCGACCTGCTCGGGGGTGACGCTCTTCCCGTCCTCGCCGCGCAGCTGCCGCACCGGCGTCCACGTCGCTGCGTCGCCGTAGGCGTCGGAGCGGGTGAGGATCTGGAAGCCGTTGCCGGTGTACTCGGCGGCGGTCGCCGCGAGGAGCGCCTGGTGCGCGGCCTCGTCGCGGAGGGTCTGCGCGGTGTGCTCGAACTGGGCCGGGTCGTGTATGGCGACCTCGATCAAGGTCGCGCGGGCGTCGGCGTCGTCCTCGAACTCCAACAGCACCGCCGCCTGGTCCAGGGTCAGCTCGTGCTCGTGCAGCACGGACGTGACGGTCGCGGACTCCGCGACCGCGAGCCCCTTCTTCACCGCGTCGGTCTTGGTGCCGGTGCGCTTGGCGATCGCTGCGGCGGTGACGCCCTCGAACGCGAGCTGTGCCCACGCGGCGGTGCGGTCCGCGAGCGAGAGTTCGGCGCGCTGGTCGTTCTCGATGATCTGCTGCACGATCCGGTCCGCGGTCGTCTCGTCGCCCTCCACGACGTAGACCGGGATCGTGGGCACTCCCGCCTCGCGGGCGGCGAGGGTGCGGCGCTGTCCGGCGCGGACGATGACGTTGCCGTGCCCGTCGCGACGGGCGAGGACCGGGGTGATGACGCCGTTCTCGCGGATCGACGCGATGAAGTCCTTCGTCAGCGGGGCGCTGGTGCGGACGTTCGCCTCGATCACGAGGGTGGTCGGGTCGATGTGCTGAACGGTCCCGGTTCCGGTGGTGATAGTCACGATGGTTTCTCCTCAATCGGTGTGCGACCATGAAGGTGACGAGTCCCGTGGTTCTAAGCCAACTACGGGGCTTTTGTCGTCTTCCTGATCGTTTTTCTTTGCCTCTCCGGCGAGTGAAAACCAATTGAGTGGAGTCGGCGGAGTGACGGCTCTCTCGGGCGAAATAAGGGAGCGTGCGACCGCGTCCGAGAGAGACGGCACGCAGCCGGCGGAGCGAGATAGGTTGAAACCGCGGAGAGGTGAAGAATCTCAATCAGGTTGTCAACAGCGCCGCAGGCTCCATCAGCCGGCTCCGTCCGGCCGGGTTTGCCCGGCCCACGGCCTGAGGCGGTGACCTCGTGCGCCCGCTGGCACGCTGCGTACGAACCAAAAGCTGGTCGCCCTCGAAGAAGCCACGGCGTGCTTGACTGAGCTGCGGATCCGCGGGATCCGGACGGGGGACCCAGGGGAATGAAGCGAATCAGAGACATCCTGAGCAAGTTGCTGAGGCGCAGGCAGGATCCGCTGCCGATGGATCCGTTCGGAGAGCCCGGTGGGCCAGTGGCGACGAGGCAAACTGCCGACTCGGTTGCTCTCAACCAACTGCCGATCAATCAGGCGCGAGCAAACCTCTAACTGGTTCTGCATGCGGGCCTGCCCGCTGCTGGTGGAACCGCTGGACGGAGCAAATATGGGGCACATGAGCGTTGCATTTGAGGGTCTGCTCGGGCTGGACTACCACCAGATACTTTTGAACAGTCAGCTCTACGACGACGTGATTTACGACGAAGCGTTCGAAGGTAGCTCGAACGAACTCGTAGGGGCGTCCGCGCCAGGATCGTTGTGCTTGATGACCGGCTCTGCCACGGGCTATCTCCGCGTTCGCGTCGTCGTCTCGGACAGAGAGCCGGAACTTGGAACGTGGGAAGACATCATCGAGGTGCCGTTCGAGCCAAAGACCTCGACACTGAGCTTGATGAGCCTGTTCCCGGATGTCACCTACCCGTCTCCGCTCGTCCACACCATGGTGAGGTTCGAACTTGCCGGAGGTAGCTACCGCGCTCGCTGGTCAATCAGAGGTTTCCAAGCAGCATGGGACCTCGTCAGCGACGGCCCAACGCCGGACGAGTATCAGCTTGATCTCTGGCCTGCTCCCCCCGTTTCCGAGTCGGTCCGTCGTCGGAGTGGCACCATCGGCTGAACCCGGGGAACCGAGGATCGTGCCGCTAGCCGGCGAGTGCGGCGCCCGACGACGCGTGTAGCGGCACCGTGGACGACATAGTCAGCGACACTTTCTTCCCCGGAGGCGCGGGAGGCGAATAGGGGCGATCGTCTCGGAACATCGCCCAAATGACGTCGATGCGGCGCCGCGCAAGAGCGAGAATGGCCTGCTTGTGCGACTTCCCCTCGGCACGTTTGCGGTCGTAGAAGACTCGTGACTCGGTTTTCTGCTGCACGCTGACCATCGCTGCGAGGTAGCAGGCGCGCAGCAGCCGTCTGTCGTACCGGCGTGGCCGGTGGTGATTGCTGCTGATCTTGCCCGAGTCACGGGGCGCCGGGGCGAGGCCGGCAACGCCGGCGAGCCGGTCGGCGCTGACGTAGATGCTGAGGTCAGCGCCGGTCGATGCGAGGAACTCGGCCGCGAGCAGCGGCCCGAAGCCCGGCATCGAGCGCAGGAGTTCGGCGGCACGGCTGGTATCGACCCGGGCGGCGATGAGCTGGTCAATCTCCGCGATGCGACTTTCGAGGGCGATGACATCGAGTGCGAGTCTGCGGGCGAGTTCCGCTGCGATCGCCTGGCCCGGGAGCACGCTCTGCTGGCTCTTCGCGGCCGCGACTGCGGTGGTGGCAGTCGCGACCGCGGTCCGACAGCCTTGCGCGCGAAGCCACCGGGCCAGGCGCGACTCCCCCATCTTCCGGATCGCGTCCGGCGTGGCATAACCAGTGAGCAAGAGGAGCGAGGCGCGGCTGGCGGAGTAGTTGAAGGCTCGCTCGAGCGCGGGGAAGTACTCGAGCAGGTGCCCGCGAAGCCTGTTGATGGCCCGGGTCCGGTCGCAGACAAGGTCCTTCCGGTGCGCGGTCAGCGCGCGCAGCTCGATCCGGGTCTCATCCGCGACGCTCAGCAGTTGCAGGTCCCGGCGCATCCGCGCCTGGTCGGCGATGATCGCCGCGTCCTTCGCGTCGGTCTTCCCATCACCCCGGTACGCCTTCGCCGCGTGATGCACGGCATGGCCGGGGATGTAGACGACTGGCAGGTTGTGAGCGGCGAGAAGGCCGAGGATCAGTGCCGCTCCCCCACTACTGAGATCGATCGCCCACAGGCATTCCGCGCCGGCTGCGAGGTCCGTGACGGCAGCGATCAGCTCGAGTAGCGCCGCCTCGTCGTTGGCGACACGGGCGGAGTAGAGCTTGACGCCGTCGGCGTCGATAACGACGCAGTGATGGTGTCCCTTCCCCGCGTCGATTCCAGCCCAGATTTGCGGCATGGCCGCTCCCTTCGCAACGTCAGGTGGTGGTGATGGTCGCGCCGACTTTTCCTTACGCAGCGATCTGGTTGCTTCTCTCAATTAGCGGTCGAACCATCGGGTGGACGGCGGGCGGCCATTCTTCACGAGCCGTCACAGCGGCGAAAACCACAGAGCCATACCCGCCGTCCTCGGACGATCGACACACTACGACTGCACCGAAACCGCCCGAGCAACAAGGTAAGGAAAACCTAGAAACGCGCCGCGCAGCGGCTCCCGCCGGCGGTGCTCCGTCACCGCTGCGCGAGCGCAGCTCGCGCCCCCGACCGGGGAGACGGGTGTGGCCTTCGCCGTCTACGCGACCGCGGTTCCGTCCAGCGCGAGACTGCGGCCTGTGGCACTGTGTGCAGATGATGATGTGGCGTGAGACGGCATCAGCCGAAGCGCAAGAGGATCTCGACGGCCTTCTCGATCTGACGATGACTCGCGCCGTTGAGGCTCTCGGAAAGCGCGGCGAGCTCGGCCCGTTCTCCGCCTCGATCGACACCGACGGGCGCAGCGTTCTGAGCATGGTGGAGCCGGAGCCGGGTCGCGGGAACAACTCGTCCCAGGCGGACCTCGACGAGCTCCGGCGTGCCAGCAGAGAGAACCGGCAGTCGTTACGGGCGGTCGCGTACGTCAGCGTGGTCACGATCAGCGGGAGCGGTGACGCCATCCGAGTCGAGTCGGAACATCGGGAAGGCATCGCGCTGGTGGTCCTGGTTCCCTACACCCGACTTCGTCTCCGCAAGCAACTGAAGCTCGGCGAGATGCGCCTGCAGGCCGGCGTAGCCGACATCTGGGCGCCAAAGGTCTGACTTCCTCGCGACCGATCACCACGTATGACCGCGTGTCCCACGAGGAACGCGATGCCGAGCGCGAACCAGGCCAGTAACCAGACGAGCAAAGGACCTGCCGCGTAGCGGCTCCCGCCGGCGGTGCTCCGTCTCCGCTGCGCGTGCGGAGCTCGCGCCCCGCCTCCGGCGGGACACCGGGGAGCGCGAGGGGGTCACCCCTCGTGGCCGGCCCGAAGGCCGGCCCCTCCCCCGCGCTACTCGGCGGGCGTCAGGAACGCGATCAACGCGACGGCCTCGGCGCTGCCGTCGTCGTAGACAGGCATCCCGCCGGGTCCACACTCCCCCGGCAGTCCGAGCGTGTTGCGGGTGTGCGTGAGAATCTCCGCGTCGGTCGCGGTGGCGTTCTCCGGGTCCTCGTCGCGGCTGGTCGCGAGGATGAGGGCGAGCTGCTCGGCCGTGGCGCGGCCGGTGTCGGTGCGGGTCATGGTGTGGTCCTCTCAGCGGTTCAGGAACGGGGCGACGCGGCGGATCGCTGCGCGGCGGGCGTGGGCGACGCAGTGGCGGAACGAGCCGCTGGTGATGCCGTGCAGCTGGTCGGAGTGCCACGCCTCCCAGACGCCGGACTTGCGGCGGGTGACGTGCACCGAGGGCGTCGTCTGGGGGTCGGTGCCCACGACGCGGACGTCGACCGCGCGGGTGTTCGCGAGCGTGAGGTAGGTCTTCGCGGTGGTCTGCAAGTCGGTGGCGGTCTGCATGGTGTGGGTGCTCCCTCTGGCTGATCGTTTTTCTTTGCCTCTCCGGCGGGGAAAACCGTTTGAGTGGAGACGGCGCAGTGACACCGGTAGCGGGCGAAATAAGCCCGCAGGGCGCGTCCGATAGCGGTGGCACGGAGCCGGTGGAGCGAAATAGGTTGAAACCGCGGAGAGGTGAAGAAAACAGGTGGAACGGGCCGCATCGCGGCCTCCGACCCGCGGCGCTCCGTCGCCGCTGCGCGAGCCGGCTTGTGCCCGACGAAGGCTGGGAGCCGGCTACAGGACGGTGTCGGCGCCGAGGATGCGGCGGAGTCGCTGGCCGCTGTCGCGGATGCGTGTCTTGACCGTTCCCAGCGGCAGCTGAAGCGCGTGGGCTATCTCGGTGTGGCTGAAGCCCTGCACGTAGGCGAGGAACAGGATCTCGTGATGGATCAAGGGAAGCGCGCGGATCGCTGCGACTGCGGCGGCGTAGTCCAGTCGGACTTGAGCCCGCGCTTCCACGTCGGCCTCCGGCTCGGTGGAGAGTGCTGCGTACTCGTGGTCCCGCTGGCGGGACGCCTCCGCGGAGCGGACTCTGTCGATCGCTCGTCGTCGGGCCATGCGCATGAGGAGGTGACCCGAGGCTTGAGCGGGGTCAAAGGTCGCCGCTCGCTGCCACACCTCCAGGAACACCTCTTGCGTCACCTCGCGGGACTGCTCGGGGTCGCGAAGGACGCCTCTGATGACCCTGTACACATCGCGGGCAATCAGGTCGTGAAGGTCTGAGAATGCACGGGTGTCGCCCTCGGCGATCCTCGCTATGAGGAGACGAACGGCCGCCTCGACGTCGTCCTTCATGCTGCGCTCCGGCGGTACGGCGAGCTCGCCAGGCGAGGTCGAGCGATTGGCAGCACGTCTTCTGTTCGAAGCGGACAGGGACGACGGATGTTTCTCTGCCCTATGAAGGCAGACCGAGGGCGTCGCCCTCGGCTCACGGCGGACGGTGGTCGCGCCTTGACGGGATCCGGAGGCTGGCCGTCGTCGCTACCTCAAGTAAGGCAAGAGCTGAAGGAAGACGGTCCGCGCGATGACCTGGCGCAACTCGTTGAGGAGTTGCACGATGTCCTGCCCGTGTGCTGGCGAGTCGGGCTCATCGACAACGAAGTGAGATTCGGTCGAAATGGCGACGGAGCCGAGGTCGGAGTCGTTTCTCCAAGCCATGATGACGTCCGTACCGATGCCGTCCACGCGCGCCATGCTGATCGTCATCTCGGACACATAGGGCATGTAGCCCGGTGAGACGCTGCGTGTACCGGAGGCAGCGGTTGAGAGGACATCGGAGCGGTGTCGGGTTGTGCGCGACAGGTCATCGAACCGAGCGAGCAGGTGCTGATCGGGGTTGCTCGGAGCCATTGCCCAAGGCTGAATTCTCATGATCTCGGCTTGCGCACCGGCAGGCAACAGGCTGATGCCGACGACCGGGCCCTTCGGCTGCCTTGTGGAGGTCGGGAACGTCACGCTCTTCTTCTGCGCTGCGGTCAACTGGCCCTGCTCGTGCAGAGCCAGGGCCTGCGCGAGCTGCTCGAGCACGGCGCTGAAGTGTTGAAGAACGTCCTGCACGAGGTCGCGCGCTCTGTCGGGCACACCTTCGGTGACACGAAGCTGGATCTCGGTCCACGCTCCCTTCTCCACACGATGGACCGTGACCGCGCGTGCATGCCACGCGTGGAACACCTCGACGAGCTCTTCGTACGCCTTCACCGCTCGGCCGTACCGGCGCATGAAACTCGCGTCTGCGAACTCCAGCTGCTGCGCGGCGAGCACTGCCTTCCAATCCGACCCACTCCTGACCATCGAAGCCCCCTGAACATGACCTCTCGATCCGAGAGTGGGCAAGACGATACAACGTCTGTGTGCACAGGCTGACGGTGACGTACTCAGCGCGCAAGGAAGGAAGGGGACAACCGCGGCAGCGCTGAGGACCCTGTCCGTGAGGAAACTGGCACACCGGACGCGCGCGGATTCGGCATCAACGGTGGTGCGCAGCAGCGCGGTGACGAGCGCCGCGGCGATCGCGGAAGTGCGCGCAGCGATCCCGGAGGATCACGTCATCCTCTACGTGCTCCGGATCGCGGACGGCTCGGAGTAGGGGCTCAGACCGTTCCGGCGAGGAGTGCGACGGCCGCTGCGGAGAAGAGAACAACGGCCGCCAGGAGAGCGCCGCGGGCCCGGGCGCGCTTGTCCACCGCGACCTCGGACACCTGCGCGGAGTGGAGCTCGGAGTCGCGATAAAGCGGCACGACACCGGCGACGACGAGCGCGGCACCCGTCACGGCCAGCAGCAGAGCGATCCCGTCCCACATGCCGACCAACTT
>NZ_PSWM01000057.1:0-743 GCF_002932795.1 Rathayibacter sp. AY1B5
GGCGAAGACCAGGGTGGTGCCGCGGCGGGTGGCGAGGACGCCGGGGAGGTCGACGCCCTTCTGGCCGTGCCAGTCGGTGACCAGCGCGGCGACCGCCAGCGTCTGCGAGCGCGAGAGTGCGACTCCGAACTCGTTCGCCACGACCAGGCGGATGATCCGCTGCCGCAGCGCCGGCGGGTCCGCGGCGAGCCCCCGCGCGTCGACCGTGACGTGCCCCGCCTCGTCCTGGCCCACCAGCTCGAGCGCCCAGTCGAGGGCGAGCGCGTCGAGCGCGTCCCCGTCCTCCCGCAGCTGCTCGGCGGTGCGCGCCAGAGCCTGCGCCACTCCCGGCCCGAGCTCGTCCTCGAGCACCGGCAGCACGCGGTTCCGCACCCGGACCCGCGAGTAGCGGGGGTCGTCGTTGTGCGGGTCGTCCCACGGCACGAGCCCCTGGTCGGAGCAGGCGAGGCGGGTCGTCTCGCGGCGCAGGCCCAGGAGCGGCCGCCGCAGCGGTCCGCTGACCGCCGCCATCCCGTGCAGCGAGGCGGCACCGGCTCCGCGGGCCAGCCCCAGCAGCACCGTCTCGGCCTGGTCGTCGAGGGTGTGGCCCAGGAGGATCGCGGCGGCGCCCGTCGCGGTGAGCGCGTCGTCGAAGGCGCGGTAGCGCGCGCTGCGGGCGGCCGCCTCCGGACCGCCCTCGGCGGACACCGTCACCACCTCGCGCAGCACCGGCGCGAGCCCCAGCGCGTGCGCCTGCTCCCCCG
>NZ_PSWM01000058.1:0-743 GCF_002932795.1 Rathayibacter sp. AY1B5
GGCACCGAGCCGGTCACCGGATCCGACGCTCCTCCCGCGATCGTCTCCTTCGCTTCCACCCCCGCCTCCGTCGACGGCGAGGGTGATCAGGGTCTCGGAGTCGCGGCAGTCGGCGGAGACGGAGGCGTCGCCGGACGCGGCGAGGTCGACGGGCTCGCCCGCGCTCGCGTCCGTGGTGCCGACGGCCAGGCGGGCGGTGGCGCCTCCGCTCGTCTCCCAGGACAGGGCGAGCGGGACGGAGGCGGTGCGGTCGCCCTCGCAGTCGACGGAGGCGGGGGTGGAAGCGAAGGAGACGATCGCGGGAGGAGCGTCGGATCCGGTGACCGGCTCGGTGCCGGACGGTGCGGTGGAGGCCGTCGGTGCGGGGGCGTCGGCGCCGTCGGCCGCCTCGGCGGAGCCCGGAGCGGCGGTGGTCGGCGGAGCGGCCCCGGACGGCTCCGAGGACGGACCCGTGGACGCCGTGCCGGCGCTGGGCGCTCCCCCGCCGGCGGGCCGGACGAGCAGCACGATCGCGAGGACGACGGCGACGAGTCCGAGGGCGGCGAGGACGATCCCGGTGGAGCGGGCGGAGCGGGACGGCATCGGTCCTCCTGGGACGGGACGGGCTGGAACGGGCGGGAGAGACGGGGCAGGACGGGAGGAACGGGGCAGCAGGGTCGGACGGCGCGGGCCAGAACAGCTGCGACCGACCCTGCTGCCCCGTTCCTCCCGTCCTGCCCCGTCTCTCCCGCCCGTTCCAGCCC
>NZ_PSWM01000007.1:0-131386 GCF_002932795.1 Rathayibacter sp. AY1B5
ACTCATACCGTTGTAAAGGCTGGTAGGAGTGGTCAGAGATTGCTTGCGTCCACTTTGTGGTTCCCAGAAGACGGGCACCCCGCATCCTCCTTCGGGAGGGGCGGAACAATTGAATACACGCACGGCGTGTAACCCAGATTTGACCATGTGCCTTCGGGTGCGTGTGTCGCCAGGGTTACGGCGGCCATAGCGAGAGGGAAACGCCCGGTCACATTCCGAACCCGGAAGCTAAGACTCTCAGCGCCGATGGTACTGCAGGGGGGACCCTGTGGGAGAGTAGGACACCGCCGGACACCATTCACGATGGCCACCCAGAAATGGGTGGCCATCGCTGTTTAACTGGTCGGTCTCTCCTCGAAGAGGACCAGGGTTCGAGAAGGACCAAGGCCGGCCGAAGCGACGATGACCGTCGTCGCCCGACTCCGGAACGAGGAGCAGCGATGCGTCAGGACGACCCGAGGCCGGAGACCCGACCGAGCCGCTCGAGCGGCGATTCCAGCGTTACGGAGGAGACAGGTCTGTCCGACGAGCTTCTCCGGATCGAGCAGACACCGCTGAGCGAGAGGGGAGCCGGGTACCTCCAGCTGCAGGAGCGGTTGCGCATCCGCCTCGAGAACGCGGATCACGACCGATGACCGACGACTCCCGTCTCGACTCGGCTCTGGCCGCGCGGGGAATCGCCCGCTCCCGCACCCATGCGGCTCGGATGATCGCCGACGGGCTGGTGACAGTGGACGGCGCCCCTGCGCTGAAGCCCTCGATCCGAGTGCACGACGGTCAGGACATCGCCGTCGCCGGACTCGACCACTACGTCAGCCGGGCGGCCCACAAGCTGCTCGCTGCCCTCGACACCTTCGTGACGGTGCGAGTCGCGGGCCGGAACGCTCTCGACGTCGGTGCGTCGACGGGCGGGTTCTCGCAGGTCCTGCTCGAGCGCGGCGCCGCGTCGGTGATCGCGCTCGACGTCGGGCACGCTCAGCTCGCCCCGAGGATCAGGTCCGACGATCGCGTTCACGTGGTGGAGGGGTTCAACGCGCGGGACCTCACCGCCGCCCGGCTCGCCGAGGCGGCCAGGACGGAGATCGTCCCGGACCTGGTCGTGTCCGACGTCTCCTTCATCTCCCTGCGGATGGTGCTGCCGCCGGTCGCCGCCTCCGTGGATCCGCTCGCCGACTTCGTGGTGCTGGTGAAGCCGCAGTTCGAGGTCGGCCGCCTGGGAGTGCGGGAGGGGATCGTCCGGGATCCGGAGCTGCGTCGCGAGGCGCTCTCGGACGTCCTCTGGTCGGCGTGGGACCTGGGGCTCGGCGTCGTCGGGCTGGCCGAGTCGCCACTCCCGGGTGGCGCTGGGAATCGCGAGTATCTGGCGCACCTCCACCGCGACCACGGAACGATTCCGACAGAATGGAGGGACGCGGTCACCGCGCTCACCACCGGATGACGCGATCGTGTCCGCCGCTGTCGACCGACCAGAAGGACACACCCTCGATGCAGTCCCCTCGAGACGAGCGCAACATCCTCGTCGTCGCCCACACCGGACGGACGGACTCCCTCGATGCGGCGGTCCTCGTCGTCGAGCGCCTCCGGAACTCCGGCGCCCACCCCGTCCTCTGCGCCGACGACAAGGGCGACATCGTCGCGGTCGCTCCTGGTCTGAGCGATGTCGCCGTGCTCGGGTCCGACGTGCCGCTCGAGTCCATCGAGCTGGTGTTCGTGCTCGGCGGGGACGGGACCATCCTCCGGGCGGCGGAGATCGTCCGATCCGGGACGGCCCCGCTGCTCGGCGTGAACCTCGGTCACGTCGGGTTCCTCGCCGAGAGCGAGCGGGACGATCTCGACGACGCCGTCGCGCGCGCGCTCGACGGCGACTACGCGGTCGAGGAGCGGATGACCCTGCAGGTGCGCGTGAAGATCGACGAGGCCGTCGTCTACGAGACCTGGGCCCTCAACGAGGCCACCGTCGAGAAGGGCAGCCGCGAGCGCATGCTCGAGGTCATGGTCGGTGTCGACGGACGTCCGCTGTCGAGCTTCGGCTGCGACGGCATCGTCGTGTCCACTCCGACGGGCTCCACCGCGTACGCCTTCTCCGGGGGCGGCCCCGTCGTGTGGCCGACCGTCGAGGCGATGCTCCTCGTCCCGCTCAGCGCCCACGCGCTCTTCGCGCGGCCCCTCGTCGTGGGCCCTTCGTCGAGCCTCGCCGTCGAGGTCAAGGAGAGGACCGACGGCGTCGGCGTCCTCTGGGCCGACGGCCGGCGCGCCTACGAGCTGCCGCCGGGAGCGCGCGTCGTCTACCGGCGCTCGCCCGTGCCCGTGCGCTTCGCGCGCCTGCACGACGCACCCTTCACCGATCGACTCGTGCACAAGTTCGGTCTCCCCATCCGCGGATGGCGGGGGTCGGCGGAGACGGAGTAAGGCCCGATGCTCGAAGAGCTGCAGATCCGCGACCTCGGAGTGATCGCCGAGGCGACGCTCCCGCTCGGACCGGGCTTCACCGCTGTGACCGGCGAGACCGGCGCCGGCAAGACGATGGTGGTCACGGCGCTCGGCCTCGTGCTGGGTGCGCGCTCGGACGCGTCCGCGGTGCGCTCGGGAGCGAAGCAGGCCTGGGTGTCGGGGCGCTGGCTGGTCCCCGAGGAGGGCCCGGTCGCCGAGCGCGTCCACGACGCAGGCGGAGATCTCGACGGCCCGGAGCTGCTGCTCGCCCGCTCGGTCTCGGCGGAGGGACGCGGCCGCGCCGTCGTCGGCGGCCGGAGCGCACCGGTCAGCGTGCTGAGCGAGCTCGCGGATCAGCTCGTCGTCGTGCACGGGCAGTCCGACCAGATCCGCCTCCGTTCCGCCGCCGCGCAGCGCGAGGCGCTCGACCGTTTCGGTGGCTCCGATCTCGCCGACGCCCTCCGCGACTACGCGAGCGCTTTCGAGCGGTGGCGGGCCAACCGGGAGGAGCTCGACTCCCTCACCGAGGCCCGGGAGACGCGCGCCCGCGAGGCCGAACGGCTCCGCTCCGCTCTCGCCGAGATCGAGGTGGTCGCTCCCCAGCGCGGTGAGGACGTCGAGCTCGCGGCGCAGTCCGCCCGGCTCGGGAGCATCGAGCAGCTGCGGCTCGCCGCCGGCGAGGCCCGTGAGGCGATCTCGTCCGAGGAGCTGGACGGGCGGGACGCGCTCGGGCTCCTCGAGACGGCGCGTCGCGTGCTGGAGCGGGCGGCCGAGCACGACGCCGCGCTGCAGCCGACGGTCCAGACGCTCGGCGAGGCGGCGGTGCTCCTCGTCGACGCCGCCGGCGGGCTCTCCTCGTACCTGGCGGAGCTCGACCTCGACGGCGCGCACGACCTGGAGCTGATCGAGAACCGGCGGGCGGAGCTGTCGCTGCTGGCCCGCACCTACGGACCGACGCTGGACGACGTGCTCGACCTGGTCGACTCCTCCGGACTGCGCCTTCTCGAGCTCGACGGCGACGACGAGCGGATCGCGGCGCTCGAGGCCGACACCGCGGCCGATGCGGACCTCGTCGACCGCCTCGCGACCCGCCTGACCGAGCTGCGGACCGCGGCGGCCGCCGAGCTGGGGGAGCGGGTCAGCGACGAGCTCACCGCGCTGGCCATGGCCGACGCGCGCCTGCACGTGAAGGTGACGGCTGCGGGGGAGCCGAGCGCCCACGGGCGCGACTCCGTCGAGATGCTGCTCCAGCCGCACACCGGGGCCGCACCCCGGCCCCTCGCCCGCGGCGCCTCGGGCGGCGAGCTCTCGCGGGTGATGCTCGCGATCGAGGTCGTGGTCGCCGCCAACGATCCCGTGCCGACGTTCGTCTTCGACGAGGTCGACGCGGGGGTCGGCGGAGCAGCGGCGATAGAGATCGGCCGGCGCCTCGCGCGGCTCGCCGAGACGTCTCAGGTGATCGTCGTGACCCACCTCGCGCAGGTCGCCGCGTTCGCGACGAACCACCTCCGCGTCGAGAAGGGCTCGGACGGCGCGGTGACCTCGAGCGCCGTGACGCAGCTCGACTCCGAGGAGCGGGTGTCCGAGATGGCGCGCCTGCTCTCGGGGCTCACCGACTCCGCCAACGCTCTCGCTCACGCACGGGAGCTCCTCGAATCGAGCCGGCGGGGCTGATCACGAGCGGCCCGGGACGACATCGATCCGTCCCGGGCGGTCCGCCGCCGCCGTTCTGCTGTTACGGTGGAACCCCGTGGTGGACTTTACGAACGCGGGCCTTTCCTCTTCTTCTCCCTCGGATCCCGAGGGCTCCTCCGGGTCCTCGACCCGGAACGCTTCGACGGCCGGGCAGGACGCCCCCTCGAAGATCACGAAGCACATCTTCGTCACCGGCGGTGTCGTCTCCTCGCTCGGCAAGGGCCTCACGGCCGCGAGCCTGGGCAACCTGCTGACCGCGCGCGGGCTGCGCGTCGTCATGCAGAAGCTCGACCCGTACCTCAACGTGGATCCGGGGACGATGAACCCGTTCCAGCACGGCGAGGTCTTCGTGACCGACGACGGGGCCGAGACCGACCTCGACATCGGCCACTACGAGCGCTTCCTCGACATCAACCTCAACCAGGCCGCGAACGTCACGACCGGTCAGATCTACTCGCGGGTCATCGCTCGCGAGCGCGCCGGCGAGTACCTCGGCGACACGGTCCAGGTCATCCCGCACATCACGGACGAGATCAAGCGCCGTATGCGCCTCCAGTCGGAGGACGACCCGCAGCCGGACGTCATCATCACCGAGATCGGCGGCACCGTCGGCGACATCGAGAGCCAGCCGTTCATCGAGTCGGCCCGGCAGGTCCGCCACGAGCTCGGCCGCCGCAACGTCTTCTTCGTGCACGTCTCGCTCGTGCCCTTCATGGGCGCCTCCGGCGAGCAGAAGACCAAGCCCACCCAGCACTCCGTCGCGGCGCTGCGCTCGATCGGCATCCAGCCGGACGCTCTGGTGCTGCGCAGCGACCGGCCCGTGTCGGAGTCGAACAAGCGCAAGATCGCGCTGATGTGCGACGTCGACGAGCAGGCCGTGGTCAACGCCAAGGACGTCGCGTCGATCTACGAGATCCCGCAGATGCTCAACGAGCAGGGCCTCGACGCCTACATCATCGACCAGCTGGGGCTTCCGGCCGGCGAGGTGGTCTGGGACGGCTGGTCGCGACTGCTCGAGGCCGTGCACGAGCCCAAGCACGAGGTCACCATCGGCCTGGTCGGGAAGTACATCGACCTGCCCGACGCCTACCTCTCGGTGACGGAGGCTCTGCGGGCCGGCGGATTCGCGCAGCAGACGAAGGTCGCGATCCGCTGGATCGCCTCCGACGGCCTCGAGGACCCGGAGGCGGCGGCCAAGGCGCTCTCGGAGCTCGACGGCATCTGCGTCCCCGGCGGCTTCGGGATCCGCGGCATCGAGGGCAAGCTCGGCGCGCTGCGCTTCGCGCGGGAGAACGGGATCCCGACGCTCGGGCTCTGCCTCGGCCTGCAGTGCATGGTCATCGAGTACGCCCGCAACGAGGCCGGCCTCGAGGGGGCCTCGTCGTCGGAGTTCGACCCGGAGACGGAGTTCCCCGTCATCGCGACGATGGCCGAGCAGGTCGAGATCCTCGCGTCCGGGGACATGGGCGGCACGATGCGCCTCGGCCTCTACACGGCCGAGCTCGCCGAGGGCTCGATCGTCGCCGAGGTGTACGGCGCTCCGGAGGCGGCCGAGCGCCACCGCCACCGCTACGAGGTCAACAACCGCTACCGCGACCGGATCGCCGAGGCGGGGCTCTGGTTCTCGGGCCTCTCGCCCGACGGCCACCTCGTGGAGTACGTCGAGCTGCCCCGCGAGAAGCACCCCTACTACGTGGGCACGCAGGCGCACCCGGAGCTCCGCTCGCGCCCGAACGCCGCGCACCCGCTCTTCCGCGGCCTCGTGACCGCCGCCCTCGAGCGCCAGGAGGCGTCGCGCCTCTTCCCGGCGTCGGAGGCGGGCGCCGATGAGTGAGCCGCTGTCCGACGAGCTCGTCGAGCCGGAGGTCCTGACCAGTGAGCGCGTCTTCGACGGGATGGTCTGGGGCGTCCGCGCCGAGACGTTCCGCTACGGAGGCGGCGAGCTGCGCCGGGAGTTCCTCGATCACACGGGAGCCGTCGCGGTGCTGGCGCTCGACGACGAGGACCGCGTCGCCCTGATCAAGCAGTACCGGCACCCGGTCCGCACCCGCGAGTGGGAGATCCCCGCCGGCCTGCTCGACGTGGAGGGCGAGGATCCTCTGGTCGCTGCTCAGCGGGAGCTGGGCGAGGAGACGGACCTGCAGGCCGAGCGCTGGGACCTGCTCTCGGAGTTCGCGACCTCGCCGGGCGGCAGCGACGAGGTCATCCGGATCTACCTGGCCCGCGGGCTCTCGTCCACCGGCTCCGCCTTCGACCGCGAGGCCGAGGAGGCCGACATGGAGCTGCGGTGGGTTCCGCTGGACGAGGCGGTCGAGGCGGTCCTCGTCCGCCGGGTGCAGAACCCCTCGCTGACGATCGCGGTGCTCGCGGCGCACGCGTTCCGCTCGCGCGACTGGGACGGGCTGGGCGACGCGTCCTCGCCGTGGACGCGTCACCCGCGGGTCCGCCACCCCCGGGGGTGAGCCCTCGCGCCTGCGCCGAGGCGTACCTCCGGCAGGCGAGCGTGGAGCGCGGGCTCTCGGCTCACACGCTCGCGGCGTACCGGCGCGACCTGGAGCTCTACCTCGGCTGGCTCGAGGAGCGCGGAAGCGCCGACCTGGCACAGCTCGGGCGAGTCGATGTGGGGGAGTTCTCCTCCTGGCTGGCCGCACGCCCGGAGCGGCCGCTCGCGGCGAGCTCGCGTGCACGGATCCTCTCGAGCGTCCGAGGGCTGCACCGCTTCGCCCTCGAGGAGGGGGTCGTCGCGGACGATGCGGCCCGGGACGTGGTGCCGCCGAAGATCCCGATGACGCTGCCGAAGGCGGTCACGGTGGAGCAGATGGCGGCGCTGCTCGACGCGGCGCGCGGCGAGGAGCTCGCGGACCTGCGGGACCGGGCGCTGCTGGAGCTGCTCTACGCGACGGGCGCGCGCATCTCGGAAGCGGTCGACCTGAACGTCGACGACGTGGTCGACGCCGAGGTGGTGCGGCTGACGGGCAAGGGGTCGAAGCAGCGGATGGTGCCGCTCGGCCGCTTCGCCCGCGAGGCGGTGGACGAGTACCTCGTGCGCGCGCGACCGGAGCTCTCGCGGAGGGGGCGCGCGACTCCGGCGCTCTTCCTGGGGGTCCGCGGGAGCCGCCTGTCGCGGCAGAGCGCCTGGCTGGTCATCCGCGCCGTCGCCGAGAAGGCCGGCCTGGACCGGGAGATCTCGCCGCACACCTTCCGGCACTCCTTCGCGACCCACCTGCTCGCGGGCGGCGCCGACGTCCGAGTGGTGCAGGAGCTCCTCGGTCACGCCTCGGTGGCGACGACGCAGATCTACACGCTGGTGACGGCGGACACGCTCCGGGACGTGTACACGTCCGCGCACCCGCGAGCTCGGCGCTAGAGCCGCGGCCCCGTGCGGCGGGGCGCGGCGGCCGGGGAGCGGGGCGCCGGTACACTCGTCGGAGGCCGCGCGGGAGCGCACGCCGCCACGGAAGCGAGGACGACGCAGGTGACACGCAAGACGGACGACAAGGCCGAGCTCACCGGTCTCGAAGCCCCGACGCTCGGCCCGACCGGCCGCCCCCTGCGCGACTTCCCGCTGCCGGTGGAGCTCACCGGCCACGGCCCCGCCCGGATCATCTCCCTCTGCAATCAGAAGGGCGGCGTCGGCAAGACGACGACGACCATCAACCTGGGCGCGACCCTCGCCGAGTACGGCCGCCGCGTGCTGGCCATCGACTTCGACCCGCAGGGCGCCCTCTCGGCCGGCCTCGGCGTCACCACCTACGACGCCATCACGATCTACGACCTGCTCCTCGGCACCGTGAAGGACCCGGCCGAGGCGATCCGGAAGACCCGCGTGCCGGGCCTGGACGTCATCCCGGCCAACATCGACCTCTCCGCCGCCGAGGTCCACCTCGTCAACGAGGTCGCGCGCGAGCAGATCCTCGCCCGTGTGCTCCGCAAGGTGAGCGCGGACTACGACGTCGTCCTGATCGACTGCCAGCCCTCGCTGGGCCTGCTCACGGTCAACGCGCTCACCGCGAGCCACGGCGTGCTCATCCCGCTCGAGTGCGAGTTCTTCGCGCTGCGCGGCGTCGCCCTGCTGATCGAGACGATCGACAAGGTCCGTGACCGGCTCAACCCGGTGATCGAGCTCGACGGCATCCTGCCCACGATGTACGACTCGCGCACCCTGCACTCGCGAGAGGTGCTCGACCGCGTGGTCGACGCCTTCGGCGACAGCGTGCTCGAGACGGTGATCGGCCGGACGGTGAAGTTCCCGGACGCCAGCGTGTCCGGCGTCCCGATCACCCAGTTCGCGCCCGAGCACAACGCCGCGAAGGCGTATCGCAAGCTCGCCAGGGAGCTGATCTCGCGTGGCGCGGTCGCCTGAGGTCCTCCTCGAGGAGCGCTCCGCTCCCACCGGGTTCCACCTCGCGCTGACCAACTTCGAGGGTCCGTTCGACCTCCTGCTGAGCCTCATCGCGAAGCAGCAGGTCGACATCACCGAGATCGCGCTGAGCGCCGTGACGGACGAGTTCCTCTCGTACCTCCACGGGATCGACTCGCTCGAGGGGCTGGACCGCGCGTCGGAGTTCCTCGTCGTCGCCGCGACGCTCCTCGACCTGAAGATCGCCGGACTCCTGCCCCAGGGCGAGCTGGTGGACGCGGAGGACGCGGCGCTGCTGGAGGCGCGCGACCTGCTGTTCGCCCGGCTCCTGCAGTACCGGGCCTTCAAGCAGGTGTCGTCGTGGTTCGCCGAGCGGATCGCGATCGAGACCGTCCGTCACGTGCGCGACGTGCCTCTGGAGGAGGAGTACCGGTCCGCGAAGCCGGAGCTCGTCTGGACCCTGTCGCCCGCCGACTTCGCCGCCCTCGCGACCGTCGCCCTCGCTCCGCGCGAGCTGCCGACGGTGGGCCTGGACCATCTGCACGCCCCGCAGATCAGCATCCGGGAGCAGGCCGCCCACGTCGTGGCGATGCTGCGCGCCCGCGGGAGGGCCGGCTTCGGCGAGCTGATCGCGGACGCCGACGAGAAGGGCGTGATCGTCGCGCGCTTCCTGGCCGTGCTCGAGCTCTACCGGCACGCCGCGATCTCGTTCGACCAGCCGGAGCCGCTCGGCGAGCTCACGCTGCGCTGGGTCGCCGAGCAGTGGAGCGATGCGAGCCTCGCCGCGCTCGGAGCCGACTATGACTCCTGACGCCGGTCCCGGGACCGTCGCGTTCGAGATCGACCGGGCGATCGAGGCGATCCTGATGGTCGCGGACGAGCCGCAGCCGCTCGCCTCCCTCGCGACCGCGCTCTCGAGGCCGATCACCGTGGTCCGCCAGTCGATCGAGCGCCTGGTCGCCGACTACGACGGCGCCGACGGGGCGATCCGCCGGGGCTTCGAGCTGCGCGAGGTCGGTGCCGGCTGGCGGATCTACGTGCGCCGCGAATACGACCCGGTGGTCAAGGACTTCGTCCTGACGCAGAACCCGACGCGGCTCTCGCAGGCGGCGCTCGAGACGCTCGCCGTGATCGCCTACAAGCAGCCGGTCTCGCGCGGTCAAGTCGCGCAGATCCGCGCGGTCAACGTCGACTCCGTCGCGCGCACTCTCCTCGGCCGCGGCCTCATCGCGGAGGTCGGCCACGACCCCGAGACGGGCGCGGTCCTCTACGGCACCACCGAGCAGCTGCTCGTGCACCTCGGCCTCACCTCGCTCGACGAGCTGCCGAAGATCTCCCCCCTACTGAGCGACGGAAGAGACGGATTCGATGAGCGCGCCTGACACCGGCCCCGACGGCGAACGACTGCAGAAGGTCCTCGCGGCAGCGGGAGTCGCCTCCCGACGAGTGGTCGAGGAGATGATCGTGGCGCGGCGGATCCGCGTCAACGGCGAGGTGGCGGACGAGCTCGGCCGCCGCATCGATCCGGCGACCGACCGGATCGAGGTCGACGGGGTCGCGGTGCAGCTGGACACCTCGCGCCGCTACGTGATGCTCAACAAGCCGATCGGCGTCGTCAGCTCGCTGGCGGACGAGAACGGCCGCACCGACCTCAGCCTCTACACGAAGAACTTCGAGGAGCGGCTGTTCAACGTCGGGCGCCTCGACGCCGAGACCTCGGGGCTGCTGGTGCTGACCAACGACGGCGAGCTCGCGCACGTCCTCGCGCACCCGTCGTTCGGAGTGACGAAGACCTACATCGCGAAGGTGCACGGGCAGGTCCTCCCGCAGACGATCGCGACGCTGACCTCCGGGATCGAGCTCGACGACGGACCGGTGGCCGCCGACAAGGCGCGGCTCCTCGGCCGGCCGGAGGGCCGCTCGAACGCCTCGCTCGTCGAGATCACCCTGCACTCCGGGCGCAACCGGGTCGTCCGCCGGATGATGGCGGCGGTCGGGCACCCGGTGATCGAGCTCGTCCGGCGCCAGTTCGGGCCGCTGCACCTGGGCACCCTGCGCTCGGGCGATCTGCGCGACCTGACCCGCGACGAGCTGGGCGCGCTGCTCACGATCGCACGCCAGGGCGGCGAGGCGGTCGCGGCCGCTCCCGCGGTCCCGTCGAAGAAGGCGAGCGCGGGCGCCCGACGGCCCCGGCCGGACAGCGGCGAGCGCGGCGCCCCTGCGGAGCGCGGCTCGGCCGGGCGCTCCTCGGACCGTGCCGGATCTTCCGGACGGTCCTCCGATCGCGGCGGCTCGGCGGGACGGTCCTCCGATCGCGGCGGCTCCTCCACAGGCGGCGGACGGAGCGAGGCTCCTCCGCGCCGGTCCGGTGCCGACAAGCAGCGCCGGACCGATCGCTAGGCTGTCGGAGTGAACGATCTCCTGCACCCCGCGCCGCCCGCGATGCGGACGACCGGGACGGTGCGGGTGGTCGGCTCCGGACTGCTCGGCGCCTCCATCGGCCTCGGCCTCGCCTCTCGCGGGATCGACGTCGTCCTCGACGACGCATCGCCCGCGAGCCTCTCCCTCGCCATCGACTACGGGGCCGGCCGCGCCGCCTCCGCCGACGACCGGCCCTCCGTCGTCGTCGTCTGCGTCCCGCCGGACGTCACCGCGAGCGTCGTCGAGCGCGAGCTCGCGGCACACCCCGGAGCAGTCGTCACCGATGTGGCGAGCGTCAAGACCCAGCCGCTGCGCGAGCTGCGCTCCCGCGGCGTCGACCTCGCCCGCTACATCGGCTCGCACCCGATGGCCGGCCGCGAGCGCGGCGGACCGGTCGCCGCGCGGGGAGACCTCTTCGTCGGCCGGCCCTGGGTGATCTGCCGCGACGGCGAGACCGCGCCCGACGCGCTCGCGCGGGTGGAGGGCCTCGCCCTCGACCTCGGCGGCACCATCGTCGAGATGGACCCGGAGGAGCACGACCTCTCGGTCGGCCTCGTGTCTCACGCCCCTCAGGTGATCTCGTCACTGCTCGGCCAGCGCCTCCTCGACGCCCCGAACGCGGCGCTCCGCCTCGCGGGCCAGGGCGTCCGCGACGTCTCGCGCCTGGCCGCCTCGGCTCCCGAGCTGTGGATGCAGATCCTCGCCGCGAACCGCGAGCACGTCGTCGCGGTGCTCGACGCCTTCCGCGACGACGTCGCCGCGGTCGCCGACGCGCTCCGCGACCTCGAGGCGCCCGGCTCGCGCCGCGTGCTCGCCGAGCACCTGGCCGCGGGCAACGCCGGAGTGGCGCGCCTGCCCGGCAAGCACGGCCAGGACCAGCGCTTCTCGACCCTGATCGTCCTCGTCGACGACTCGCCCGGAACCCTCGCGCGGCTCCTGGTGGAGATCGGCGAGGCGGGCGTCAACCTCGAGGACGTGCGCCTCGAGCACGCACAGGGACGCCGAGTGGGTCTCGCCGAGATCTCGGTGGTGCCCGAAGCGGTCGCGCCGCTGACCGAAGAACTGACCGCACGCGGCTGGAGGATCGCCGGATGAGCACCGAGCAGAACAGGCAGGAGGGCGGCCTGAACAGGATGACGCCCGCCCGCCGGGCCCAGCAGAGCATCCCGGAGGACGGGGGCGCGGCTCCCGAGCGCGAGGCGCGCTCCGAGGCCGCCGAGCAGGGCGACTTCGGCGAGGCCGTCGTAGTCGCCATCGACGGCCCGGCCGGCAGCGGCAAGTCCAGCGTGTCGAGGGCGGCCGCCCTCCGCCTCGACTTCGAGTTCCTCGACACGGGAGCCGCCTACCGCGCTCTCGCCTGGCACGGGCTCGACCGCGGCCTCGACTTCGAGGACCAGGACGCGATCGTCGACGCGCTCGACGGGTTCGACTACTCCATCGGCACCGACCCCGAGTCGTACTCGGTGTGGGTCGGTCCGACCGAGGTGACCGCCGCCATCCGCGAGCCCCGGGTGACGGCGCGCGTCTCGGCCGTGGCGAAGGTCCCCGAGGTCCGCCGGAGGATCACTCTCCTGTTCCGCAGGATCATCGGCGAGACGCGCCGGGAGGGCATCATCGTCGAGGGTCGGGACATCACGACGGTCGTCGCACCGACCGCTCCCGTCCGGATCCTGCTGACGGCGAGCGAAGAGGCTAGAATGGCGAGGCGTTCGCGCGAGGTCACCACGGAATCCGCCGAGGCGACGGGTCAGGCGCTGCGGTCGAGGGACCGCGCCGACTCGCAGGTGGTCGACTTCATGAACGCCGCAGAAGGAGTCACTCTTCTCGACTCCACTCATCTCGACTTCGAGCAGACCGTCGACGCGGTCGTCGCCGAGGTCCGAACTTCGAGAGCAAGGGCCGATCATGGCACAGGACACGCACGTCGGTGACGACGAGCTGAACTTCGGAGACGACGACCTCGTCGAGCGCCTCGGCGACCTCGACGAGCAGCTCGCCTCCTCACGCGCGCAGGCGCTCCGCAGCGGACTCGAGGACTACGACCTCGACGAGGAGGACCTCGACCTCCTCGAGTTCGCCGGGGAGGACTCGGACGAGGTCCGCTACCTCCCCGCCCTCCCGGTCGTGGCGATCGTGGGCCGCCCCAACGTCGGCAAGTCCGCGTTGGTCAACCGCATCCTCGGCCGCCGCGAGGCGGTCGTCGAGGACACCCCGGGTGTCACCCGCGACCGCGTGTCGTACAAGGCGGAGTGGATCGACCGGGCGTTCACCGTCGTCGACACCGGCGGCTGGGAGCCCGACGCTCGCGGCATCGACGCCTCCGTCGCCATGCAGGCCGAGATCGCCATCGACCTCGCCGACGCCGTCATCTTCGTCGTCGACGCGAACGTCGGCGCGACCGCGACCGACGAGCACGTCGTGAAGCTGCTGCGCAAGACGAAGAAACCGGTCTTCCTCGCCGCCAACAAGGTGGACGACGCCCGCCAGGAGCCGAACGCGGCCTCGCTCTGGTCGCTCGGCCTCGGCGAGCCCCGCCCCGTCTCGGCCGTCCACGGCCGCGGCGTCGCCGACCTGCTCGACGCGGTGCTCGAGAAGCTCCCGCTGGAGTCGGCCGTCGCCAAGCGCGAGGTCGGCGGACCGCGCCGCGTCGCGATCCTCGGCCGCCCGAACGTCGGCAAGTCCAGCCTGCTCAACAAGGCCGCGGGGGAGGAGCGGGTCGTCGTCAACGAGCTCGCCGGCACCACGCGCGACCCGGTCGACGAGCAGGTCGAGATCGCCGGCAAGGTCTGGCGCTTCGTCGACACCGCGGGCATCCGCCGCCGCGTGCACCTCCAGCAGGGCGCCGACTTCTACGCGTCACTGCGCACCTCGACCGCGCTCGAGAAGGCCGAGGTCGCCGTCGTCGTCCTCGACGTCTCGCAGCCGATCTCGGAGCAGGACGTGCGCATCATCGACCTGGTGCTGGAGTCGGGCCGTGCGCTCGTGCTCGCGTTCAACAAGTGGGACCTCCTCGACGACGAGCGTCGCCGCTACCTCGAGCGCGAGATCGAGACCGACCTCGCCCACGTGGCCTGGGCGCCCCGCGTCAACATCTCGGCCCGCACCGGCCGCCACCTCGAGAAGCTCGTGCCGGCGCTCGAGCTCGCCCTCGAGTCGTGGGACACGCGCATTCCGACGGGCAAGTTCAACGCCTTCCTCGCCGAGCTCACCGCGGCGCACCCGCACCCCCTCCGCGGAGGGAAGCAGCCCCGCGTGCTCTTCGGCACGCAGGCCTCGTCGCGCCCGCCGACATTCGTGCTCTTCACGACCGGATTCCTCGACCCGGGCTACCGTCGCTACATCGCGCGCCGCCTGCGCGAGATCTACGGCTTCCAGGGGTCGCCGGTGAACGTCAACATGCGCGTCCGCGAGAAGCGCGCGCGCTGAGCGCAGCCGCACCCTGTCCGGCCCGTGGGAGATCCTCCTGCGGGCCGTTCGCGTTCCCGCGGTCCGGAAGCGGTCGGCCGGTCAGGAGTGGCCGCTCACTCCGGCGGGTCCCGGTCGTCAGCGACCACGGGATACTGAGCCGTCGACGGCACGGGGACGTCGACCGCGGGACTTGACCCGTGGCGGGCCGCCGCGCCGGTGCACGCGCAGCCCTGAGGCGGAGCTCCGGTCAGTCGCCGGTGGCGAACGGCCACCACGGCGGCAGGAGCCGACGGTAGGCCGCGAGGTAGCTGTCGGGGTCGCGCGGCTCCGGGAGGCGGAGCCACTGCTCCATCAGACCGACGGAGCCCGCCGCGAGGTACGAGGCCGTCGCGTCCTCGAGGAAGCCGAGCGGTGCGTCCGCGGCCGGGACGTCGAGGATCCCCGTGTCGAGCGTCGCGGAGACGGCGGTGCGGAAGTGCCCTGCCAGCATCGCGCGGAGGCCCGAGTCCCCGCCGGGGGCGTCGAAGGCGCGGAGGTAGAGGTCGCGGTGGCCGTCCAGGTGGCCGAGGACGCGGGAGGTGCCCTCGCGGATGCTCGCGTCGGTCGCGGCACCGCTCTGGAGCTGCTGGAGGTAGCCCTCCCGGATCGCGTCGAGCTCGTCCTGCAGGGCGGCGCAGAGCAGCTCCGCGGCGGACGAGGCGTGGGCGTAGAAGGTGGAGCGGTTCACGCCCGCCAGATCGGTGATCTCGGAGACGGTGAGAGTGGCGACGTCGCGGCCGGTCGCGAGTTCGATGATCGCCCGGTGCAGGGCCACCTGTGATCGCTTCTGCCGCGCATCCACTGCTGACGCCTCCCGAGCTGCCGGCGGCGCGTCGACCCGTGCCGACGCGTTCCGCCCAGCGAGTCTACGGGGCCCGCTCGTTTTCACTTCCGGCGTCGGCATCCGCTAAGGTAGTCGAGTTGCCCGGGCCTCGGCCCGGTCCGCCACGGGCTGTGGCGCAGCTTGGTAGCGCACTTGACTGGGGGTCAAGGGGTCGCAGGTTCAAATCCTGTCAGCCCGACGGAACGCCCAGGTGAGAGTACGTTTCTCACCTGGGTTTCGTCGTCTCCGTTGACCTTTTCGGGGAGCTTGATGGAATCGTCCGACCGCAGGTCTTGATGTCGGCCGACATGCTCCCCCTCGCCGCCGGTGCGACGAGCCGATGCCTGGCCGGGACCTGGAGCCCGCCGCGGCCGCGATCGCCGGCCTTCACCGAGGCCGCGGTGGCGTCGTTCGGGTGGACGGTTCGGGGCTCTGACGTTCGCGGTTCTCGTGTCCGACGAGGAACGCGTCGGCGCAAGCGGCAGCGTCGGTGAGGTGCCTGGTGTCGGCGTGGAGACAGCCGTGGGTGGTCTCGATCGATGTGCGGCCGAGGATGTCCTGGAGGACGTGGAGGGGGATGCCGGCGTCGGCGCGCCAGGTTGCTCCGGTGTTCCGGAGGCAATGCCTGGTGAGGCTCGTCAGGCCAAGATCGGCGACGAGCTGATCCCCTGTCGTCGCGTCCCGCACGGAGGCGGTGGTATGCACGCCACCGCGGGGTCCGGTCAGTGATCGGTCCTCTGGCTCAGGGCCCGCGGTGAGGTGCTCGAGCGCAGGGGTGAGCGCTTGCAGGATCGGGACGTGCCGGATGTCTCGCCCCCGGGTCTGCTTGGTCACGAGGCCGCCTGCGCCAGGAGAGGTCGGGCGGCGGATCGTGACGAACCGGTGATCGCAGTGATGTCGCCGACGTGAAGCCCTGCGATCTCGGAGCCGCGTGCGGTGAGGAGCGCGCAGAGCATCGCGAGATCGGAACAGCTCTGATGCACCTCCCCACACCTCTCCGCCAGCGCCGTGAGCGTCGCGAGATCCTTGAGCGCGTGCACGCGCGGTGACCGGTGAACCCTGCCTTGAGCAGGAGGGCGACGTCGACGACCGGGAGCGTTTCCCCTGTCGAGGTGCTGGCGAGGAGCGCGGTCTCGGCAGCTGGGGGGGGAAACGGGTCGCACGGGAGCCGATCGGGCGGTCGCCTTCATCCACGGACTCGGAGACGACCGTGATGCCGGGGCGCACCGGATCAGCAGGCTTCCGAGGCGCGGCGGTCGGCGTACCCGACCTCACCGCACTCGGCCCGGCCGCGGGGGAGTTCACTCTCGCGGACGCCCCCGCCGACGTCGTCGCGGCGACCGCCTCGGCATCGAACGAGCGGACCTCTGCGGGGGGACTGCTCGGAGGTCTTCAGCTAGCGGTGGACCAGTTCCGAATCATGCGTGTGCAGACCGTGATGAGTGCCCTGAGGCCTTGCAGTGACGAGAACCGCAATGGCCATGCCAGCGTAAAGCAGGGTACTGACCAGCACCGTTCCGGTCGTGGTGAGCCAGAGCCGGAGCGCCAGATGGTCGTCACCATACGCCGCCACCGCGGAAACCGCCGTCAGCAGAGGGATTGCCCCAAGAAGGAGAGACACGAATGCGCGCCCCAGCGTCGCGTCTGAGAGCGCACGCGCTCCCACGCCGCCGAAGGAAGAACTGAGCAGGTAGACGGCCAGGGGAACGAGGAAAGCCAAACCCCAAAGAGGACTGCCCAAGACCATGGATATGCCGATGACCATTGCGGGTGCGCACACCAAGAGGTCGAGCAGAGCGTTGAGGCAGACTCCGACGATTCCAGCTTTGATGAGAGACAGGTCCGCCAGAAGAAGGTGTTGGTGATCGAGTTCTGTTGCGGCAGGTTGAGAAGGACCCGATACGGTGAGGACGAGGAGCGCGAGGAGAAGGCCGGTGCCTGCGGGAACGACGTCGCGCAGCAGAATCGGCACAAGGACGATGACGTTCATCACGAGGACCGTTCCGATGTACTGTGTCCGGCGGCGGCGTGCCTGGGCGAGGTGGCTGCAGAGGAGAGCTTGCAGGGGGGCATCAGGCCAGCGGGTCCAGGAGCTGAGGCCGGTTTTGTAACCGCGTCCCTGGAGGGAGGATGCCTGTCCGCCAGAGAGAACCTTCTGCAACTGGTTCGCCAGGATGCTCTCGTGAACTGCAGGCTCTACGAAGGCGTTCGCTCGTCCGATGACGATCGTCAGCACCGCGGCGGCAAGCACGAGAATGACGCCGCTGACGCCGAGGCCGCTGTGTTCCGGCTCAAGGACTGCCCGGAACGGTGACGCCCCTGTTTCGGTCACGACGTCGACGAGCCACAGGTTTTCGCCGACTCCGACGAAGCGTGCCACGAAGGAACCGACCCAGACCAACGCCGCTGCAGCGAGTGTCGAGATGCCCGCCAGCCGCGCCCCCTTGAACCGGGACTGACCCAGGAGGTGAGAACCCAATGAGGCGGCACGGATCGCAAGGAGAACACTGAGTACGGCGAACCCGGAGATGGGGCTGAGTGCTGGCGGTTCGCCTCGGAGCGCCAAGGCGACTGCTGCTGATAGCGTCGCGCCGATGAAGGCGCTCAGTGAGGCGCCGACGCCATGTACGAGAAGCACGACCCGAGGCCCGTGCCGGCTCTGCAATGCCCAGGAGACGTCGCCAGGCTGAAGCCGGAGGGGCGACCCTCGTCGAGCTGTCAAGGAGACAATGATCAAGCACAACCCGAAGACGAATCCTGCGACGTAGGGCTGGGCAGTGGATGGGTCGCTGGCGAGGTGATCGCCCTGCGTCACAAGGACCCAGATGTATCCGCCGGTTGCGACGACCACAAAGACGAGTGCCAGGGGGTTGAAGAGAAGAATTCGGAGCTCTCGTAGGCGCATGAGCACTTGCGCGAGCGCGAGCGCCGCGGCTGACGACTGGACTTCGACTCTCGGGCTATGCGGATTCATTGCGGATAGCTCCGACGATGGTGAGGTATGAGTCTTCGAGGGAGTCCCGTGAGGCGGAGTCATCGCTGAGGTCGGCGACATGGGCGATTTCTCCGCCATAGAGAATCAGAACTCGATCTGCGATCCGCGCGAGGTCCCCCAGCCCGTGCATGGAGATCAGGATGCCATGGCCGTCTTCGGACAAGTGCCGGATCTCCTCCCTCAGCTCCCTCGCCGAGACCGGGTCCAGTCCGTTGAACGGCTCATCGAGGAGAAGTACACGAGATCCCTTGCGGAGGGCGAGCACAAGGGCAAGCTTGCGACGCATGCCCTGGGAAAGCTCGTGCGGCAGCGCATCGTGCTTATCTCGCAGTCCGTAGCGTTCGAGCAGATCCAACGCGACCTCGGCACTACTGCGCGTACCGTTGAGGCGTTCGATGAGTCGGACGTGTTCGACGACGCTGAGGCCGGGGTAGAGATCCGGATCTTCGGGCATGAGGCTGAGGGCTCGGCGCGCCCCAGGGGAACCGATGGGGTGCCCAAGGACGGACGCGGTGCCTCTCGTCGGCGAGTAGAGGCCGGCGAGAGTGCGCATGAGCGTCGTCTTTCCAGCCCCGTTCGGCCCGATGAGGCCGACGACTTCTCCTTCGCCGATCTCGAAGGTCATGCTGTTCAAGATCTGCAGACGATCGACGTCCTTGCCCAGCCCGCGAACCTCCATCACGGGGGCACTGTTGTTCGTCTCAACCATCACCATGACCCAGCCATTCATGGAGTGTTTGGCCGGCTGATTCGACCATCTCGCCAACGGAGGCGAGTTCGCCACTGTCTACGAAGCTCCGGAGCACAGTCCGCACGTCGGGCGAACCGCCGGCTGCTGCGCGCTCGATCTCGCGCTGGAGCCGTGGTTCGACGTCCGGGCGGCGGGCGGGCAGAAGACGCTGCCGCACGGAGGGCGGCTCAGGCTGCACCTGCCATCCTCGCCGCGCTCCGTACTCGATGACTGCCCTACTGGCCGGAGTTCTTGCTGGTTCTGTTGCTGCGAGCGCGAAGGCTACGTGCTCCGGTGAGACAGCAACCCCGTGGCGCCGAGCAACGTGACCGGCGAACGCCATGACCCGGCGGAATTCCTTGATTCCGTTCATGATCAACCTCCTTTGCTTTCCGTGTGGGGCCTCGTGCGGCCGCCGAGAAGTCCGGCGATGGTGCAGGACTGCACAGAGGCCACTCAATATCGCGAAAAGGACGCCAGTTCGGTGAGTCGGCTACTCTCCGGGTCGCAGAGGACCTGGAGTTCGGCGTCGAGGTCGATGGTGTCCACAACTGCAGACATGAGTTCTCCTTCGCCTAGGTTCCGTGACACTGCGTCACGGAACCCCAGGTTAGGTCCTGACCCGTCGGGTCGCAAGAGGTTCGCTCAGAAGCGTCGGAAGGGCGCGCGGTCAGAGGAGTGGCCGATCAAAGGGCTGATCGGTGCACCGCTGCATGGCGGGGGCTGGTTCGCGGGAGCGTGTCATGTCGCGCGGGAAGATCCGCGTTCACGTCGAGGCGATGCAGGACGTGGCGAGGCCAGAGCTCGGGTACTCGCCTTCGATGTGCTCGCCTGAGTCTCGCTCACGGCGGCAAAAGCCGTTGCGCAGCGGCTGCACTCCCGCGTGCGGTCGTTCGCGTTCCTTGATCCTCCTGTGTCAGAGGCGGAATCGATGCGGAGGACGCGGCGCGGGCATCTCCGACACGATGCGGCAGCGCGGTTGCGGCGCACTGGTGCGAGGTTCAGGCCGCAAGGGGACATTCGCGTGGTCTACGGGTTCCGCGATGAGTCTCGTCAACGAATTCGCGACCTTCTCATCTCCGATCCGTGACTACCGGGGGTTCCGCGGCTGGGTCTACCGAGTGTTTCGGCGGCTCGTTCGAGGATCGCCGTACTTGATGCCGAGGTAGCGGCACGTTGCTTGCACGGTTTCTTCCACCAGTTCTTCAGTGAGGTCGGAAGAACTTGGAACGAGTGACCGGCTCATGAGCGGACCGACGAGAAGGTCTGCAACTGTTTCGGGCTTCCACCCCGCGGCTGCGATCTCCCCGCGGTCGACTGCGGCGTTCAGTACTCGCGTGACATTCTCGCGACGAGGCTTCACAAATTGTTCACTCAGATGTTTTCGAACATCGGGATAAGCCCGCGCGGCTTCCAGAATCCCCAGAAGGGCGTGCTTCATGAATGGCGAAGAGAACATCTCGTAATCGGCCCGTTGCAGGAGGTGCAGGTCGCTTTCAAGTGCCCCAGTATCTACACGGGCCCCGGTGCCGTACTTTTCGGCCATTATCTCTACGACCAGGTGCGGCAGGGAGGAGTATCTTCGGTAGAACGCCGGCCGTGTGGTTCCCGCTCGGCTCGCGATAGCCTCCACGGTGAGGGCCGTGTAACCCTTATCGGTAACTATGCGCTCGGCAGATTCTCGTAGGGCTGCCGTGATGTCAGTCGCGCGGGGACGACCACCTTGGTTCTTCACGGGTACGAAGCTACCCTTTTCACCCACGCGATACGGCGTATTCGGCGAAGTGGGGGTTAAGTCTTTTCGAGAGGGCCTCGGCTTCGATCTCGTAGGAGATGCACTGACAGACGAGGGATCGTCGCGAAGATGATCGACGGCGGCGTTCGTGAGGTGAGCGTCATCACCCACCTCGACCACGACCGCCTCACCCCAGAAGGCTACGAGGACATCCTCGAGCAGGCATATCAGGCGTGGCGCGCCGACTCAGCCGAAGGGAGAGCATCGGTCCTGATCGGAGTTCCCAGAAGAAGTCGAGGGGGATCGTCTTTTCGCGGATGGAGTCCTGTTTTTCGTCCTGTTCCCTAGCAGGTGAGGGGCGGCGGTAAGCGTCCTCGGGGCTGACGGTCTCCATCGTCCACCGGCCGGTGCGCAAGGGAAATCGGCGCGGAAACCACACCTGATCGACCAGAACTCCGCCTGAAACGCCGCGAGCGGTGGCGACGTCGACCAAGCGCCGGGACCTGGCCGAGACCTGACGCAGGCGAACCACGCAACGCATGACGTGAAAACGAGTCCTCTGCGGGCAGAGCGACCCGGAGAATCGAGGAATCAGGTTGAACCGTCTGCCTGAGGGTCAAGGGGTCGCAGGTTCACATCCTGTCAGCCCGACGGAAAGCCCTGATGAGACCGCTGGTCGTCGTCGGGGCTTCCGTCGTTTCCGGGCCTCCGGGAGTGGACCTCCGAAGCACCCTTCCTGGTCGTCGGCCGTGGCCGCGGCGTCCGGACTGAGAAGCCCGAGCGGCATGCACGGCGTCTCCCCGACCGCCCGCAAGGGCGATGGAAGGCCGGCTCCCTAGCGTCGGTGGACGTGACCGACTCCGCTCCGCTCGCCCGCTGGTGGCGGGAACCCTGGTGGGCGCGGCTCACCCTCCTGGCGATCCTGATTGGATCGACGGTCCTCACCGGGTGGAACCTCGCCCGGGGCGGAGACGCCGTCTTCTACGAGGCGGCGGCGCGGTCGATGTCGGAGTCGTGGCACGCGCTGGCGTTCGGAGCCTTCGATCCCGCCGCGTCGGTGACGCTGGACAAGCTCGCGGGATTCGCGGTGCCGCAGGCGCTGAGCATCCGCCTGTTCGGGATGTCGACGTCGTCGATCGCGCTGCCGCAGCTGCTCGAGGGGCTCGTCACGGTCACGGCCTGCTCGGTCCTCGGGCTGCGCTGGGGAGGGCGCGGGCTCGGGCTGGTCGCGGCGGCCGCGGCGGCGAGCACGCCGATCTTCGTGTCGATGTTCGGGCACCCGATGGAGGACGGCCTGCTGACGGCGGCACTCGCCGTCGCGCTGGTGTGGTGGCAGCGCGCGGTGCTGACGGAGCGGTGGTGGCCGCTCGTGCTGGCGGGGGTGTTCATCGGGATCGGCTTCCAGGCGAAGATGATGCAGGCCTGGTTCGTCCTGCCCGCCCTCGTGGTGGCGACTCTCGTCGGGGTGCGCGGGTGGCGCCGAGCGCTCGCCTGGGCGGGCGGGCTCCTGGCGGTCGCGGTGGGCGCCTCGGTGGCGTGGATGGTCGCGATCCAGGTGGTGCCGGCAGGGGACCGGCCCTACATCGACGGGTCGACGGGGAACGACGTCTTCGCGATGGTGTTCGGGTTCAACGGGCTCGACCGGCTGATCTCGGGAGCGGTGCCCGGCGCCGTCGTCGCTTCCGCCCACGTGGCGACGATGGGCGGAGCAGCGGGGTCTTCGCCGGCCAAGCTGCTGCTGGCGCAGTACGCGACGCAGGTCGGCTGGCTGTATCCCGCGGCGCTCGCCGGACTGGTGCTCGGCGCCGTGCGCTGGTGGCCGCGGCGGGGGAGGCGGGGAGGTGCCCGCGGTGCCTTCGCCCTCCTGGTCTGCCTCGCGGTGTGGCTGGTGACGGCGGCGGGCGTGCTCTCGGTGGCGACGGTGCCGCACACGGCGTACGTCGCGGCGATCGGTGTGCAGCTGGCGCTCCTCGCGGCGCTGGGCTGGGCGGAGGGGGTGCGGTTGCTCGGGTCGCCGCGGGTCGGCGCACGGCTGGTGCTGCCGCTCCTCCTGGTCGGGCAGACGGCGTGGAGCGCGGCGCTCGCCGTCGGCGGGCAGCTGCCGGCGGTGCTGGGCCTGCCGTCCGCGGCGCTCGCCGGAGCAGGGCTGGTGGTGGTCGTGGTGGCGGCCGGGCGGAGGCGGCGGGGTGCGTCCGAGCGCGGCGTCGGGCGTCGCGGGATGTCGTCCGGTCGACGTCCCGTCGCCCTCGTCGCGGCCGTCGTGATCCTGGCCGGGCCGATCGCATTCAGTCTCCAGGTGCTCGACGCCTCCCTCGACGGTTCCGGCGGGGACGCACTCGTCGGCCTGCGCTTCCCGCAGCGGGCCGAGACCTCGGCGCCGTTCGCCGTCTCACCTCCGGACGCCGTCGGCGGCCACGACTCGATGACCGCCGACGAGGCCGCCCTGGTCGCCGCGGCCCGAGCAGCCGGGGGCGGGGTGGACGGTGCGGCGCTGTTCCTCACGGACTCCTGGGCCATCGCGGCGCCGATCATCACGACGACCGGCGCGAGCGTGCTCACCGACGGCGGCTACTCCGGCCAGGCGCGCGTCTTCACCGAGCAGGACATCACCCGGATGATCGCGGCGGGGCGCACGCACCTGGTGGTGCTGAAGAACTCGGCACCGCCGACGGAGTCGGTGCGGAAGGCCGTGGCGGCGGACGGGTGCACGCAGCTGCAGGAGTGGGGGCCGGCGGCGACGGAGTCGGGAGAGCACGCGTCCGCGGTGACGGGCTTCTCCCTGTGGCGGTGCGGGTGACGAAGGCGTCGATCCCGCAGCATCCGGGGACGGAGGACGAGCGGGAATCGCTGTCGGCGCATCGTTCCAGGGGTCATGCCAGGCCGAGAAGGTCGAGCGTCCAGGCGTGAGCGAGGATGTTCTCCTCTTCTGCTTCGTCGGGCGCAGTCCCGTCGAGGTGGCCTCCCGAGGTCGTGCGCAGCACCACGTGAGAGGGGTCCGGACACCGTGACACCGCTCGGTAGCGGCGCGCGAACTCCGTGATCGCCGACGCGTCGACCCGGGCGTCCCGTCGGCCGGCTCGGATCCACGCCGGCGGGAGCGGTCGGCTCCGGGCAGCCATCGATGCGATCGTCGCGAGAGGCGACAGTCCCGCGGAGAGGATCTCGGCGGGTTCGCCGAATTCCGCCCGGTCGGTCGACGCGAGGGCCGCAGATCGATCATCGAGCGCAGTGACGGGATCGAGGAACGGGTGGACGAGGTGCAGCCCTCGGAGTGCTGCGGGCCGACGGAGGCAGACCGTCGCAGCGGCCAGTGCTCCGGCGCTCGCCGCCGTGAGAAGGAGCCGGAGAGGGTCGATGCCGGGCAGATCCTGAAGCAGCGCCAGACAGGCGAGGAGGTCCTCGATCGGAAGGTCGCGTCCGAGACCGGTCGCCTGCCGATGCCACTCCCGGCCGTTCTCGCCGCCCCCACGTACATGGCAGTAGGCGATCGCGGCTCCACGCGCGAGAAGGTCGTCCGTGAAGGGATCGAACGGTCCCTCGAGACTGATGCCGTAAGCGCCGTACACATGGACGACGACAGGACAGGCGTCCGCGCTCTCCGGCAGAACCAGGGTCAGCGGGATCCGTGTGCCGTCCCGGCTCGTCGCGGTGAGCGACCGGACTTCCGTCCGCCTCGCCGGTTCGGCGGACAACGCCTCGCCCGGCACCGGGTCGACGCGCTGGGGCCGATGGACGGGGGAGGAGACGAGCAGGACCGGGAGGCGGGTGATCGGATCGACGGCGGGGAGCAGAACACCTGCCGGTGGCGCCGTCCAGAGGGCGTCAGCTCCACCGGCGGGCGACCAGACCGCCATCCGGCCGGCCGACCGGCCGAGGACGAAGAGATCCTCCCCTGCCTCCTGCAGATGGCCGGCATGGAGAGCAGGAGGAACGGGAACGTTCAGCGGAGGAGTCGAACCGGTCAGTTGGAGGAGGCCGTGACGTCGATCCAGAAGGGCGAGCCCGCCCGTGAAGGTGGAGACGTCCGCGTCCTCCGTGTCGAGGTCGAGGCGGTCGCACGACGGCGGGCCGTCCGATTCAGCGGTCAGCACCCAGTACCTGGAGCCCAGCGGGCCTCGGGAGCCGAGGACGGCGGTCGTGTGGGCGACGCTGCGCAGATCGAGCCGCCTCGTCCGGTCGGGCTCCTCGAGGAGGACGTGCGTCGTCCGGCTGCTGTGCCACCAGACCGCCTGCCACGGCCGACCTGCCGCGTCTCGGCGGATCCAGAGGAATCCGTCCGAGAACGATCGGATGCGCGGCGAGACGGGACGCTCGTCATGGGCGACCTCGATCACTCCGCCACCGGCAGCGACGGCGATGCGGATCCGATGCTGCTCATCGCCTCCCCGATCACCCACGATCGCGAAGGCGGTGCCATCCGGTGCGAGGACCATCGACTCCCGTGGCGCGACATCGAGGGTGTGCCGGAAGGGGCGTCCGTCCGGGTCGCGGAGGAGCACGGACCGGGAGCGCGCCTGCTCTTCCGGCGCACTCGACGGCTGCATCGCAGCGAGACCCCTCAGAGATCCGGAGAGCGCAGGAACCCGAGGCGGCAGCGCGCCGTCCCCGGTGATCCCCTCAGGCGCCTTGCTCACGCAACCGCGCTCCAGGCGTCTGTCGCAGCCGTGCCCGCACGGGAACAACGAGGATCAGCGAGAGCGCCGCCCAGGAGCCGACGAGCCCGAGAACGGCGCTCTGGACGGGCCAGACCACCAGACCCTCGCCGAGGGCCGCGCGACTGACCAGCCAGCAGACCGCACCGGTCGCCGCGACCGGTGCGGCCGCTGCCGTCGACGCAGCGAGGGCCAGTGCGAAGCTCTCGGAGAGGAGGAGCCCGACGATCTGGTGGCGCCGCATCCCCGCCGCCTGGAGAAGGGCGATCTCGCGGTCGCGGTCCTGCGCGGAGAGCGCGATGACCGCGGCGCTGGTGGCGAGCATCGATACCGCCACGATCGCGACGATCGTCAGAACATCGGTGAGGTCGGCGCGGGTCCCGGGCTGGACCGCCGTCGTCATGGCTACGACCGACTCCACCGCGCACAGGAGGACTCCTATTCCTCCGAGACCCGCCGCGAGCGGCGCGATCGTGGCGGCGCTGACCCGCACCCGGGCCGTGGCTGCCCGGACGCCGAGCGCGGGGACGACGAGACCCGATCGAGCCAGGAGAGCGTGCAGTGCACGGAGGACGAGCCCGACCGCCTCCGGACAGAGGAGGTACACGGCCAGGAGGAGGCTTCCTCCTGCATCGACGGCCAGGTTGAACATCGGAGCGGGTCCGGTCGCTCCGAGCTCTCGGGCGGAGCCGGACGCGGCGACGAGGCCGCAGGAGAGGAAGAGGAATACGAGGCCGCTGACGAGGCGCGCTGCGGTCGCACCGGTGTGGAGACGGCCGTCCTCGGACGCTCGGAGCGCAGCACTCGGCGGCGTCCGGGCGGCGCGGCGCGCGGGCAGTACTCCGCCGGCGAGCGTGGTGAGCGCTCCGAGCCCCACGGTGGCCACTGGGGCCCAGGGTGACAGCGTGAAGGCCGGAAGATCGACGACGGACGAGACCGCGCCGTTGAAGGCGGGAACAGCCCAGAACGCCAGCAGCGTCGAGAGCAGCGCCCCGAGGAGGGCACCGGTGAGACTCACGATGCCGATCACGAGCAGGGTCGCACCGAACACCTGCATCGGCGAGGCACCCAGAAGGAGCCAGAGCGCGTGCGTGCGACTCGTGGCCGTGACGCTCGCGCGGCCGACGACCGTCAGGGCGACGCACGCGACGAGTGCCACCACGGCGTAGATCGTGATCGAGAGGATCCGGAACTCCTGGAGACCGACGCCGGCGTCCGAGGCTGCGGCGGCGAACGAAGGGTCCCCGGTCCACGCGAACTGGTGGACGCACAACCCGACCAGGGTGGCGACCAGGGCGACCACGGCTGTCGCAGGTGACCACAGGCGCCAGTCGGCGGCGAACATGCGAACGACGTAGCGGGACACGACTCAGGACCTGGCCTCTTCGAGGATGCTCAGCAGCTCGTGGCTCGTCCGGCGGCCGGTCGTCCTCACTGTTCCCCCGTCGTGCATCACCACGACGGTGTCCGCCAGTGCCGCGGCTTCGAGATCATGCGTGACCATCACGACCATCCGGCCCTCGTCCGCCATGCTTCTCAGCGTCGACAGGACGATCTGCGAGCTGTGCGAGTCCAGGGCCCCGGTCGGCTCGTCTGCGAAGACGATGCTGGGCCGCCGTGCGAGGGCACGGCAGAGAGCGGTCCGCTGCTGCTCTCCGCCGGAGAGCGTCCGTGCAGGTGCATGACGCCGATCCCCCAGACCGAACGCCTCGACGAGCCCACGGATCCGGTCGTGCGGCACGGGTGACCGGTCGAGCCGGAAGGGGAGCGCGATGTTCTCCTCGACGTCGAGGAAGGGCACGAGGTTGTACTGCTGGAAGACGAAGCCGATCTCGGTGCGGAGCATGCGGGAGCGCTCGGCCGCCGACAGGCGGTACACGTCCCGGCCGTTCACTTCGACGGTGCCCGTCGTCGGTCGATCCAGTCCGCTGAGGCACATCAGGAGCGAGGTCTTGCCGGAGCCGGAGCTGCCGACGACAGCAGCGAGTCCGCCTCCTTCCAGATGGATGTCGCAGCCGCGCAGGACGGTCGTCGTCCGCCGACCCGCGGCGACGGTCTGCCCGACGGCACGCGCCTGGAGCATGGGGATCATGAGAGCGCCTCCTCAGGCGTGGTGAATGGCCTTCCCCCTCTCGGGACGCCCGCGATCCCCGATGGTGCGGGATCGCGGGCGTTCGCGGGCGACGGTCAGCAGTTGCCCCACGTGATCGAGCTGGGCCAGCCCGGGCACGGCGAGACGATGCTGAAGGTGCTGACGCGCGCAGCATCGTGTGCGTCGGTCTCGCCTTCGAGCGTCTGGAACTCAAGAATCCGGTTCATGGTGTTCACCTCCTCTCTTCCTGTCGGGCGGACTCGGTCAGAGTCCGAAGGGCAGGGCGGATCTCCCCGTCTCGAGCTCGTCGAGCGCCGCGATCACTCCGAGCGATCCGGTCAGATAGTCGGACGAGAGCCGGAGGTTCTGATTGCCTCGGAAGAAGACGCCGCTGTCATCGAGCACGGCATGGAGGCGCAGCGAACGGATGTGCGAACGGAGGACCTCGTCGAGTTCTGCGCTGGGCCGATGGCGTGTGCGGCGGTTCAAGTAGATGAGGAACCCGGACAGACCGTGGGCGAGCGAGGCTTGCGCGCACTGCTGATAGGTCGCGGCGGCATCGATGGCGGCGAGGGACTCCGCGAAGAGCTCGGAGCCCGTCACCCGCTGCAGCTCGAGGATCGCCAGACCCGGACCGGTCGACCCGATCCCGAGATAGGGGAGCGTTCTCCACCCCTCGTCGAACTCGAGGGTCCCGTTGCGGGTGATCGTGCATCGTGAGAGATCGGCGTCGATGGCTCGTACAGCGAGCGAGACGTAGAAGTCGTCTCCGGTGGCTTCATGGAGCCGAGCGAACAGGATCGCGGCGGCGCACCATCCGTGGAGGAGGCCGACGGAAGCTCCCCGCGCATCCTCGTCGAGGAGTGCGGCGAGATGGTGGGCCGCCTCGGACGGATCTTCTCCTTCTGCGAGATCGGCGAGCCCTGCGCCGGCCCACCCCGACCAGAGGGTCGGACCAGAGGGGGTAGCCGCACGCGTGGACTGCAGGGCATCGAGTGTGCGCGTGAGTCCTGCCTCGCGTGCAGCGAACCGGATTCCCTCCCGCCCGCAGAGCCCGCGCGAGCGCACTCCGGCGACGCGACCGGCGAGCCAGCGATCAGCAGCCTCGAGATCCGCGTCTCCCGACCGCCCCAGAAAAGTGATGGCTCCCGCCGCGCCGTAGGGAAACCCCGCACGATGATCGGCGCTGTCGCGGGCGAGAAGAGGGATGTCTCCGGGAACGACAGGAGCGTCCTCCGCCCATTCGAGAACCGACGTGACACCTCGGACGATCAGATTCCGCAGCTGGTGGTCGGAGCAGGCGGCAAGACGATCGACGCGCTCGTCGACCGATCTCCGGCTCGAGGTGGGAAGAGCATCGAGGGTGTGCGCCCTCACAGACCGCAGCACGGCGGACGGGACGGCGAGGTCGTCTGCGGCTGCTCGCAAGAGCTGCTCGATCTTCGCGACGTTGCCCTGGTCGGCGATCGTCGCCTGAGGGAAGAGGAGATCGAGTTCGAGGATCCCCAGCGACCACTCGTCGGCTCGCGTCCCCCTCAAGCCTTCCCGGGGCTCGTATCCGGGAGCTCCCTGGCCGGACCGCCACTCGGGATCCATCCTGTGCGCGAACTCGAAGTCGAGCAGGCACGGATGCGTTCCGTTCCGCATGATGACGTTCTTCGGGTGGATGTCCCCGAGAAGCCATCCGGCGCGGTGCACGGAGGAGAGCGCAGCGTCGAGCCGTGCGACGGTCGCGCTCAGCCACGAGGTGTACCCGTCGTCGACGAGAAGCCAGGGGGCCGGACGGAGCAGCGGAGTCCGAGTCATCCACTCGCGCTTCAGATCGTTCCCCTCCACGTGCTCCATGACCAGGTATCGGTGCTCCCAGGCGGTGAAGGAACCGTAGAAGACCGGTACGCAGCCCAGGTACTGCAGATCCACCAGCACCTCCTCCTCGTGGGCCAGACGTGTCACCGCGTCGACGCCGTCGCCGTCGAGCCCGGCATGTGGACGCGCCTCCTTGAGGACCACCACCGTCCCGATCGGGACGAACTCATCCGTCGTCGCTTCGGCGAGATAGACTCCGCCGCCGTTCGAGAAGTGCAGGGCTGAGAGCATGTCGAAACCGAAGGCGACCTCTCCTTCTTCCTCTCCCTCGACCTCGACGGAGTCTGGAAGCGACGCCCAGGGAGGGGGCGTGTAGGCCGGTCGCCGGACGTCCTCGATCTCGTTCCCGTCCGGATCGATGAGTGTCGAGACGAAGCCCGTGTCGGTCTCGGACGGGAGGAAGGCCCCGTATCGGAAGTGGACCGGGCCGGACCGCCAGCGCCGATCGGAGAGTATGTAGGGACCTCTGCACCCGGCCAGAAGGGCGTCGAGATCCTCCAGCGCGCGGGCGAACTCGTCGTCCGAACCGGGGTACACCGTGATGAACTTCCCGGCCCCAGCCCGATCGGCGTACTTGCCGTTCTGCATCAGGAGGAGATCGGCGCTCGCGAGGTGCTTGAACGGCAAGCGGGAGCCGAAGCAGTGGCGAGAGGTGGCGTCGAGGATCGTCCGAGCATCGCCGAGAGTTGTCGAGAGGTGGATCTTCCACCCCTGCCTCGGCAAGGACAATCCGTCGGGTATCCAGTTCCGCCACGGGCGGGACTCCCTCGTCTGCCAGCCCTCGGGTGCGCGATGCGCGACATCGAAAACATCGCCCTCGACGGGGTCCTCGTCGCCGGCGAGGGCGTAGAACGGCATCCCCGGGCGGCAGTACTGGAGGTACTCGAGGTCGAGCGGCATCGCTTCCCCTTCCTCGGCGGCGTGACCCACCGAGCAGACGGCGCGGTGCTGACTCCGAGGCTACGAAGGGCTCCGGCCGGGCGCTTCCCGCCGGGGTCATGGATGACAATGACCGGGGTCACAGCAGGGACATGACCGTGGTCACGGGTCTCGCTCTCGGTGCCCGGGCTACCATTGTCGACATGGGCTCATCTCCGGGGACGGACGCGGCTTCTTCCGTTCCGTGGGCGGGGGAGCCCGCGCGTGCCGGGCTCGGGTCCTCCTCCTCGTCGAGCGCAGTGGACAGGACGGTCGTCGCGCTCCAGGTGATCGCACTCTGCTGCCTCGTCATGGCGGGGAGCCTGGGAGTCGTCGACTCCGCTCAGAGGGGCGCCGGTCCACCGGTCGCGGCAGTCGCGTGGCTCGCGCTGGCACCCGTGATCGCCGGGATCTGGGTCGTTCGGCCGCGCATGATGAGAGCGGGGCACGGGGCCGCCGTGACGGCGGTGTCCGTCGTCGCCGCGACGCCGGTCGTCGTCTTCGGCCGGCTCGATTTCACGATCCCGGTCCTCCTCCTCGTCGTGGCGTTCGCGGTGGTCGACGTCTCGCTCCGCGCAGGGGCGCACGCGATGATCTGGATCGCCTCCGTCGGACTGGCCCTCCACGTCGGGGGTGCCGTCGGCTCGGGGAGGACGCTCCTCTCCGGGGCTCTCGACGGTGTGCTCAACGTGGTGCCGGTGGCCGTGCTGATGTGCTTCGGGATCGCCCTGGGTCTCTCTCTTCGGGGATTCGAGAGCGAGCGATCCGCTGATCAGCGGGTGATCCGGCGCTTGCATCGCGCGTCCGCGACGGAGAGGGAGCTGCTGCTGTCGGACGAGCGTGCCCGGAGCGCTCGTGAGCTGCACGACGGCCTCGGGTACAAGCTGACCCTCGTCTCGATGAGTCTCGAGCTCGCCGATCGCCTGCGCCCCGCCGATGCCGAGCAGGCGTGGGCAGAGGTCCGCACGGCTCGATCCGCGTCGAGCGAGGCGCTCGCGGACATGCGGATGTGGGTGAGAGCGCTCAGCCCCGTCCGGAACCAGGGCGCCCGCGGGCTGGCCGCGCTGGAGCTGATCGCGGAATCCTTCCGCGGCACAGGAGTCACCGTCGATGTGGTCGGCGACACGGCGTCGGACCGTGTCCTCACGAGCGACGACGAGATCGCGCTCGTGATCTATCGGGGCGTTCAGGAAGGGCTGACGAACGCCTTGCGGCACGGCGCTGCCCGCAGTGTCCGCATCGATCTCGAGACCGAGGACAGCCGGCTCGAGCTCTCGATGCTCAGTGACATCGACGCGGGCAGACGGTCCGGTATCCGCGACGGCGAGCCCGAGCTGGGCTTCGGGCTGCGCGGCCTCGACGATCGCGCGACGGCTCGCGGGGGGCGGCTGACGGCGCGGCGCATCGACGACCGGTTCCTCCTGCGTCTCGCGATCCCTCTCGGACGCGGCGGCGGGGAACACGAGGGGCGCGCTTCGTGACGGAGACGACGCCGAGGCGAGTGCTGCTGGTGGAGGACCAGCAGATGATCCGCCGCGGGCTGGTCATGCTCCTCTCGACGGTCGAGGGGGTCGAGATCTCGGCCCAGGCCGAGAACGGACAGGTCGCTCTGCAGATTCTGCACACGACGGAGGTGGACGTCGTCGTCACCGACGCGCGGATGCCGGTCATGGACGGCGTGGAGCTCGCTGCCGAGTGCGCGCGGCGGCACCCGCATCTGCCCGTCCTCCTCCTGACCACCTTCGACGACCACGCGCTCGTCCAGGAGGCCCTGGCCGCAGGAGCGGCCGGATTCCTCCTCAAGGACACCTCGGTGGAGGGCCTCGTCCTGGCGCTCGACGCCGTGATCGGCGGCGGGATGGTGATCGATCCGCGCGTAGCCCGACCGGCCGTCCAGCCGGGCCGCACCGGCGAGAGCCCGTTGGCGCTGCTCACGCGGAGTGAGCGGGTGGTCGCCGAGCTGGTAGCGGAAGGGAGCACGAACCGGGAGATCGCCGCCGCGCTCGTGCTCGCGGAGGGCACCGTCAAGAACCACGTGTCCTCGCTCCTGCGCAAGCTCGGCGCCCGCGATCGCACCGCCCTCGCGCTCGCGCTCCACAGAGCACTCCATCCGGACGGCGTCTGACCACCGGCCCGGTGCAGGCCTGGCGCCCCGTCCGCGCGATGCCGGCCCGCCGCCTATCCTTGAGGGCGATGTCGAACTCCCGCGCCGAGGCCGCCTACCTGCGCTCCCTCGGCGCCTTCCGGACACCGACCCTCGATCTCCTGCACGGCCGCTACGCCCCGTTCGTCGTCGCCGCCCTGTCGCTCGTGTTCACGGTCGACCGGCAGGCGGTGGCCGTGGCCGACGCGCACGCCGAGGTGGGGGAGCTGCTCGAGGAGCTGCGCTCGGCCGGGTACGACGAGGGCGAGCGCGCGCTGCCGAGCGGCACGGCGCGCGAGGTGTGCCGCTACTGGGTCCGCGTCGGCTGGCTCGTGCCGCAGATCGAGGGCGAGGCCGAGGTCTACCGGATGAGCGCCCACGCCGTGAGCGCCCTCGAGATCACCGGGCGCACCGGAGGCGGACGCACGCGCGTCTCGAACTCGCGGGTGCGCACCCTGCTGGAGGCGGTCGAGCGGCTGGCAGCGGACGTCGAGCCCGACCCGGAGGCGCGGCTCTCACGGCTCCGCGAGGAGCGGGCCCGCCTGGACGCGGAGATCGCCGCGCTCGAGGAGGGCGCCGGTCTCGAGCCGGCCGACGACGAGCAGCTCCTCGAGGAGGCGGAGAACGTGGTGCATCTGGCCCGCGAGCTGCCGGCCGACTTCGCGCGGGTGGCGGAGTCGATCAAGGCGATGCAGCGCGACGTGGTCGCGGACCTGCGCCGCGACGTCCGCCCGACCGGCGAGGTGCTGCGGGAGTACTTGGAGCGCGGGCAGCACGTGATGCAGGCCACCAGCGAGGGCCGTGCGTTCGCCGGGGCGCTGCGCCTCCTGGGCGACCCCGAGCGGATCGACGCGCTCGCCGACCAGCTCCACACCGTGCTCGTGCAGCCCTTCTCGCGCCTGATGGACCCGGCGCAGCGCGCCGAGCTCAGCGCGATCGGACGCCGGGTGGAGCTGGGGGTGCAGGAGGTGCTGACCGCGCAGCGCCGCGCCTCCCACGTCATCACGGGTCAGGTCCGCACCCACGATCCGGCTCGCGACCGCCAGGTGGACGAGCTGCTGCGCGAGGTGATGGCGGGGCTCCAGGAGTGGACGGGCGGGATCTCGCCGGATGCGCCGGTCGCGCCGCTGCGGCACCTGCCCGTCGCCGGGATCGGCCACCTGCGGCAGACGCTCGGCGATGTGCGCCCTGCCGGAGGGCCGGCGCCCCTCGCCGGAGACGACGGCGACGCGGAGTTCGTCGGCGACGACAGCCGGGCCTGGGGCGGTCCCCGCTATGCGGAGCTGGAGGCGTACGTCGCGCGGCTCGGCGACGAGTTCGATCTGGCGGACGCCTTCAGCGCGGCTCCGGAGGACACACGACGGCCCGTCGACCTGCTCGGGCTGCTGGAGATCGCGCACCGGACGGGCCTCGTCGACCGCGAGGGCTACTCCGTCGTCAGCGCCCGCCGACCCGACGGGACCGTGCGCCGCTTCGCCTTCGGATCCGTGACCGCCCGCACCCAGGAGGAGACCGACGATGAGTGACACCCCGGCGACCGACGAGCCCGCCGTCGATCCGTTCATCGCGCCCGTGTCGATGGAGGAGGACCCCGACGAGCTCTTCCCCGGCGACCGCGGCGTCCTCGACACCGAGGTGCGCCGCGTGCTCGTGCACGTGCTGCAGCGCCGCTTCCTCCTCGCCGACCGCCATCGCGAGCAGTGGGCCGTGCTCCAGGAGCACCGGCAGCTGATCGAGTCGCGGCTCAACGACCTGTTCGTGCGGCTCGTCGTCGACCACGAGCGCGGAGTCGCGTACAAGCAGCAGGTGCGCTCCGACGAGGTCGAGATGCCGGTGCTGCTGCGCGACCTCCCCTACACCCGCGCCGAGACGCTGGTGCTGGTGCACCTGCGCACGGTTCATCAGCGGGAGTCGGCGGCCGGCGAGCCGTCGGCGCGGGTGGACGTCGAGGAGGTCGAGCAGACGGTGCTCAGCTACTTCGCCGACGCCGAGCGCGACACCGCGCGCCGGCAGCGCATGGTCCGCAAGGCGCTGGAGCGGCTCGGCCGCGACGGCATCGTCGACGAGGAGTCCGCAGGGCGGTACCGGATCAGCCCGATCGTGGAGATCGTGCTGAGCGCGCCGAAGCTGCGGGAGCTGAGCGACTGGCTGCACGGGCGCAGAAGCGAGGAGGCGTCTCCGGCCGGGGGAGCGGCGCTCGCCGAGGAGCCCGGCTCCGTGGATCCGGAGGCGGCGGACGAGGACCTCCCCGACGACGACACCCCCGACCCGGAGGACGACCCCCGATGACGATGCTCGACACCCTCTTCGGCCTGATCCCCGCCGCCTCGCGCGGTCAGCAGTGGCTCGCCGAGGACCTGCAGCTGGTCAACTGGGGCGGCTACGACGGCGCGCACCGGGTCCGCTTCTCGCCCGGCGCCACGCTGCTCTGCGGCGGCTCCGGGTCCGGCAAGTCGACCCTGATGGACGCCTACATCGCCCTGATGATGCCGCACACCACGCCGTTCAACGGCGCTTCCAACGGCGGAGTGACCGGTCGGCCCCGCGGCGAGGATCAGCGCAACATCCTCTCCTACGCCCGCGGGAAGCTCGACGAGTCGCGGACGGAGGAGGGCACGACCATGCGCGTCCTGCGCGGCGACGGAGTCGACACCTGGACCGCCGTCGCGATGACCTGGGTCGACCACGACGGCTCGCGGTTCAGCGCGGTCCGCGCCTGGTACGTCCCGGCCGGTTCCCGCGTGCTCGAGGAGACGGTGCGCGTCCGCGCGAGCGCCGAGGGCCCGATCGACCTGACCGCGCTCGACCGCGCAGCGGCGCACCGCTTCTCCGATGCCTCGCTCCGGGCGGCGGGCCTGGACCCGCTCGCGACGGATCGCGAGTTCTCGGCGCGCCTGCACGCGGTGCTCGGCATCGGAGCGGCGGGAGCCGGATCGAAGGCGATGAGCCTGCTCGCCCGCATCCAGGCGGGTCAGCAGATCACCACCGTCGACGACCTCTACAAGCGGCTCGTGCTCGAGGAGCCCGAGACCCTCGCCTCCGCCGACGCGGTCGTCGCCCACTTCGACGAACTCGAGAGCACCCGGCAGCGGATGCTCACCGCCCGTCAGCAGGTCGCGGCACTCGAGCCGCTGCGGGGCCTGCGCCTGCGCATCGCCGCGTCCGCGGAGCGCGTGCGCCTCATCGACGCGCTCGGGGAGTTCGACGCCCCGGTGTCGCCGGCGGCCCTGTGGCGGGCGGAGCAGCGCCTCGGCCTGCTGCGCGACGTCGAGGCGGAGCTGCGCGAGCGCACCCGCGCCGTCGACGCCGTGCTCCGAGAGAAGCGGGCGCTCGCCGAGGCGGCGGAGTCGGAGCGGGACGGCCTCGCCGAGGTGCTGCGGGCCTCCGGCGGCGACCGCCTCGAGACGGCCCAGCGAGAGCTCCGCGAGGTGGAGCGGCGGCTCGAGACGGTGCGCGACAGCAGGATGCGGCTCGACGAGGATCTGCGGGCCCTGGGTGAGGAGGAGACCACCCGCGAGGGCTTCGAGAGGGCTCTCGCACGCGCTTCCGACGTCACGAGCGCCGCCGCGACGAAGCGCGACGCCCGAGCGGCCTACGCGGAGGCGACGACGGAGCGCACGGCGGCGGTCCGCGCTCTCGTCGACCTCGACGCGGAGCACCGCGCGGCCTCCCAGCATCAGGACAGCATCCCGAGGCCGCTGCACGAGGCGCGGGAGATCATCGCCCGTGCGGCGGACCTCCCGGTCGACGACCTGCCCTTCGTGGGAGAGCTCGTCGAGGTGCGGAGCGAGTTCGAGCCGTGGCGGGACGCGTTCGGCCTCGCTCTCGGCGGCTTCGCGACGACGCTCCTGCTCGATGTCGCCCATCTCGACCGCTTCCGCTCCGCCGTCGATGCGGTGCGCCTTCCGATCCGCCTCCGCTACGAGGGCGTGCAGACAGGTCTCGAGGAGGTGCGCGGCCTCGATCCGTCGACACTGCCCGGCCGTCTGGACTACCGCTCCACGCCCTTCACCGGGTGGCTGCAGGACCGCCTCGAAGACCGTTTCGGCTTCGTCTGCGTCGACAGCGCCGGCGACCTCGGCCGGCACCGGCTGGCACTCGCTCTCTCCGGGCAGCTCTCTCAGGGCCAGCGCGGAGCGCACGGCGGCCACGGCGCGGCGAACGTCCTGGGCTTCTCGAACTCGCGCAGGCTGCGCGAGTTGAGTGCGCTCGTCGAGACGGCTCGCGCACGCAGCGCGGCGGCGACAGAGGCGTCCCGAGTCGCGGAGGAGGCACTCGACGCTGTCGAAGACCGCCTCGTCCGCTTCGCCCGCATCGCCGGACTGTCCTGGGACCAGGTCGACGTCGATTCCCTTGTCGCCGAGCAGGAGCGCTGGACCTCGGTGCTCGAGGAGGTGGCGGAGGTGAATCCCGAGTTGGCGCGGCTGCAGGAGCAGATGGACGGGCTGCGCGGCCGCCTCGAGCGCCTCCGCCAGGAGATCGCCCGCGCCGGGGTGGAGCGCGAGCGGATCGAGGCGGAGTGGGCCGTCGTGGTCGACGACGTCGACGCGAGCCAGGGGGTTCTCGATGCGGCGGAGCGCGCCGGACGGGAGCTCGACGACGACCAGCGCGCCTTCCTCGACGCCCGGTTCACGCTGACCGAGGCCGCGGCGTCCGGCAGCGCCTCGGACGTCCTGGTCCGCTTCGACGCCGCGCTGGCCACGGCGGCGCAACGTCTCGCGGAGGACCGCCGCTCCGCAGCCGAGGCGCACGAGCAGCAGCGGGAGAGCGCCGGCCGGATCATGGCAGGCTTCCTCGACCGCTGGCCGAACCCCAACCTGCTGGTGGACCCCGAGGCGTCCGCGGGTGATTTCGAGCGGCTGCTCGACGCTCTCGAGACCAGCGGCCTGCACCGGCTCGAGACCGAGTGGCGCGACAGCCTGCTCACTCTCTCCGGCAACGACCTCACGAGCTTCGACTCCACGCTCGGCCGCTCGCTGCGGGAGATCCGCGAGCGGATCGAGCCGATCAACGTGATCATGCAGGATCTGCCGTTCTACGACGACGGTCACCGCCTGCAGATCACCACGCGCGAGAACCAGTCGGAGGTGCGCCGCCGGTTCCGCCGCGAGCTCCGGGACGTGCGCGCCCAGATCCAGGCGGTGTCCACGGAGGAGGAGCGCGAGCAGGTCTACCGGCGGATGTCCCGACTCATCCAGCGGCTGCGGCGCACCGCGCCCGATTTCGGCGACCTCGTCGACGTCCGCAACCACGTCCGTGTCAGCGCCGAGCGCGTGGACGCCGTCACCCGAGCGCACGTGGCGCTGTACGACCACATCGGCGAGAAGTCCGGCGGGGAGTCGCAGGAGCTGATCGCCTTCATCGTCGGAGCTGCGCTGCGCTACCAGCTCGGCGACGCGGGAGCCGATCGCCCGCGGTACGCCCCGGTCTTCATGGACGAAGCGCTGATCAAGGCCGACGCCCACTTCACCAAGCGGGCGATCGGCGCGTGGCGCGGTCTCGGCTTCCAGCTCGTGATCGGTGCCCCGAACGACAAGTACAGCGCGATCGAGCCGCACGTCGAGGTGGAGTACGACATCCTCAAAGACACGCGCGGACGCTCCTGGGCCAGGCCGAAGGTGGGCCTGGGAGAGAGGTGACCGATGCCGAGTCTGACCACTCCTGACGGTGCGATGAAGAGCGTGGCCGCCGCGCTTCGGAAGACCTGGGCTGACAGAGTACTCGCCGATCTCGACGGCGCGGAACCGGATCCGATCTCCGTGGGCCTTCGTCCGGGAGTGACGTCGCCGTCGCACGTCGCCGAGGTGGGCTTCGGACCCTGGAGTTCATGGTTGCGGCTGTGGGACGGCTTCAACCTGGGCGACGTCAGCGGCATCAGCTGTATCCGGTCCTCCATCAACGTCCAAGGCGTCGCGGTCGATGCTCCTCTCCAGTTGATCGTCGACTCGCTCGAGACCGCCTTCGCGGTTCTGCAGCAGGAGAGGGCGGGCGGACCGCTCGCGTTCGTGGAGAGGGCTCGTCTGGCCGCGATCTCGTTGCGCACGTCAGGAGCGATCCTCACGCCGAGGGTCCTGGAGCGCATTGCAACGTTCGCTGATCCTGACATCGATGTCCTCGTGGAAGCCGTCGCCTGGCTTCGCGGTCACTCGGACCTGAGCGGGTGGACGAGTCGTCAGCTTCCTCTGCCCGGGGCGCACTCGAAGTGGCTCGTCAAGCATCTTCGCCTTCTGGACGTGCTGACAGGACGCGACCTCGGAACCGAACTGCGACCGCGTCTCGCCGTCCTCCATCTGACCTACGTGGACCCGCAGTATCTCGAGAGCGGCCGACGTCGACACGATTCGTGGACGACGGGCGATCTGCACTCCCTTCCGTACGAACCGCGCGTCGTCGTCGTCGTGGAGAATCGAGACTGCAGGCTGTGGTTCCCGGATCTGCCCGGCGCGCTCGTCATCGAGGGGGGTGGGAGCGCCGCCGCCTCCCTTCTGGCCGACCTCGACTGGCTCAGGGACGTCGAGCACGTTGTCTACTGGGGCGACATCGACAGTCGCGGGTTCTCCATCCTCGCCGACCTCCGCTCGGCTCTCGCCGAGCACGGTGTCCCGGTCCGGTCGATCCTCATGGACGGCGACGCCGTCCGACGGTTCGCGTCTCGTGGAGTGAAGCACGACCCTCACGGAACACCGCTCCGTGCGTCGCGCACTCGGCCGAGAGGCTTGACCGAGCACGAGAGAGAGGCCTACTCGGTGGTCGCGACCTCAGGACCGGCGCCCTTCAGACGGATCGAGCAGGAGAGGATCCCGCTCGAGGACGCCTGCCGAGAAGTCCTTCGCGCTATCGGGGAGTCGAACTGACAGGGCCTGCACGCTCGGCGCCTGTCCCTACTTCCCGATCTTCGCGTGGCTGCGCGAGTAGGCGAAGTAGATCACGAAGCCCACCGCCAGCCAGATCAGGAAGCGCAGCCAGGTCTCGATCGAGAGGTTGAGCATCAGGTAGGTGCAGATCAGGGCGGAGAGCAGCGGGAGCCACGGGTTCAGCGGGACCCGGAAGCCGCGCTTCAGGTCGGGCCGCTTGCGGCGCAGCACCACGACGCCGACCGAGACCAGGACGAACGCCGAGAGCGTGCCGATGTTGACCATCTCCTCGAGCACGCCGATCGGGGTGAGCCCGGCGAGCAGGGCGACGACGATCGTCACCACCACGGAGGTGAACCACGGCGTCCGCAGGCGCGGGTGGACGGTGGCCAGGCGCCGCGGGAGGAGTCCGTCGCGCGCCATCGCGAAGATGATGCGCGTCGCTCCGATCAGCAGCGTCAGCACGACGGTGGTCAGACCGGCGACGGCGCCGGCCGAGATGACCGTCGCCATCCAGGTCTGCCCGTGGTACGCGAACGCGTTGGCGAGCGCGGCGGACGGGTCGAGCTCGCGGTAGGGGACCATGCCGGTCACGACGAGGGCGACGGCGCAGTAGAGGACCGTGCAGATGATCAGCGAGGCGATGATGCCGATGGGCAGGTCGCGCTGGGGCCGGCGGGTCTCCTCCGCGGTCGTCGCCACGACGTCGAACCCGATGTAGGCGAAGAACACCAGGGAGGCGCCGGCGATGATGCCGCCGACCCCGAACGTGGCCGGCTCGATGCCCGAGAGGAACTGGAGCAGCGGCTGGGTCAGCCCGGATGCGGACTGCGAGGGCTCGGCGGCGGGGACGAACGGCGTGTAGTTGGCGGTGTTCACGAACTGCAGGCCCGCGATGATGACGAACAGGACGATGAACAGCTTGATCGCGACGAGCACCAGGTTCACGCGCAGCGACTCCTTGATGCCGAAGGTCATCAGCGCGCCGAGCACGAGGACGAGCAGGATCGCCGGCACGTCGACCACGCCGCCGTAGGTGAGCGCCGGTGGGAGCGTCACTCCCAGCTGCTGCAGCAGCGACCCGAGGTAGGCGCTCCACCCCTGCGCGACCACGCTCGCTCCGAGGAACAGCTCGAGGATCAGGTCCCAGCCGATGATCCAGGCGAAGAGCTCGCCGAGGGAGGCGTAGGAGAAGGTGTAGGCGGAGCCCGACACCGGGACCGTGGAGGCGAACTCGGCGTAGCACATGGCCGCGAGGGCGCAGGCGAAGGCGGCCACGACGAAGCTCAGGACGATCGCCGGCCCGGCGATGTCGTGGGCGGCGCGGCCGGTGAGGGTGAAGATGCCGGCGCCGATGACGACTCCGACGCCGAAGACCGTGAGATCGAGCGCGGTCAGCGACTTCTTGAGCTTGTACTCGGGCTCATCGGTGTCGGCGATCGACTGCTCGACGGACTTGGTGCGGAGGAGGCTCACGGTGGTTCTCTCTGTGGGCTGCGGGGTGGAGGCGCGAGGGCCACTGGGGAGGATAGCGGGGCCGGCGCCTCTGCCGCGCCGGGCGTCGCCCGAGTACGCTTCCCGGCCATGAGCAGGATCTTCTCCGTGGCGTTCGCCGACGTGCACCCCCTCTACGTGGCGAAGGCGGAGCGCAAGGGCCGGACGAGGGAGGAGGTCGACGAGGCGGTGCGCTGGCTCACCGGCTTCTCGGACGAGGAGCTGACCCGGCACCTCGACAGCAGGACGACCTTCGAGGAGTTCTTCGCGGCGGCGCGCCTGCCTCCGGAGGCCTCAGCCATCACGGGGGTGATCTGCGGTGTGCGGGTCGAGACGATCGAGGATCCGCTGATGCAGCGCGTCCGGTACCTCGACAAGCTGATCGACGAGATCGCGAAGGGGCGGCCGATGGCGAAGGTGCTGCGAGCGCCCGCGGTCGGCTGAGCCGACAGCCCCGGGCGCTCCTCCACAGGTGCCGATCCGCTCCGGTCCTCCCCGGTCCGGGCCTGCGGGATCCTGCTGTGCCCGCCACGCGAGCAGGGTGACGGACATGACATCCACACAGCGAACCCCTGCTCCTCCCTCCCGCCGCCGCGATCCCGAAGTCCTGCGGGCGAGCGCGATCCAGGACCTCCTGGCGGCTGTCCCCTCCATCATCGGCATCCGGCCGGAGGAGTCCATCGTGGTGGTGCCGTTCCTCGGCACGCGCGCCGGGGGAGGCTTCCGGATCCCGCTCCCGGAGGCACTGCGCGGGAGGGAGGCCGAGGCGCTGGCGGGCGGCTGCGCGGCCGTGATGGAGACGATGCCGCGGGCCACCGGTGTGCTGGTGGTGGTCTGCACCCGTGCGGGCTACGCGGAGGAGCGGGGGATCCCGCATCTCGACCTCGGTCGCGCGGTGCTCCGGTGCCTGGAGCGCACGCGCCTGGACATCGTCGCCGTGGCCTGCATCGCCGCCGACGGATGGGGGCGCTACACGGACGCCGAGGAGTGCCGCAGGCCACGTCCGCTCCTCGAGATCGAGCGGAGCGAGACCGGCGTCCTCGCCCGAGCGGTGGCCGACGAGCCTCTGGACATCGACGCGCTCTCGGTGCTGCCGCCGGTCGCCGAGGCCGATCGCACGCTCGTCGCGGAGGTGCTCCGCCGGCCGCCCCTGGTCGACGACACGGAGCGGCTCGTCGAGCGCTGGCTCAGCGGGCCGCGGGACGTCCGCCGCGAAGGACTGATCGTGCGTACCCTGCAGTCGCCGCCCCTCCGCGACCGGGTGACCGTGCAGATCGCGCGGAACGCGCAGGCGGGGGTCGGTGTGCCACCCGTCGCGGTCGGCGAGGCCCGCGCCGGAACGGACGACGACCACGACCTCGAGCTGTCGGCCCTGCTGCTCGGCAGCGGGCGCGCTCCCGAGCGCGCCCGTCTGGCGCGGGCGACCGGACTCCTCGCCCGTGCTGCCGCGCTGGCGCCGGAGGAGGCGCGCTCCTCCGTGCTCACCGTGCTCGCCTGGTGCTGGTGGGCGAGGGGAGTCTCGAGCCTCGCCGGGCTCCATCTCGACGAGGCGCTGCGGCTCGACCCCGACGACTCGATGGCTCGGCTCTACGCCTCGCTGTTCGCGGCCCGTCCCCTGCCGGACTGGGTGCTCGCCGCCGCTGCGGAGGCCCTCGACGCCGCCGGCGCCTGAGGTCGGGCGCCGGAGCGACGCGCTCACCCGCAGACCTGTCGCCCTTGCGCCGGGGGAGGGTCGGCCCTAATGTGCAACCACATGGTTGTACGAACGGACGCCGACATCGACCTGCTCTTCCGGGCGCTGGCCGACAGCACCCGACGCGACATCGTCGCCCGGGTGCTGGTCGGCGAGCAGTCCGTCTCCGCACTCGCGGCGCGCTACGAGATGTCGTTCGCGGCGGTGCAGAAGCACGTGGCCGTCCTCGAGCGGGCGGCACTCGTCCGCAAGCGGAGGAGGGGGCGGGAGCAGCTGGTGCAGGGCGAGGTCGCCGCAGTGCGGCGGGCGTCGCGCCTGCTCGACACGTACGAGCAGCTGTGGGCGGGGAGGATCGACCGCATGTCGGACCTCCTCGACGAGGAGTGACACCCGCGAGCCGGCCGGCGCGCGGGACCTGCTGGAGGGAGAGGCGCGATGAGCGTGCTGCAGTCCGTGAAGGACATCGAGGAACTGACCCTGACCGTGACCGCCGAGTTCGACGCCGGGATCGAGCGCGTCTGGCTCCTCTGGACGGACCCCCGCCGCCTCGAGCGCTGGTGGGGGCCGCCGACCTGGCCGGCGACCTTCGAGCGGCACGAGCCGGTCGAGGGCGGGCGGAGCGCCTACGTCATGACCGGACCGGACGGCGAGCAGGCACGCGGCTGGTGGCGCGTGACCCGGGTGGAGGAGCCGACGCGGTTCGAGTTCGAGGACGGCTTCGCCGACGAGCGGGGCGACCCGGTCGACGCGCTGGGCGTCACCCGAGCCGCGGTCACCCTCGACGAGATCGAGCAGGGGCGCACGCGGATGGTCCTCAGCAGCCGTTTCGAGTCGGTCGAGCAGCTCGAGCAGATGGTCCAGATGGGCATGGAGGAGGGGCTCCGCCAGGCGATGGGCCAGATCGACGCGATCCTGCTCGAGGGCTGAGACGGCGCCGTCGCGCCGGAGGCATCGGCGCTCGCCGCGCCGAGCCTCCGGGCGGAGGTGCCGCCCGCGCTACTGCTCGGGATCGGTGAGGGCGGCGGCGTAGGCGCGGACGGAGCGCTGGTAGCGGGGGAGTCCCGGGGCCAGCGCCTCCAGCGTGATCCGCAGGGCCTCGTCGACGCGCCCGGCGCTGTGCAGAGCGAGCGCGAGGAACACCTCCCGCGCGGAGCCGACCGCGGGGTGCGCAGCGGCGCCGGCGAGGAGGTCGATCGCCTCGTCGGTGCGGCCGAGGTTCCGGAGCGTCGAGGCGTACTGGATCGTCACCCGTGCCCGCCGCTCGTCGTCGAGGCCGGCGGCGAGGGCGCGCTCGTACTCGACCGCCGCCTCCGCCTCGTGTCCCGCGCTGTCGAGGGCACCGCCCAGCTCGAAAGCGGCGACTCCGTCGTGTCCCGGGTAGCGGGCTGCGAGGACGCGCATCCGCTCGACGACACCGTCCGGGTCGTCCTGGGCGTCGAGGCGTTCGACCGCCGCGAGCCAGAGGGCGAGCGCGTCGGTCTCGGGACGGTCGGGGTCGGAGGCGCGTGTCTCGGTCACGCCTCCGACGCTACCGCGCCCGCGCAGTGCGGCGGAGCGGGGCTACGAGGCGGTCGAGTCGGAGCCGTCGTCGTCCGCCCCGTCCTGGTCGGAGCCGGAGGGGCCCGCTCCGACCGGAGCGGCGCGGCGCCCGGCCTCGATCAGGGCGGTCGACGCAGCCGCTCCGCCGATCAGGGCGAACAGCGCCCATCCGGCTCCCCACTTGCGCTTGCCGATCAGGGCGTCGAACGAGAGCGCGCCGGGACCGTCGGCGACGATCGCGGCCGTCGCCGCGACGAGGACGCCGTTGTACTCCCACCCGCCACTCGCGTTCCACAGGCCGTTGCTCCAGTGCACCTTCCGCACGGCGGTGACCATCGTGGCGATGAGTCCGGCGGCGGCGAGCGGAGTCGCGGCGCCCAGCGCGAGAGCGGCGCCTCCGGCCGTCTCGGTCACGGCGGCGGCGACGGCGTTGCGCCGAGCCGGGTGCATCTCCAGGCTCGACATCATCTGCTCGGTGCCGTCGAGGCCGGGGCCGTCGAACGAGCCCCGCAGCTTCTGCAGACCGTGTCCGACGAAGAGCCCGCCGACGGCGAGACGGAGAACGAGTGAGCCGACCTTCATGGTGACCTCCGGGGTGGGGTGGGGACGTGTAGTGCGAGGGTCCCGGCTGCGCCGCGCCCGGTCAAGGGGTCGCGCCCGGTGAGCGGGCCGCTCGGGAGGGGTGCGCGCTCGGGGAGAGCTCAGAGCAGCGTGTAGGCGGAGGCGTCCATCATCACGGTGCCGTCGGTGCAGACCTGCAGCTCGGCGGGAGCGCGGACCGCGCCGTCCTCCGCGTCGAGGACCTCGGCGACGAGGTACGCGGAGGTCCCGACCGTGCAGCCGTAGGCGCCGGGGGAGTGCCAGGCGACCCGGACGTCCGCCTGGGCGCCCGGTACGAGGATCACGGGAGCGTCGGGGTTCGGGCCGGAGGCGTCGGCGACCGCGCTGATGCGGTTCCCACCGGCGTCGGTCGCGTAGACGCCGGGGATGCCCGCGAGAGCGCAGTCCGAGGAGGAGGTGCTGGTGAGCACGAGGTCGAAGGCGCTGTTCCCGGCACCCGACGCGTCGGGGTCGGGCCGGTACTCCATCGTCAGGTCGGAGCCGGTGCAGCGCGCTGCCGTCGGATCCACGGAGGGAGAGCCGGTCGAGGAGGGCTCGGGAGTCGCCGTGACCGTCACCGTCACGGTCGGGATCGGAGTAGGCGTAGGAGCAGCGGTCGCGGTCGCGGTGCTGGTCGGTGCGGGGAGCGGCGTCCGCGCCGACGGGGCTCCGCCGCTGCCCGCGCAGCCGGAGAGGACGAGGACGAGTGCTGCTGCTGCCAGCGCGGAGGCGCCGGTCCGGTGCGAGAACGTGCTCATGTCCGCAGTCTGCCACCGCCCGGACCGATCGGCCCCCTGGATCCGCGCGCCTGCTCCGAGATCCCGGACAGGGAGACGGTCGCGAACGGGGAGGTGTCCCCGGACGCGGAGGCGGCCTCGTGCGTCGGACGTCCGGAGGTGCCCCTCCTCGCGCCCGCCGCACCGGTGTCGGCGCTAGACGCGGACGACCATCTTGCCGGTGTTGCCGCCCCGCATCATCGACAGGAACGCGTCCACGGCGTGGTCGATGCCGTCGACGACGGTCTCGTCGTAGGCGATCTCGCCGTCGGCGAACCAGCCGGCCATCAGCCGGTTGAACTCCGGCGCGTGGTCGAGGTAGCCGGACAGCGTGAAGCCGCGCAGAGTGAGACCGCGGGTGATGATGTTCGCCATGTTGTCGGGGCCCGGCGTCTTCTCGGTGCTGTTGTAGCCGGCGATCGCGCCGCAGAGAGCCGCGCGGCCGCCGTCGCGGAAGGCGTCGAGCGCCGCCTCGAGGTGGTCGCCGCCGACGTTGTCGAAGTACACGTCGATCCCGTCGGGCGCGGCCTCGGCCAGCTGCTCGCGGACCGGGCCGGAGTGGTAGTCGAAGGCGGCGTCGTAGCCGTACTTCTCCGTCAGCAGGGCGACCTTCTCGGCCGAGCCCGCGGATCCGACGACCCGCTCGGCTCCGAGGAGGCGCGCGATCTGGCCGGCGGCCGAGCCGACGGCTCCCGCGGCGCCCGAGACGAAGACGGTGTCGCCCTCCTTCATGCCCGCGATGGCGGTGAGCCCGACGTACGCGGTGAGACCGGTCATCCCGAGGATGCCGAGGCGGAGCGAGAGCGGCACTCCGGGGATCTCGGGGACGACGCGGAACTGCGACGACTCGGCCTGCACGACGTCTCGCCAGCCGAGCTGGTGCAGGACCGCGCTGCCGACGGGGAACGCGGGATCGTCGGAGACGGTCACCCGGCCGACGGCGCCGCCGGTCATCGTCTCGCCGAGGGCGAAGGGCGGGGTGTAGCTCTTCACGTCGTTCATGCGGCCGCGCATGTAGGGGTCGACCGAGAGGAAGGCGTTCTCGACGCGGATCTCGCCCGCGGCCGGGTCGCCGTACTCGGCGGTCGCGGTCCGGAAGTCCTCGGCGACGGGCCAGCCGTCGGGGCGGCGGACGAGCTGGATCTGGGTGCTGGTGACGGTGCTCATGGGGCCTTTCGTGGTGGTGGAGCGGAAGGGATCAGAGTGCGAGGCCGACGGCGAGCGCGATCACCGCGAGCAGACCCGGAGTCATCTGGGTCAGCGCGGCGCGGCGCTTGGTCGGAGCGGAGAGGAGCAGGACGAGCGCTGCGGCGACCATCGATCCGGCGCCGGCGAACACGAGGGCCGCGCCGACGGCGGTGGCCCCGGTCACGACGGCGACGATGCCGGCCACGGTGACGACGGCGAGGAAGAGGTTGTAGAAGCCCTGGTTGTAGGCCATCTCCTTCGTCGCCTCCGCCTCGCCGGCGGTCGTGCCGAACGTCGAGCGGGCACGCGGGGTCGTCCAGAGGACCGACTCGAGCACGAAGATGTAGACGTGCAGCGCCGCGGCGAGAGCGGCGAGCACCAGTCCGAGAACGATCACGGCGGGCCTCCAGGCGGTTGTCGCGGTGCGGAGGGCTCCGCACCGATTGTGTAACGACCAGTCCACAATATACTGGGACGAGCGGTCCGCGCCAGTGCGGCGCCGCAGCTGTCACCCGTCAGGAGGGGCGCCGTGGGTCGCACGCAGGGCTTCGACACCGAGCAGGTCGTCCGCGCCGCCCGCGCCGTCTTCTGGGAGAGCGGCTTCGAGGAGGCGTCGCTCCCGGACCTGGAGTCCGCGACGGGACTGCGCCGCTCCAGCCTTTACCACGCCTTCGGCAGCAAGCGCGGGCTCTTCGACGCGGCCGTGCAGAGCTACCTCGACGAAGTGGTGCGGCCCCGGCTCGCCCCTCTCGTCGATCCGGGCGGGGCGTCGCCGACGGCGCTCGAGGAGTACTTCACCGGGCTGCGGGCGGCGCTCGCCGACTCCCGCACGCTCTCCGCCCGGAGCGGCTGCCTGCTGCTCAACGCGGCGGGAGCGCCGATCGCGCGCGACGACGCGGTGCGCGAGGTGATCGCCGACTACCGGGCCGAGCTGCTGGGCGCACTGCGCGCCGGAGCTCTGGCCCGCTGGCCCGACGCGCAGGCGTGGGCGTCGGCTCAGGCGGACGTCCTCGTGTCGCTGCTGGTGGCCGCGCTCGTGCTGGCTCGGGTCGATCCGGAGCAGTCGCTCGCCACCGTGGACGCGGCGCTCGCACTGGTTCGGTCCTCCGCGCCCTGACGGCGGCGCCGCGAACGCCGGAGCACCGCCCGCGGGCCGTGCCCGCTGCTCGCACTCGGAGCGCCGGGACGACGGGCACAGCACGACGCCCCCGTGCGCCTCGCGTCCCGGTGGGACGGAGGCGCACGGGGGCGTCGGGCAGGCGGGGTCAGTCGGTGCCGGCGTCGAACGCCGCACCCTCCGAGGCCAGGTCGGTGGCGCGTCCGAGCGCGTCGGCCGCTGCGGATCCGCCGCCCTCGGTGATCGCGTCGGCCTCGCCGATCTCGAGCTCGCCGACGAGCTCGGCGGTCGGACCGCCGACGAGGCCGGCGGCCGCGTACTGCTCGAGCCGCGAGCGGGAGTCGGCGATGTCGAGGTTGCGCATGGTGAGCTGCCCGATGCGGTCCTCGGGGCCGAAGGCGGCGTCGCCGACGCGCTCCATCGAGAGCTTGTCGGGGTGGTAGCTCAGCGCGGGGCCGGTGGTGTCGAGGATCGTGTAGTCGTCGCCGCGGCGCAGGCGCAGGGTGACCTCGCCGGACACGGCCGAGCCGACCCAGCGCTGGATGGACTCCCGCAGCATCAGCGACTGGGGGTCGAGCCAGCGGCCCTCGTACATCAGGCGGCCGAGACGGCGGCCCTCCGAGTGGTACTGGGCGACGGTGTCCTCGTTGTGGATGGCGTTCAGTAGGCGCTCGTAGGCGATGTGCAGCAGCGCCATTCCGGGGGCCTCGTAGATGCCGCGGCTCTTGGCCTCGATGATCCGGTTCTCGATCTGGTCCGAGACGCCGAGCCCGTGGCGTCCGCCGATGGCGTTCGCCTCGAGCACGAGCGCGACGGCGTCCGAGAACTCGACGCCGTTCAGCGCGACGGGGCGGCCGGCCTCGAACCGCACCGAGACGACCTCGGAGGCGATCTCGACCTCGTCGCGCCACGACGCGACTCCCATGATGGGCTCGACGAGCTCGAGTCCGCTGGAGAGCTCCTCGAGGCGCTTGGCCTCGTGGGTGGCGCCCCAGATGTTGGCGTCGGTCGAGTAGGCCTTCTCGGTGGCGTCGCGGTAGGGGAAGCCGCGGGCGACCAGCCACTCCGACATCTCGGTGCGGCCGCCGAGCTCGTTGACGAACTGCACGTCGAGCCAGGGCTTGTAGATGCGCAGGCGGGGGTTGGCGAGCAGGCCGTAGCGGTAGAACCGCTCGATGTCGTTGCCCTTGTAGGTCGAGCCGTCGCCCCAGATGTCGACGCCGTCCTCGCGCATGGCGCGGACGAGGAGGGTGCCGGTCACGGCCCGGCCGAGGGGAGTGGTGTTGAAGTAGGTCTTGCCGCCGGAGCGGATGTGGAAGGCGCCGCACTGCAGGGCGACGAGCCCCTCCTCGACCAGCGCGCTCTTCGCGTCGACGAGGCGCGAGATCTCGGCGCCGTACTGGGCCGCGCGGGAGGGGACGCTCTCGATGTCGGGCTCGTCGTACTGGCCGATGTCGGCGGTGTAAGTGCAGGGCACCGCGCCCTTCTCGCGCATCCAGGCGACGGCGACGGATGTGTCGAGGCCTCCCGAGAATGCGATTCCGACACGCTCGCCCACGGGCAGACTGCTCAACACTTTCGACATGACTCCGATTTTAGGAGGAACGCGGGGTGTGCTCGCGCCGCGGGCGTCCGCTCACCCTGCTTCCGGGGCCGCGAGGGGGTCCGTTCAGACCCGCGGGACGTCGTCGGAGCCCGCGCGCACGCCAGCCGCGGGCAGGAGCACCGTGTCGATCAGGGAGACCAGGTAGTCGCGGTCCACCGGCTCGCGCAGCAGCAGCACCCGGTAGGCGACCATCGAGGGCGTGATCAGCGCCAGCTGCTCCACGTCGATGCCGGCCGCGACCTCGCCCCGCGCCACGGCGCGGTTCAGCAGGAGGCGGTTGGCGCGCGCCCGCGGCTCCACGATCGCGCTGCGCACGGCGTCCGCGAGCTCGGGGGCCTTGGAGATCATCGCGACGACGCCGGACATGATGTGCAGCTTCCGCTCGGCCTCCTCGATCGAGTGCGGCTTGATGAGCGCGATCAGGTCGCCGCGGAGCGAGCCGGTGTCGGGCAGCGACTCCTCCGCGAGGTCGGCTCCCTTGAGGCAGGAGAGGGCGTCGAGGACGAGCTCGGACTTGGAGTCCCACCGGCGGTAGACGGTCGCCTTCCCCGCTCGGGCGCGGGTGGCGACCATGTCGATGGTCATGCCCTCGTAGCCGGTCTCCGCGAGCACGTCGAGGGCGGCGGTCAGGATCTCGCCGTCGCGGCTCGGGTCGCGACGGCGTCCGGGACGCGCGGTCTCGCACGCAGCGGTGGGGGGAGTGGGCGGCGTCATCGCGGCTGCTCCTGTCGGTCTCGGCGGGACCGGCGTGGACCCGCGTGAGGTCCATGCTAAATGAAGAACTCCGCAGTTCCGGAACTGTTCGGTCTCGTATATGGTCGAGCCCATGACCCAGACCTCCTCGCAGCCGCAGAGCGCCGCCCCCGCGGCCCCGGCTCGCCCGAACCGCCGCTGGTGGACCCTCGTGGCCGTCGGCCTCGCCCAGCTGATGGTCGTCCTCGACTCGACGGTGGTGAACATCGCCCTCCCGGCTGCGCAGGCCGACCTCGGCTTCTCGGACGGCGACCGCCAGTGGGTCGTCACCGCCTACTCCCTCGCCTTCGCCAGCCTGCTCCTGCTCGGCGGGCGCCTCTCCGACCTGCTCGGCCGCAAGCGCACCTTCATCATCGGCCTCGTCGGCTTCGCCCTCGCCTCCGCCCTGGGAGGAGCCGCCCCGAACTTCGAGCTGCTCATCGCCGCCCGGGCGCTGCAGGGGGTGTTCGGAGCGCTCCTCGCTCCGACGGCGCTCGCCGTGCTGACCACGACGTTCACGATCCCGAAGGAGCGGGCGCGCGCGTTCGGCGTCTTCGGCGCGATCGCGGGTGCCGGCGGTGCCGTGGGCCTCCTCCTCGGCGGAGTGCTCACCGAGAGCTTCGACTGGCGGTGGAACCTCTACATCAACGTGGTGATCGCGGTCGTCGCGGTGATCGGCGCGATCGTCTTCGTTCCGGCCATCGACCGCACCGGGCCGCGCCCGAAGCTCGACGTGCCCGGCACGATCCTCGTCTCCGCCGCACTGTTCGGGCTGGTGTTCGGCTTCGCCAACGCCGAGACCGACGGCTGGGACTCGCCGATGACCTGGGTGCCGCTCGCCGCCGCCGTCGTGCTGCTGGTCGGCTTCGTGCTGCGCCAGCGCACCACGGAGCACCCGCTGCTGCCGCTGCAGATCGTGCTCGACCGCGACCGCGGAGCCGCCTACTTGTCGGTGCTGATCGCGGGAGCCGGCATGTTCGGCATCTTCCTGTTCGTCACCTACTTCCTCCAGGTGTCGCTGGGCTACTCGCCGATCCAGACCGGCCTCTCGTTCCTGCCGATGATCGGGATGCTGGTGCTCGCCGCGCAGGTCTCGACCAACCTCCTGCTGCCCCGCCTCGGCCCGAAGATCATGGTCCCGTCCGGAATGGTCCTCGGCGTGATCGGCATGCTGCTGCTCACCCGCCTCGACCTCGACAGCGCGTACGCCGCCGACGTGCTCCCCGCCCTGATGGTGCTCGGCTTCGCGATGGGCTCGATCATGCCCGGCTCGATGCAGACGGCGACCCGCGGAGTGGACATGCGCTTCGCCGGGGTCGCCTCGGCGATGGTCAACACGAGCCAGCAGGTCGGCGGCTCGATCGGCACAGCGCTGCTGAACACGCTCGCGGCGACCGCGGTGACCGACTACCTCGCCTCGCACGCTCCGGCGACGGCGACCACGGTGGCGGAGGCCGCGGTGCAGAGCTACGCGGTGGCGTACGGCTGGGGCGCGGGATTCTTCGCCCTCGGCGCGGTGCTGTCGGTGCTGCTGTTCCGCCGCAGGTCGGACGCGATCGCGACGACTCCCGGGGCGGAGCCGGTGATCGCGCACTGAGTCCGATCCTCCGGAGCGGACGGGTCCTTCCGAGGTCTCGTCCGCTCCGTCGTCTCCTGGACATGTCGGCGTGTTGCGGTCGCGATCCCGGCAGGCGCGGGCCGTCAGTAGCGTCGGGGGATGCCCGAGACCCTCGACATCGGCCACCTGCGCACGCTCGTGGCGATCGCCGACTGCGGCGGCTTCGGGCGCGCGGCCGTCGCGCTGCACATCAGCCAGCCGACGGTGTCGCAGCACGTCCGCACCCTCGAGCGCCGGCTCGAGCGCACCTTCATCGAGAAGGTGGGGCGCAAGGCCCGCTTCACCCCCGCCGGTGAGCGCCTCCTCGTGCAGGCCCGCCGCATCCTCGCCGTCCACGACGACGCGCTCGAGACCCTCGATGCGGCGAGCGAGAACCCGCTCGCCCTCGGTCTCACCGAGCCCGCCGCCGAGCAGCTGCTGCCCCGGCTGCTCGAGACGCTGCGCCGCGCCTTCGACGACCGTCCGCTCACCTTCTCGCTCGAGCGCTCCACCCGTCTCGCGGAGGCGGTGGCCCGCGGGGTCGTCGACCTCGCGGTCATCCTCGGGGTCGGCGGTGACCTGCCGGGCCGCCAGATCGCGACGCTGCCGCTCGACTGGTACGCGGCGCCGGGCTGGCAGCCCGCCGAGGGCGCCCCGATCCCGCTCGTCGCCTACTCCGAGCCGTGCGGGATGCGCCAGCGCGCTCTGCAGCAGCTCGGAGCGTTCGGGCACGAGGTGCGGGTGGTCGCCGAGTCCGCGGGGCTCGAGGGCGTGATCGCTGCGGCGAGAGCGGGCATCGGAGTCGCGGTGCTGCCGACCTCGCACCAGGGCGCCGTCGCCGACGGACTCGAGGCGCGGCGCGACCTGCCCACTCTGGGCTCGGTGAACCTCCGGCTGGTCTCGCGCCGCGGACTCGCGCCCGATGTCGAGGACACGGCGCTCGCCGCGCTCGTCGAGCTGTTCGGCCCGTCCCCCATCAGGACGCCGCTGCGCGAGGTCCGCTCGTGAGCACGCTCGAACATGACGAATTCTTACCAACGATCGGGTTCGCCGATCGGAACGCATCCGGAATCATCGTTGGACGCCGCGGGCTCGCCGCCCGTAGCGTCGACGACATGACCTCCCCGCGTGCCCTCGTCTCGACTGCGCCCTCCGGCGCGGTCCGAGCGGCGCGCGTCGACGCAGCGGACGGCCGGATGCGCCCGGGCCGAATGCCGGTGGGCGGGAACCCCTTCGCGTCGGTGCGCGGATGTTCCTGTCCAGCCTCTCGCTGACCGCCCGGTGCTGACGTCTCCGCGTCGCCCGCACTGACGCTCCCGCGTCGCGCTCTCCGACCGACGCGGCGGACTCCGCCGCACGCGACCCGCGCTCCTCGAGCAGCGCCGTCGACCTCCCTCCTCCGGGCTGCTCCGCCGTGCCCGCGAGCTCTTCTCCGCGCCCTCGCGCACCTCCTGTCGAAAGGACACCACCATGGCCGTCGAGTTCATCTCCGCGATCAACGTCAACAGCTCCAACGAGGTCAACGGGCTCACCCAGCCCGGCATCGACGTTGCCTACCTCCGCCGCTACTCGCGGATCCTCGAGGACGGCGGCTTCGACTACACGCTCGTGCCCTACGGTTCGGCCGGGCACGACCCGTTCACCATCGCCGCCGCGGTCACGCAGTACACCGAGCACCTGAAGCCGATCGTCGCGCTCCGCCCGAACACGATCTACCCGACGGTCGCCGCCAAGGCGCTCGCGACGCTCGACCAGCTCTCGAACGGCCGCGCAGTCGTGCACTTCATCGCCGGAGGCAACGACCACGAGCAGGCCCGCGAGGGCGACCGCCTGACCAAGGTCGAGCGCTACGCCCGCCAGGAGGAGTACATCCGGATCCTCCGGCAGGTCTGGTCGGCCACGGAGCCGTTCGACCACGAGGGCACCTACTACCGCTTCGAGGACTTCGTCTCGCGGGTGCGGCCGGTGCGGGGGAGCATCCCCGTCTCGGTCGGGGGCTCGAGTGACGAGGCCTACCGTCAGGGCGGCGCGCTCGCCGACATCTTCGGGCTCTGGGGCGAGCCGCTCGCCGACACCCAGCAGCAGATCGACCGGATCGCCGACGCCGCACTCGCGGCCGGCCGCCCCGACACCCCGCGCACCTGGGTCACCTTCCGGCCGATCATCGCGCCGACCGAGGAGCTCGCGTGGGAGAAGGCGCACCGGATCCTCGGGATCCTGCAGGGGCGCTCGGCCGCGACCGCCGACCCGAGGAAGGGCCTGTGGGTGCAGACGCCCGATGCGAACGGTCCGGCTAACGTCGGCTCGCAGCGCCTGCTCGACATCGCGCGCCGCAAGGATCTGCACGACCGCGCCCTCTGGACGCCGACCGCGACCGCGACCGGAGCGCAGGGCGCCTCCACCGCTCTCGTCGGCACGCCCGAGACCGTCGCCGCCGCGATCCTCGACTACGTCGACCTCGGCGCCGATCTGATCTCGATCCGCGGCTACGACAACCTGAACGACGCGGTCGACTACGGGCGCCACATCATCCCGCTCGTCCGCGAGGAGCTCGCGCACCGCGAGGTCACCGGCCGCCGCGGCGAGATCGTCGCGCAGCCTCCGCTCGAGAGCACCGAGCTGATCGGAGCGAGCGCGTGACGCTGCTCGACACGCCCGCCCGCGTCACCCCCGACCTCTCGGACCGGGCGCTCGCCCGGCTCACCGCCCGCCTCGCCGAGACCGCCGAGCGCTACGACCGCACCGCCCAGTTCCCGTGGGAGGGGATCCGTGCCGTCCACGACGCGGGACTGCTCACCGTCGCGGTCGGCACTCGCTACGGCGGCACCCCGCCCTCTACTCTCGACCTCGTCCGGATCTTCGGCGCGCTCGGTCAGGGCGACCCGGCGGTCGCGCTGATCTCGGCGATGACCGTGCTGCAGCACGCTGCGCAGGACCGCGGCGCGACCTGGCCCGACGGGCTGTACCGCCGCGTCCTCGCCGACTCCGCCGAGCGCCCGGTGCTGCTGAACGCGGTGCGGGCCGAGCCCGAGTGGGGTGCCCCCGCCCGCGGCGGTCTGCCCGCGACGACGATCCGTCGCGACGGCGACGAGTGGGTGCTGGAGGGACGCAAGGGCTTCGCCACCGGCTCCGAGGGGCTCGCCTACCACCTGGTCTGGGCGGTCGACCTGCAGGGCGCCTCGGGTGAGCCCGAGCTCGCGCACGCGATCGTCCCGGGAGATGCTCCGGGCGTCCGGATCGAGAAGACGTGGGACCACCTCGGCCAGCGCGCCTCGAGCACGCACGACGTGGTCTACGAGCAGGTCCGCCTGCCGTTCGAGCACTTCCGCGGCACCCCGCGCTCGCAGCTCGCTCCGGAGGCGGGAGCGGGCGGAGGCTTCGGCCTCGCGGTCGCGGCGCTCTACGTGGGCGTCGGGCGGGCGGCGCAGAGCTTCTTCGTGCGGTTCGCGAACGAGCGGATCCCGACCTCGCTCGGGCGTCCGATCGCGACGACGGAGCGCATCCGCTCGGTCGCCGGCGAGATCGAGGCGCAGCTCGTGCAGGCCGAGGAGGTGCTGCTCTCGCTCGCCGCCCGCGTCGACGCGGGCGATCCGACGGCCGCCGAGCGCCTCGTCGTCGGCAAGCTGCTCGCCACCCGCTCGGCGATCACGGCGGTCGAGACCGCCGTCGCCGCCCTCGGCAACCCCGGACTCACGCGGCACAACCCGCTCGAACGCCACCTGCGCGACGTCCTCGCCTCGCGCGTGCACCCGCCGCAGGACGACGCCGCCCTCCTGATCGCCGGCACGCGCACCCTCGCCGCCGCCGCCCACTGACTCCTCCCACTGACATCCCCTGCTCTGGAGACACAGCCATGACTCACCGACGATCCCGCTGGGCGGGCGCGACCGCGCTCACCCTCGCCGCCGCCCTCGCCCTGACCGCCTGCTCCGGATCCTCCGAAGCGGGCACCGCCACCGACGACGCGACCCCGGTCTCGGGCGGCCGGCTCTCGCTCGCCTTCTTCCCCGACAACGCCGCGTTCTCGTGCGTCGATCCGTTCCAGACCTACTGGATCGAGCACCGCACGGTGATCCGCAACGTCGCCGACTCCCTGACCGACCAGGACCCTGAGACGGGCGAGATCGAGCCGTGGCTCGCGACCGCCTGGAGCGTCGACGACGCGGGAACCGAGTACACCTTCGATCTGCGCACCGACGTGACGTTCTCGGACGGCACGGCGTTCACCGCCGACAGCGTCAAGACCGCCTTCGACAACGACCAGGCGACCCTCGCGCAGCTGCCCGCTGCCTACGGCGGCGTCTACCTGGCCGGCTACTCGGGCACGGAGGTGGTCGACGCCGACACCGTGAAGGTCACGTTCTCGACCCCCAACGCCGCGTTCGTCCAGGGCACCTCGACCACCAACCTCGCGATCCTCGCCGCCTCCTCGTACGAGAAGACGCCCGAGGAGCGCTGCCTCGGTGCCGTGGTCGGCTCCGGGCCCTTCACCCTCACCGACTACACCCCGGGCACCGGGATCACGCTCGACAAGCGCGCCGGCTACGCCTGGGGCTCCCCGCTCCGCGACAACACGGGGGAGGCGTACCTCGACGGCATCGACGTCAGCTACGTCGCCGAGGACAGCGTTCGCGTCGGCCAGCTCACGAGCGACGAGATCGACATCGCCTGGGGCCGGAACCCGATCTCCGAGAACGACCAGGCGGTGATCACCGGCAACGGCGACACCGTCGAGAGCCGGTCGCTGCCGGGCCCCGCGAGCAACTACTACCCGAACGTGTCGGAGGGGAAGATCCTCTCGGATCAGACGGTGCGCGAGGCGGTGCAGAAGGCGATCGATCGCGAGACCTACGCATCGACGATCTTCGGCGTCGGCTATCCGGCGGTGACGAGCGTCTACAACACGACCACGCCCTTCTCCAAGGACGAGTCCTCGCCACTGGCCTTCGACGCCGACGGCGCCGGCGAGCTGCTCGACGAGGCGGGCTGGACACTCGGTGACGACGGCTACCGCCACAAGGACGGGCAGAAGCTCACCCTCTCGGTGCCGATCGTGGCGCAGTTCGGCGCGGGTGACCAGCTGATCCAGGACCAGCTCAAGCAGGTCGGCATCGACCTCGAGCTGAACGTGATCACCAACGCGCAGCGCGCGGACGTGCTCAACAGCGGCGACTACGACCTGATCTCGACCTACTACACCCGGGCCGACCCGGGAGTGATCCAGTGGATCATCGACTCCCGGTACGCAGGATCGAAGGCGCAGGCCGTGAACAACTTCACCCCCGAGCAGGCGAGCGAGGTGCAGGCCCTGCTCGACGAGGGCGTCCAGACCGTCGACACGACGGCCAGGGCGGCGGTCTACGGCCGGCTGCAGGACTACCTGCTCGACAACGCGCTCGTCTTCCCCTTCGCCGAGCGGGTGCAGCTGGCCGGCGTCTCGTCGGCGGTGCACGGCTTCCGCTTCACCTCGGAGGCGTTCGGCGACTTCGCCGGGACCTGGATCCAGCCGTGACGACCCTCGCGACACCCGCGGCACCGGGGAGGCCGGGCCTCCGCTCGGCCCCCTCGGGCCTCGGCCGCTACCTCGTCGGGCGGCTGGGCCAGGCGGTCCTCGTGCTGTGGGCCGCCTACACGGTGACCTTCGCCGTGCTGTGGCTGCTGCCGAGCGACCCGCTCGCGCTGCTGCTCTCGGCCAACAACGTCGAGGTCGACTCTCTGACTCCGCAGCAGCTCGCTGATGCGCAGGCGCGCTACGGCCTCGACCAGCCCGTCTGGCAGCAGTACCTGCACATGCTCGGCAACGCGCTCCGGGGCGACTTCGGCACCTCCATCACGAAGGGGATCCCGGTGACCCAGCTGATCGTCGAGAAGCTGCCGGGAACCCTCCAGCTCAGCGCCCTCGCGATCGGGCTCGCACTCGTCGGCGGCACGGCGCTCGCCTACCTGGCGGCGTACGTGCAGTGGCGACCGCTCAAGGTGCTGCTGAGCCGGCTGCCCTCCGCGGGAGTCGCGTTCCCCGGTTTCTGGATCGGCCTGCTGCTCATCCAGTTCTTCGCCTTCACGCTGCACCTGCTGCCCTCCACGGGCAGTGCGACGCCGGCGAGCCTGATCCTGCCGGCGGTGACGATGGCGATCCCCACCTCGGCGATGCTCGCGCAGGTGCTGACCCGCAGCTTCGCCGACGTCGAGCGGGAGGCGTACATCACCACCGCCCGCGCGGCGGGGCTCTCCCGCGCTGCGGTGCAGTGGCGGCACGCGTTCCGCAACGCCTCGCTGCCGACTCTGACGATCCTCGGCATCCTCGCCGGCAACACCGTCACCGGTGCGATCGTCGCCGAGACGATCTTCGGCCGGCAGGGCATCGGCACGCTCGCTCAGGAGTCGGTGCTCACCCAGGACGTGCCGGTGGTGCAGGCCGTCGTCGTGCTGGCCGCAGCCGTCTTCGTCGGGATCAACCTCCTCGTCGACCTGCTCTACCCCCTCCTCGATCCGCGCATAACCACGACAGCGAAGGCGAGCCGGCCATGACGCTCGAACTCACCAGAACCGAGACCGCCGCGACGGTCGCGCCCGAGCCCCGCGAGCGCGCCCCGCACGGAAGGAGCGCGCGGCGCCTCCGCACCGCACGGCTCCTCCTGCGCCGCCCCGGGTTCGTGATCGCGCTCGCCTTCGCCGTCTTCGTGCTGGTCTCGGCGATCGCCCCGGCCCTGTTCACCGGCTACGACCCGACTGCGACGGCGCCCGTCGACAAGCTGCAGGCGCCGAGCGCCGCGCACCTCTTCGGCACCGACGAGCTCGGCCGCGACCTGTTCGCGCGCGTTCTGCACGGCGGGGCGCTGACCATCCAGGCCACCGTGATCGCGATCGCGATCGCCCTCATCGGCGGCCTCGCGCTCGGCGTCGTCTCGGGCTACGCGGGCGGAGTCGTCGACGCCGTCATCATGCGGATCGTCGACGTGCTCCTCGCGATCCCGGGGCTGCTGCTGGCGCTCGCCATCGTCACCGCGATCGGCTTCGGCACACTGCCGGTGGCGCTGGCCGTCGGGATCGGGATCCTGCCGGGCTTCGCACGCACCACGCGCGCCGAGGTCCTGCGGGTGAAGACGCTGCCCTACGTCGAGGCCGCCCGCACCGGAGGCGCCACTCGGCTGCGCATCCTCGTGCGGCACGTGCTCCCCAACTCGTGGGGCCCGGTCGCCGTGCTGGCGGTGCTCGATCTCGGGACCGCGATCATCGCGGTCGCCGCGTTGAGCTTCCTCGGCTTCGGTGCCGCTCCTCCCGCGGCGGAGTGGGGCACGCTCATCTCGAGCGGTCGCAACTACCTGGTGACCAGCCCCTGGCTCTCGCTGCTGCCCGGCCTGTTCGTCGGACTCCTGGTCTTCTCGCTGAACCACGTGGCGAAGACCGTCGAGGAGGTGCAGCGATGAGCGCGCTCGTAAGGCTGGATCGCCTGTCGGTCGCCTACGGCGAGCAGACCGTCGTGCACGAGGTCTCGCTCGAGATCGCCCCGGGCGAGATCGTCGCCGTGGTCGGCGAGTCGGGGTCGGGCAAGTCGACGACCGCGAACGCCGTGCTCGGGCTGCTGCCCGCGTCCGGGCGGATCCTCGGCGGCTCGATCGAGATCGCCGGCGGCGATGTCACCCGCGCCTCCGAGAAGGAGCTGCGACGCCTCCGGGGACGCGTCGTCGGGCTCGTGCCGCAGGACCCGATGGTCGGCCTCGACCCCACCCTGCGGATCGGTGCCCAGGTCGCCGAGGCGGTGCGCCTGCGGGGGGTCGACCGCCGCGCGGTCGACGCCGAGGTGCTCGAGGCGCTCGGGCAGGCGGGGATCGATGATCCGCAGTTGCGCGCCCGGCAGTACCCGCACGAGCTCTCGGGGGGCCTGCGCCAGCGCGCGCTGATCGCGATCGCGCTGGCGGGGAAGCCGCGGCTGATCATCGCCGACGAGCCCACCTCGGCGCTCGACGTGACGGTGCAGAAGCGGATCCTCGACCACCTGCAGTCGCTCGTCCGCGAGCAGGGGATCGCGCTGCTGATCATCACGCACGACCTCGCGGTCGCCGCCGACCGGGCCGACCGCGTCCTCGTGATGCGGGGCGGCCGGGTGATCGAGCAGGGTCCGCCGGCCGAGATCCTCGTGGCGCCGCGGGAGGAGTACACCCGCGCTCTGATCGACGCGGCACCCGGGCTCGGGCACGGCGGGGCGATCGTGCCGCGCTTCGATCAGGTGGAGCCGGCTCCCGAGATCCTGCGGATCGAGAAGGTCGTCAAGGACTTCGCGCTCCCCGGGCGGCGCGCCGACTTCCGTGCGCTCGACGACGTCTCGTTCTCGGTGCGCGCCGGGCAGACGCTCGCGCTGGTGGGGGAGTCGGGCTCGGGCAAGACGACCGCGCTGCGGATCGCCCTCGGCCTCGAGCGCGCGTCGGGCGGCCGCGTGCTCGTCGAGGGGGCCGACCTGACCCACGCCGGCGAGAAGCAGTGGCGGCCGCTGCGTCGGCGCATCCAGCTCGTGCACCAGAACCCGTTCGCGGCGCTCGACCCGCGCTTCACCGTGCTCGAGTCGGTCGTCGAGCCGCTGGTGTCGTTCGGAGTCGGCGATCGCCTCACCCGCCTCGCCCGCGCCCACGAGCTGCTCGACCGGGTCGGGCTGCCCGACTCCTTCCTCTCCCGTCTGCCCGCCGAGCTCTCGGGCGGCCAGCGCCAGCGGGTCGCGATCGCCCGGGCGCTCGCACTCGGGCCGGATCTCGTGCTGCTCGACGAGCCGGTCTCGGCGCTCGACGTGTCGGTGCAGGCGCAGATCCTCGAGCTGCTGGTCGAGCTGCAGCGAGACCTCGGAGTCGCCTACCTCTTCATCTCGCACGACCTCGCGGTCGTCGCCGACGTCTCGCACGACATCGTGGTGCTGAACCGCGGCCGGGTCGAGGAGGCGGGGACCACCTCCCGCGTCTTCCGCTCGCCGGAGTCGGAGTACACCCGGACGCTCCTCGCGGCGATCCCCGGAGTGTCGGCGGTGACCTCGTGAGCCGGCGCTTCCTCGTCATCGGCGGCGGGGCCGTGGGCTCGGTGGTCGCGGCGCAGCTGCATCTCGCGGGGGAGGACGTCGTGCTGATCGCGCGCGGCGAGCACCTCCGCCTGGTCCGCGAGCGCGGGCTGCGCCTCCGACGGCCGGCCGGCGACGAGACGGTGCGGGTGCCGGTGGCGAGCGGACCGCTCGAGGCGGCACCGCACCGAGGCGACGTGCTCGTGCTGACCGTGAAGGCGCAGGACGCCGAGGCGGCGCTCGCCGAGTGGGCGTGGACGCCGCTGGTCGGCGGGCGAGCGGGCAGCGAGCTGCCGGTGCTCACCTTCCAGAACGGACTTGCCGCCGAGGACGCGGCGCTGCGCCGCTTCGCCGACGTGTTCAGCGTCTCGATCGGCATCGCGGCCAGCTTCCTCACCCCCGGCGAGATCGTGTCGCCGTCGTTCCCGACGGTCGGAGCGCTCTGGATCGGCCGACACCCCGACGCCGACGACCCCCGGGCCGAGGCGCTCGCCGCGACGTTCCGCGATGCGGGCTTCGCGGCGCGGGCCGTGCCCGACATCGGCGCGTGGAAGGCGCGGAAGCTGCTCGCGAACGCCGTCAACGGCCTCGACCTCTTCACCGGCTCCGACGACGAGCGCAGCGCGCTTCGCGACACGCTCGTGGCGGAGGCGCGCCTCGCGCTCACCGCGAACGGCCGCACGATCGCCGCCGACGACGGCACTCGCCTCCGGGTCGACCCCGTCACCGGCCACACCGCCGGTCGTCTCTCGACCTGGCAGAGCTTCGCCCGCGGCGCCGGAAGCGAGGTCGACCACCTCACCGGCGAAGTCGTGCTGCTCGCCCGCCGAGCGGGCGTCGCCGTTCCCGTGAGCGAGCGCCTGCAGCTCCTCCTCGGGCTCCGCGGTCGGGAGGCGGCCGTCGCGCCGCTCCCGCTCGCCGAGCTCTCCGTCCCCTCTCCCGAAGGAGTCCCCGCATGACCCTGACCATCCCCGCCCCCCTCGTCCAGCGCTTCGACGAGCCCGAGGGCATCGGACCCCGAGGCACACTGATCGTCCTCGGCGGCCGAGGCGAGACGCCGGCCGTCTACGAGCGCCTCGGCACCCGGCTCGCTCGCGACGCCTACCGCGTTCGCGCGCTGGGCGACGCGACCGTCGAGGGGATCCGGGAGGCGGCGCTCGAGCTCCTCCACGACCCCGCCGCCGTCTCACCCCTGGTGCTGGTCGGCTCCGACGCGGGCGCGGCGGTCGCCCTCGAGCTCGCCGCGACCCACCCCGAGGCGGTCGACGCGGTGATCGTCGCCGGTCTGCCCGTCCGCGCCGAGGGAGGCGAGGGCGTCGCCGAGCGGACCGCCTGCCCGACCCACGCCGGGGTGCTCGCGCGCGAGGCCGATGCGGTCGCGCGCGACGCGGTGCTTCCTCCGGAGCTGCTTTCGGTCGTGGCGAGCGCCGTGCGCGCCCCGCTGCTCGCGCTGCACGGCGAGGCCGACGCGATCAGCCCCGTGGCGGAGGCGGTGGCCGTCTACCGCACGGCCCCGCGCGCCGAGATCCACCTCCTCGCCGACGGGCGACACGACGCGCTGAACGACGCGACTCACCGCTCGGCCGCGGCGACCGTGGTCCTGTTCCTCGAGCGGGTGAAGGCGTCGGCGGCGACCGCTGCGATCATCACGCGGGTGGAGGCGTGAGCGCCATCGCCTCCGCCCCCGACATCGCGCCCGCCCCCGACATCGTGCCGATCCCCGAGATCGCGCCCGCCGTCGTCCACGCCGACCGCTCGGGCTGGTCGCCCGCGGGCGATCCGGTCGGAGTGGTGCGCGCCCGCGATGTCGCTGAGGTCCGCGCGACGCTCGCGTACGCCTCCGCCCACGGGATCCCCGTGGTGACCCGAGGGGCCGCCTCCGGCCTCGCGGGCGCCGCGAGCGCGGGGGAGGGCGTGATCGTGCTCGACGTCTCCGGGCTCGACCGCATCCTCTCGATCGACCCGGTCGACGGCGTCGCACGGGTCGAGCCCGGGGTGATCACCGCCGACCTCGACCGCGCCGCCGCCCGCCACGGCCTGCTCTACGCGCCCGACCCCGGCAGCGTCGAGATCTCGACCATCGGCGGCAACATCGCCACGAACGCGGGCGGGCTGCGCGGCGCGAAGTACGGAGTGACGCGCGACGCGGTGCTCGCCCTCGACGTGGTCCTGGCCGACGGCTCGCTCGTCCACCTCGGCCGCGACACCGTGAAGGGCGTCGTCGGCCTCGACCTGACCTCCCTCGTGGTCGGGTCGGAGGGGAGCCTCGGCGTGGTCGTCGGCGCGACCCTCCGCCTCCTGCCGCGGCCCCGCGTCACCGCGACCGCCGCGGCGTTCTTCGCCGATGTCGCCGCGGGAGCCGAGGCCGCCGTCGCGCTCGCGCTCGCGGGCCTGCGCCCGAGCGTGCTCGAGCTCGTCGACGACCGCACCCTCGAGGCGATCGACGCGCTGCGCGGCTCCGATCTGGCGGCCCGCGGAGGCGCGTTCCTCCTCGTGCAGACCGACGGCTTCGGCGCGGCCGACGAGATCGAGGCGGTCCGCACCGTCCTCGCGGCGACCGCGGCGAGCGTCGAGACGACCCTCGACGCCGCCGAGGGGCTCGCCCTGGCGGCCGCGCGCCGCGACGCACTGCCCGCTGTCGAGGCGCGCGGCCGGGTCCTCATCGAGGACATCGCCGTGCCCCGGTCGCGTCTCGCCGAGGCGATCCGGCGGATCCACGCGATCGCCGCCGACACCGGCGCCGACGTGTACGTGTTCGCGCACGCCGGCGACGGCAACCTGCACCCGATCATCCGCCTCCGCGACGAGACCGACGCGGCTCGCGCGCAGGCCGACGCCGCGGCCGAGGCGGTGTTCGCCCTCGCCCTCGAGCTCGGCGGCACCGTCAGCGGCGAGCACGGCGTCGGTGGCCTGAAGCGCGAGTGGGCCAGGCGCGAGCTCGGCCCCGATGTCGTCTCCCTGCAGCGCGCGGTGCGGCGGCTGTTCGATCCTCAGGGCATCCTGAATCCCGCAACCGCGCTGTGAGCGCACTCGAAAGGACCGTCATGACCGACACTGCTCTGCCCGATACTGCGCTTTCCGACCCTGCACTGCCCGATACTGCACTTTCCGACCCTGCACTTTCCGACACTGCGCTCTCAGGCTCCGACCGCTCCGGCTCCGCTCTCCCCGATCGGCGCGACGTGCTCGCGACGCCCGAGGAGCTCGAGGAGGCGCTCGCGTCGCCCGAGCCGCCGCTCGTGCTCGACGTGCGCTGGCGCCTCGATCGCCCCGACGGCCGGCCCGCGTACCTCGACGGGCACGTGCCCGGAGCCGTCTACGTCGACCTCGATCACGAGCTGGCCGAGCACGGCGACCCGGCTGACGGGCGGCACCCGCTGCCTCCGATCGACGCCCTGCAGGAGGCGGCCCGCGGCTGGGGCCTGCGCCAGGGCCAGGCGGTCGTGGTCTACGACGACCTGAAGAACCTGTCGTCGGCCCGCGCGTGGTGGCTGCTGCGGGCGGCCGGAGTCGCCGAGGTGCGCCTGCTCGACGGGTCGCTCCGCGCCTGGACCGGGTCGGGGCGCGCGCTCGAGACCGGTCCCGTGACTCCGGTGCGCGGCGACGTGGAGCTCGCCTACGGTGCCCTGCCGGTGCTCGACATCGACGCGGCGGCCGCGTTCCCCTCTCACGGCGTGCTGCTCGACGCCCGCGCGCCCGAGCGGTACCGCGGCGACGTCGAGCCGATCGACCCGCGCGCCGGGCACATCCCGGGGGCGCTGAACGCGCCGGCGACCGACAACGTCGACTCCGAGGGCCGCTTCCTCCCGTCCTCCGAGCTGCGCGCGCGCTTCGAGGCGGTCGGCGTGCGGGCCGATGCTCCGGTCGGCGTCTACTGCGGCTCCGGAGTGACGGCCGCCGCCGACGCCGTCGCGCTGACGCTCGCGGGCTTCGCGCCGCGCCTCTACCCCGGCTCGTGGTCGCAGTGGTCGAACACCCCCGGTCGCCCGGTCGCGACGGGCCCGTCCGCGTAGCACGCACTCTCCTCGTTCTCGATTCGCCGGCGCACCCACTCCTCAGAAGTCGCGGTAGTCGCGTCCCACTCCCGCGACTTCTGGAGTGTGGGCGGCCCGTCGGCGCGCGGACGTCCTCCGGCCGTCGAGAACGCAGGAGTTGTCGTCCTCGACGTCCGACTGCGACAACTCCTGCGTTCTCGGGCGCAGGTCAGCGCCTTCCCGCCGACGAGCCGGCGAGTACGCGAAAGTCGCGTGCCACTACCGCACCGTGTGGAGAGTCGGCGGTCTGCCCGTGGGCAGACGGGTTCGCGCCCGTCGAGAACGCGAGAGTTGTCGTACTCGACGACGACTTCTGCGTTCTCGCGCAGCCGGGACGGTGCCTCTGGGAGGCGTGCCCGCGAGTACGCGAATGTTGCGGTTGTCGAGCGCGCCTACCGCGACTTCTGAGGAGTGGCGCGCCTCAGCCCAGGCGGGAGTGCTCGCCGAGGTGGTGCCAGGTGCGGTTGTGGTAGACGAGGGGAGCAGTTGACTCGGAGCCCTCGGGCACATGGGCGTCGAGGGCGTGCACGGCGACGATCGTCGACGATCCCGCTTCCATCCGGTTGATCACCGTGCCGCGGATCCAGGCGGCCGCGCCCGGGAAGAACGGCTCGCCCGTGGGCAGCCGCGACCAGAGCGAGGTGTCGGCGAATCGGTCGATGCCGCTGGTCGACCCCAGGCGCGCCAGGTCGAGCTGCTCCGCCCCGAGCAGGTGCACCACCAGTGTCTCGGACGCCTGGATGGCGGGGGAGCTCGACGAGGAGCGCGACAGCGAGAAGACGAACAGCGGAGGCTCGGCGCTGACCGAGAAGACGGAGGTCGCGGTCAGGGCGACCGGGCCGGTGCCCGGGTCGGCGGTGATCAGCGCGACTCCGGCGGCGTGGTTGCGGAACGCGAGCTTGAAGTCCTCCGGAGACAGTCCGGCGAAGGCGCGGTGCTCCGGCTCGCGGTCCGGCGTGGTGGCGAGGTTCTCGCGGCTCATCGGAGGCTCCTGATCGATCGAGGGTGCGGCACGGGGTGGTGGCCCGCCGTCGCGCCGCAGCACGGCCCTTCCAGACTGGCGCACCGGCCGGGGGAGGGCCGCCCCATTGCGGAGTATGACGCCGCTACCTCGGGGAACGCCGATCCCGGGCCGCGGGTGCCGGTCCGCCACCGGCTGCTCGCCCGTGCGATCTGCAGGACCCTGTGCCATCTGCCGGTCCCCGTGCCATTTGCAGGTCCCCGTGCCATCTGCAGGCGGCGGTGCGATCTGCAGGACCCTGCGCGATCTGCAGGTGATGGTGCGATCTGCAGGGGTTCCCTCGCCGAGATCGATCTCTGCGGACTGTTCTGTCGAGCACGGTCAGAATCCCCTGCAGATCGTTCCTGCAGATCGCACCGAGTCCTGCAGATCGCACACCCGCTGCTCGCCCTGAGCGCAACCCGTCGCGGTCGCCCCTCCGGGCCCGCAGACTCGACGGCATGGCCCACCGTCAGCGCACGTCCACCGCGCACCCCGAGAGCAAGACCTGCGCCTCGTGCGGTCGCGAGATCGAGTGGCGGGCGAAGTGGGCGCGCGACTGGGAGGACGTCCGCTACTGCTCGGACGCCTGCCGCCGTCGCGGAGTCGGTCCGGAGGAGGCGCGCCTCGAGGAGGAGATCCGCACCGTCTTGCTCGCGCGAGCGGCGTCGTCGACGGCGTGCCCGTCCGAGGTCGCGCGCCGGGTCGGCGGCGAGGAGTGGCGGCCGCTGATGGAGCCGGTGCGCCAGGCCGCTCGTCGCCTGGTCGACCGGGGCGAGATCGACATCGTGCAGGGCGGACAGGTCGTCGACCCCTCGCGGGCGAAGGGCCCGATCCGGCTGCGGAGGCGCCCCGGAGGACCCCTGTCGCCGGGCGGCGCCGCGGGCTAGCCTCAGCAGATGCCCAGCAGCGACGCCGTCGTCCTCACCGTCCCCGGACCGCACGGCGAGCGGGAGGTGCGGATCTCGAGCCCTGAGCGCGTGCTCTTCCCCGAGCCGGGCATCACCAAGCGCGAGGTCGCGGAGTACCTGATCGCCGTCGGCGAGGCCTTCGTCGCGGCGAACGGCGGCCGCCCCGTCTCGCTGCAGCGCTTCTCCTCCGGGATCGAGGGCGAGCAGTTCTTCTCGAAGAACCCGCCCAAGGGCGCACCCGAGTACGTCCGGTCCGTCCCGGTGACGTACCCGAGCGGGCGGGTGCATCCGCAGCTCGTGATCGACGAGCCCGCGGCCGCCGTCTGGGCGGCGCAGATGAACACCGTCGTCTTCCACCCGTGGGCGTCCCGCGCCGACGCGCCGGACCTGCCCGACCAGCTGCGGATCGACCTCGACCCCCAGCCCGGCACCGACGTCGCCGACGCGGTCGTCGCCGCGCACGCGCTGCGCGAGGTCCTGCGGGAGGCCGGCCTCGAACCGTTCGTGAAGACGTCCGGCAACCGCGGCCTGCACGTCTTCGCGCCGATCCTCGCCGAGCACGAGTTCCTCGACGTGCGCCACGCGGTGATCGCCGCGGCGCGCGAGCTGGAGCGGCGGATGCCCGAGCAGGTCACGACGGCGTGGTGGAAGGAGGAGCGCGGCGAGCGGATCTTCGTCGACTTCAACCAGGCGAACCGCGACCGGACGATCGCCGGCGCCTACAGCCCGCGGCCGCTCGCGCACGCTCCCGTCTCCACGCCGCTGGACTGGGACGAGCTCGACGGCGTCGACCCGCGGGCCTTCACGATCCGCACGGTCCCGGCGCGCCTCGCCGAGCGCGGCGACCCGTGGGCCCGGATGCACGACGCTTCCGGCCGCCTCGACGCCCTGCTCGGCTGGTGGGAGCGCGATGTCGCCGCGGGCCTGGGCGAGCTGCCGTTCCCGCCCGACTTCCCGAAGATGCCGGGCGAGCCGCCGCGCGTGCAGCCCAGCCGCGCGAAGAAGGTCTAGCCGAGGACGTCGCCGAGGTCGTACGCGGTCGGCTGCTCCAGCTGCTCCAGGGTGCAGGAGGCGGCGTCGCGGTCCGGTCGCCAGCGCTCGAACTGCACGGTGTGCCGGAAGCGGTCGCCCTCGCGCTGGTCGTAGCGGACCTCGAGCACGAGCTCGGGACGCAGGCGCACGAAGGAGGTGTCGCGGCCGCTCGAGAACCGGCTCCGCTCGCCCTCGCCGCGCACCGGCACTCCCTCCGCGTCGCGCTCCACCGCGGGTGCGAGCTCCTCCAGCAGCTGCACGCGACGCTCGTCGCTGAAGGCTGACGTCCCGCCGACCTGGCGGACCTCTCCGTCGTCGCCGTGGAGGCCGAGCAGGATCGAGCCCACGCCCGGCTTGGAGGCGTGCTCGCGGTACCCGATCGCGATCACGTCTGCCGTGCGGTGGTGCTTCACCTTGAGCACGGCGCGCTTCCCAGGAGAATAGGGCGCGGCCAGGGGCTTCGCCACGACGCCGTCCAGTCCTGCGCCCTCGAAGCGCTCCAGCCAGTCGCGTGCCAGGGCCTCGTCGTCCGTGGTGCGGCCGAGGTGCAGCGGATGCGTGACGCCGGCCATCACCGCGGCGAGCGCCTCCCGCCGCGCCGAGTACGGCTCCTCGAGCAGGCTGCGCCCGTCCACGGCGAGCAGGTCGAAGGCGACGAGCATCGCCGGGGTGGTCTCCGCCAGCACGGTCACGCGGCTCGCGGCCGGATGGATGCGCTGCGAGAGCAGGTCCCAGTCGAGCCGCTGCGCTCCCGGCTCACCGGTCGCCAGGACGATCTCGCCGTCGAGCACGCAGCCGTCGGGGAGCAGCCGGAGGAAGGCCTCGACGAGCTCGGGGAAGTACCGCGTCAGCGGCTTGGAGCCGCGGCTCCCGATCTCGCACTCCCCGCCGGCGACCGAGACGATCGCGCGGAACCCGTCCCACTTCGGCTCGTAGGAGTATCCGCCCGCGACGGCGGTCTGCTCCGGCACCGCCGGGACGGCCTTGGCGAGCATCGGGGCGAGGGGGAGCGCGAACGGGAGGTCCATGCCCTGATCATCCCGGCCGCGGTGTCCGGCCGCACCCCCTTCCGGAAGGCTGTGGACCGGGATGTTCCGGGCCCGCCGCGGAGATTCGAGGCGTAGCGTTCCCGGCATGAGCATTGACTGGAAGCGCTGGACGCCCGTCGCCGTCGTCCCCGCGGTCGTCGTCGCCGCGGCCGTCGCCCTCCCCCTCTCGGCGAGCGCCGCAGGGGACCTCCCCGAGAAGTCCGCAGCCGACCTCCTCGCCTTCGTCGCCGAGAGCGGCACCACGGCGTTCTCCGGCGAGATCCAGCAGACCTCCGACCTCGGCCTGCCCGACCTCTCGGCGCTCGGCGGCTCTGCGGGCTCGGCGTCCGCGGACCCCGCCGACTCCCTCGTCGAGCTCGCCACCGGCTCGCACCAGGCGCGCGTGTACGTCGACGCCGAGAAGGGTGCGCGCCTCCAGGTGCTCGACCGGCTGGCCGAGCGCGACGTCGTCGCCTCGACGACCGACGGAGTCTGGATCTACGACTCGAGCGCGAACACCGCCACTCACCTCGCGCCTCCCGCGGGCGGCGCCCCCGACGCCTCCCCGCGCGACCAGGTCGTCACGCCCTCGTCCGCCGCCGAGCAGCTGCTCGCCGCGATCGACCCGACGACCACGGTCGCGGTCGGCTCGGACGTCAGCGTCGCCGGGCGCGACGCGTACGAGCTCGTGCTCACGCCCCGCGACAGCGGCACCCTGGTGGGCTCCGTGACCGTCTCGGTCGACGGCGAGACGGGCCTCCCGCTCGGAGTGGCCGTGACCGCTCGCGGGGGCACCGCTCCCGCGTTCAGCGTCGCGTACACGAGCATCGACTTCTCGACGCCCGACGCGTCCCTCTTCTCCTTCACGCCCCCGGTCGGAGCCGAGGTGACGGAGCAGGCCGCTCCGGTCGACGACGCGACGGACGCCCCGGACGTCTCCGCCCCGGACACCGCCGGGCACTCCGACGTCATCACCTCGGGCTCCGGCTGGACGAGCGTCGTCGAGCTGCCCGCGGGCGACACCGACGCGCTCTCCTCGCTCGACGCGGTCACCACGCCGGTCGACGGCGGCCGCGTCCTCTCCTCCGTTCTGCTGACCGTCCTCGTCACCGACGACGGACGCGTCCTCGCCGGCGCGGTCCCGGCCGAGACGCTCCGCGACGCGGCCTCCGCTCGGTGACGGCGGGCGAGCTCGCGGTCGAGACGCGGGGCCTCACCAAGCGCTTCGGGCGCCAGGAGGCGGTCTCCGGTCTCGACCTCGCCGTCCCTCGCGGTGCCGTCTTCGGCTTCCTCGGCCCGAACGGCTCGGGCAAGACCACGACGATCCGGATGCTGCTCGCCCTGGCCGCGCCGACCGCGGGCAGCATCACCGTCCTCGGGCAGGCCATGCCCCGCCGCGCGGCCGAGGTCCTGCCCCGGGTGGGCGCGCTGGTCGAGGGGCCGGGCTTCTACCCGTTCCTCTCCGGAGCGGCGAATCTCCGGCGCTTCGACGCCGCGGAGGCGGGCACCTCGTCCCGCACCCGCGACACCCGCGCGAAGGAGGCCCTCGCCCGCGTCGGTCTCTCGGCCGCGGCCCGCAAGAAGGTCGGCTCCTACTCGCTGGGCATGAAGCAGCGGCTCGGCATCGCGGTCGCCCTGCTCTCGCCGCGCGACCTGATCGTGCTGGACGAGCCCACTAACGGCCTCGACCCGCAGGGCACCCGCGAGGTCCGAGCTCTCGTGCGCGGGCTGAACCAGGACGGCACGACCGTCCTCGTCTCCAGCCACCTCCTCGCCGAGATCGAGCAGCTCTGCACCCACGCCGCCGTCATGCGCACCGGGCGCCTCGTCGCCCAGGGCGGGCTCGACGAGCTGCGCGGCGACGCCGCATCGGTCGAGCTGCTGACGCCCGACCGCGAGCGCGCGATCGTGGCCCTGCACACCCGGGGTCTGGAGCCGCGCACCGCGCCGGGCCCGCATCCCGCCGATCCGCCGCTGGTCGTCGCCGCTCTTCCGCCCGGGCTCGCGGCCGAGACGCTGGTCGCCGACCTCGTGCAGGCCGACGTCCGCGTCCGCGGCTTCGCCGTCCGCCGCCCCTCACTCGAGGAGCGCTTCGTCGAGCTGACCGGGGAGGGCTTCGATGTCGAGCGCTGACGCGACCGCCCGCCGCTCAGGGATCGGGTCGCTGCTCGCCTCCGAGCTCGCCCTGCTCTTCCTCCGGCGCCGCACCTGGGCGCTGCTCGCGGCCCTGGCCGCCATCCCGATCCTGCTCGCCGTCGCGGTGCGGCTCTCGGGCGGCGACGGAGGCGGACCGTCCTTCGTGGGAGCGATCGCCGGCAACGGCCTCTTCACCGGCTTCGCCGCGATCACGGTCGCCGTGCCGCTGTTCCTCCCGCTCACGGTCGGGGTCGTCGCCGGCGACGCGATCGCGGGCGAGGCCTCGCTCGGGACGCTGCGCTACCTGCTGGTCAGCCCCGTCGGCCGGGTGCGGCTGCTCGCGGTGAAGTTCGCCGCCTCCCTCGCCTTCTGCCTCGCCGCAGCGCTCACCGTCATGGTGGTCGGGATCCTGATCGGGCTGGCGCTCTTCCCGGCGGGACCGGTGACGCTGCTCTCCGGCAGCACCGTCCCGCTCGGCGACGCGATCGGCCGGGCCCTGGCGATCGCCGTGTACGCGGCGCTCTCGCTGGTCGGGCTCTCGGCGATCGGCCTCTTCATCTCGACGCTGACGGATGTGCCGGTCGGCGCCATGGCGGCCACCGTCGTCGTCTCCATCGCGGCGCAGATCGTCGGCTCGCTCTCGCAGCTGGACGCCCTCCACCCGTTCCTGCTGACGGACCGGTGGTTCGACTTCGCGGATCTCCTGCGCGACCCGATCGCGTGGAGCTCGTTCGGCGAGAGCGCCCTGCTCCAGCTCGCCTACGTCGCCGTGTTCGGGTCGCTCGCGATCGGCCGCTTCACCACCCGCGACGTCCTCTCCTGATCCCGGGGACGACGGAGGCCGCCCTCCCGCAGTGCGGTGGGGGCGGCCTCCCGGTCGTCTGGGTCAGTCCTGCGGAGCGATCCCGAAGCTGACCGAGCCGCCCTCGTCCACCTGCGCGTCGAGGACCTTGTCGCCGAGAGCGACGGAGGCGGCGACGTCGAGGAACACGCGCGCTCCGTCCTGCTCCACGACGGCGTCCGTCGACTCGGGGGCCGCGGCGACCGCGACAGCGAAGTTGCGGGCGTCGAGATCGGTGCCGCTGATGCGCAGGCCTCCCTCGACGGGGGTCTCGGTCTGCCCGGTGATGGTCTTGACGACGGTGCTGGCGTTGTCGGTGAGCGTGAGCATCGGGTCGTTCCTTCCGTCCGTGGTCGATGAGGGGGCCACGTTGCCGCGATCCGGCGGGACCCTCAAGGCAACGGAGCGGATGTGGAGGGGATGCACACCTGGCGGGCGCGGGGAGTCCGGGCGCTCGCCGGAGCCGGCCGAGCCGGGGGCGCCGCGCCGCCTGTCACACTGGCCGGATGCACCCCGCCGACTCCTGCCCCTGCGGAAGCCGCCGCCACTACGCCGACTGCTGCCGCCCCGCCCACCTCGGCGAGGAGCCCTCGCCGACGGCGGAGCGCCTGATGCGCAGCCGCTACAGCGCGAACGTCCTCGGCAGCGCCCCCTACCTGCTCGCGAGCTGGCATCCCTCGACCCGGCCGCGCCGGATCGACCTCGACCCCGACGTCCAGTGGCGCCGGCTCCAGATCGTCGACACCTCGTTCGGCGGGGAGGGCGACGAGGAGGGACTGGTCGAGTTCCGCGCCTCCTACCGCTCGGCCGCGGGCCCCGGCCTCGTGCACGAGCGGAGCCGCTTCCTGCGCGAGGACGGCCGTTGGCTCTACGTCGACGGCGAGATGCTCGGCGACGAGGCCTGATCCGCCCGGGCCGTCCTACTCTGGAGGCATGGCCAAGGACTTCCGCCGGGCGGACGACGCGTCGCGCTACGAGCTCCACCTCGACGGCGCCCTGGTGGGCGTCCTCGACTTCCGCGAGGCGCCCGGCAGCGTCTCCCTCGTCCGCTCCTTCACGACCCCGCCCTTCCGCGGCCGCGGCCTCGCGGGCGAGCTGGTCGCGTTCGCGGTCGACGACATCGAGGCGTCCGGCGGCCGGAGCGTGGTCCCGATGTGCTGGTACGTCGGCCAGTGGTTCGAGCAGCACCCGGAGAAGGCGCACCTGCTCGCTCCGTCCTGAGCCCACCGCTCACTCGCGGACAGCGGGCTCCACTCCGATCAGGTCCGGGCCGAGGCCGATGTCGACCAGGCGCAGGCGGCCCGCGTAGGAGTCGCCCGGGGGCAGCAGCAGACCGGCCTTGATCGCGCCGAAGGTCACCGTCACGTCGGCGTGCAGCACGGTCGGATCGGGGACCGACCCGTCGTCGGGATGGATGCCGCTCGGCAGGTCGACCGCGACGACCACCGGGCGCTCGGGCCGCCGCTCCAGCGCGTCGAGCACCGCCCCGACGACCACGCGCGGCCGGCCCCGCAGCGCCGGCTCCGTCGCTCCGATGCCGAGGATCCCGTCGACCAGGACGTCCGCACGCGCCACCGCCGCCGCGAGGCCGCGCGCGTCGTCGGCGGACACCTGCCCGCAGCCCTCGTCGAGCGCCACAGCGAGGCCCCGGCGGTGCACCCGCTCGGCCGTGAGGACGAGGACGACGTCGGTCCCGGAGGCGGACAGCTCGGCCGCCGCGTAGAGCGCGTCTCCGCCGTTGTCGCCCGGACCGACCAGGACGAGCACGGAGCCCGGACGGGAGCGGTCGGTGCGCCCGGCGAGCACGAGCCGCAGCTCGCGGGCGAGGCCGTCGGCGGCGCGCTGCATCAGCGGCTCCCGCCGGGCCAGGTGCGGAGCCTCGGCGGCCCGCACCTGCGCGGACGTGTATCCCTCGACCATGCGCTCCACTGTGCGCGCGGCGCAGCGGGGGTGCAACCCCGTCAGCTCTCCTGCACCGCCCGGTCCGACTCCTCGACGATCGCGCGCATCGCGGCCTCCGCAGCGTCCGCGTCCCCCGAGGCGACGGCGGCGGCCACCGCCCGGTGCAGCCGCACCGCCGTGGAGTCGGCCTCGCGCGGCATGAGCGAGTTGCGGGTGCGGCCGGCGAGGACCTCGGCGACCAGATCACCCAGCTGCGCGAGCATCCGGTTGCCGGACGCCGCCAGGAGGGAGCGGTGGAAGGCGGTGTCGGCGGCGAGGTAGGCGGACTGGTCGGCTGCGCGGGAGTGCGTCGAGAGGGCGTCGCCCGCCTCCGTGAGCGCCCGACGCTGCTCCTCGGTCGCGTTCGCCGCGGCGAGCCGGGCCGCCAGCGGCTCCACCCCGAGCCGGAGCTCGCTGAGCTGGTGCAGCTGGCGCCGCCGGTCCGGGCCGTCGAGGCCCCACGCGACGACCCGCGTGTCCAGGGCGTTCCAGCACTCCGGAGGCTGGACCCGCGTCCCCGCGCGGCGGCGGGAGGTCACGAGCCCGAGCGTCTCGAGCACGCGCACGGCCTCCCGCATCACCGAGCGGGAGACCCCGCGCCGCTCCGCCCGCTCGTCGGCGCTGAAGGTGGTGCCCGGCGCGAGCTCGCCGCGCACGATCTGCGAGCCGAGCTCGTCCAGCACCGAGTGGTGCAGCGAGGGCGTCGGCGCGGGCATGCGGTCATCCTGCCATCGCCGGAGTCGCGCCCCGCCCGATCTTCGGGCATGATCGGGACACACGCAGGTTATGTCGGACAAAAGCCGACCGCTGGCCGTCGGCTCGACCAAGGACGCTCATGACACCGACCCTCCTCCCCGCCCTCCACGCCGCCGCCGGGGACGCACCCGCCACCACCGCCGGGCAGGGGCAGCTGATCCTCGCCGCCGTCGTCGGCATCGCCGTGATCGTGGTGCTGATCACCTGGCTGAAGCTGCACCCCTTCGTCTCCCTGCTGATCGGAGCGCTGACCACGGGCCTGATCGCGGGCCTGGCGGCGGCGGACGCGGTCGCCAGCTTCGCGCTGGGGTTCGGCACCACCATGGGCGGCGTCGGCATCCTCATCGGCCTCGGCGCGATGTACGGCAAGCTGCTCGCCGACTCCGGCGGGGCGGACCGCATCGTGGACACCCTGATCGCCCGCTCGAGCACCCGGGCGCTGCCCTGGATGATGGGCTTCGTCGGCGCGCTGATCGGGCTGCCGATGTTCTTCGAGGTCGGACTCGTGCTCCTGATCCCGGTCGTGATCCTGGTCGCCCGCCGGAGCGGCCTGCCGCTGATGAAGGTGGCGATCCCGACCCTCGCCGGCCTCTCGGTCATGCACGGGCTCGTCCCGCCGCACCCCGGCCCCCTGGTCGCGATCGACGCGCTCGGTGCGAATCTCGGCGTGACCCTCGCGTTCGGCGTCCTGGTCGCGATCCCCACCGTCGTCGTCGCCGGCCCGCTCTTCGGCCGGATCGCCGCCCGCTGGGCGCCGGTGGAGACGCCGCCGCTCTTCGGCGAGGGAGCGGGCGAGACGCGCGAGCACCGCCCGGGCTTCGCCGCCGCCGTCGCGAGCATCCTGCTGCCGGTCGTGCTGATGCTGGGCAAGGCGATCGCCGACATCGCGGCTCCCGACTCCTCCGACGCCTGGAAGGGCGCCCTCGACTTCCTCGGCACGCCGACCATCGCGCTGGGGATCGCGCTCCTGGCCGGTCTGGTCCTGCTCGGCCGCGGCGGCCGGATGAACCGCACCGAGCTGCAGGCCTCGCTCTCGAGCTCGCTGCCGCCGATCGCGGGCATCCTGCTCATCGTCGGCGCGGGCGGCGGCTTCAAGCAGGTCCTCGTCGACACCGGGATCGGCGGAGTGGTCGCCCAGCTCGCGGAGGGGAGCGGCGCCTCGGCGCTCCTGCTCGCCTGGCTCGTGGCCGTCGTGATCCGCGTCGCCACCGGTTCCGCGACCGTCGCCACCGTGACCGCCGCAGGGATCCTCCAGCCGCTGACCGAGACCATGGACGGGCCGATGGTCGCCCTCATGGTGCTCGCGATCGGCGCCGGCTCGGTGTTCCTGTCGCACGTGAACGACGCCGGCTTCTGGCTGGTGAAGGAGTACCTCGGGCTCAGCATCGGCCAGACCCTCAAGACCTGGACCGTGATGGAGTGCCTGGTCTCGGTGACCGGGCTCGCCGGGGTCCTCCTGATCGGTCTCTTCGTAGGAGGTATCTGATGACCGCTCTTCCCACCGTCCCCGTCCGCGCCGTCGTCGTCATGGGCGTCTCCGGCAGCGGCAAGTCGACCGTCGCGTCGCTCCTGGCGCGCCGACTCGGCTGGGAGTTCCTCGAGGGGGACGACCTGCACCCGCAGGCCAACGTCGACAAGATGCACGCAGGCATCCCGCTGACCGACGAGGACCGCGCGCCCTGGCTGGCCGAGATCGCCCGCGTCGTCGACCAGCGGATCACCGCGGGCGCCTCGGTCGTGGTGACCTGCTCCGCCCTGCGCCGCCGCTACCGCGACGTCCTGCGCCGCGACGACCTCGTCTTCGCGCACCTCGCGGGATCGAGGGACCGGATCGCCGGGCGGCTCGCCTCGCGGGTCGGCCACTTCATGCCGACCACGCTGCTCGACTCGCAGTTCGAGGCGCTCGAGCCCCTCGGCGACGACGAGCTCCACGTCACGGTCGACGTGGGCGGCGCTCCGGACGAGGAGATCGCCGAGATCCTCGGGGGGCTCGGCCTCGCGCCCGCAGGCGCCTAGCCCAGCAGCGACTCCACCGGCACGGCCGGGAGGTCGAAGGCCGCGGCGACGGCGGCGTTCGCGACCCGGCCGTCGTGGGTGCTCAGGCCGCGGACGAGGGCCGGGTCGGCGGCCAGGGCGGCCCGCCACCCGCGGTCGGCCAGCGCGACCGCGTAGGGGAGCGTCGCATTGGTGAGCGCGCGGGTCGAGGTCTCAGGAACGGCGCCGGGCATGTTGGCGACGCAGTAGTAGACGCTCTGGTGCACGGGGAACACCGGGTCGTCGTGCGTGGTCGGACGCGAGCCCTCGAAGCAGCCGCCCTGGTCGATCGCGATGTCGACCAGTACCGAGCCCGGCTTCATCGTGGCGACCATCTCGTCGGTCACCAGCTTGGGCGCCTTGGCGCCCGGGATGAGGACGGAGCCGATCACGAGGTCGGCGTCCGCCAGCTGCGCGGCGATCTCGTAGGCCGAGGAGGCGCGCGTCTGGATCGCGCCCTGGAAGCGGTTCTCGAGCTGCGCGAGGCGGGGGAGCGAGAGGTCGACGATCGTGACGTCGGCCCCCATGCCGAGGGCGTTGGCCGCGGCGTGCTCGCCGGCCGTACCGCCGCCGATCACGACGACCTTCGCCTTCGGAGTGCCGGGGACCCCGCCGAGCAGCGTGCCCCGGCCGCCGACGGCGCTCATGAGGTGGTACGCGCCGACCGTGATCGACAGGCGCCCGGCGACCTCGCTCATCGGCGAGAGCAGCGGCAGCCGCCGGTCGTCGAGCTGGACCGTCTCGTAGGCGATGGAGGTCGTCCCCGCGGCGAGCAGCGCATCGGTGCACGGGCGCGAGGCGGCGAGGTGGAGGTAGGTGAAGAGCACCTGGTCGCGGCGCATCCGCGGGTACTCGGCCTCGATCGGCTCCTTGACCTTGAGGACCAGCTCGGACTCGCCCCAGACCTCGTCGGGTCCGTCGACGACGCGGGCGCCGGCGCTGCGGAAGTCCTCGTCCGACACGCGGGAGCCGAGGCCCGCGCCGGCCTCGACCAGGACCTCGTGGCCGCGGCGCACCAGCTCGTGGACGCCGGCCGGAGTGGCGGCGACCCGGTTCTCGTTGTTCTTGATCTCGGTGGGGATCCCGACGCGCACGGCGGCTCCTTCGCTGCGGCCCGCGGGGCGGGCGGTGGGCGCCGATCCTGCACCGGCTCTGCCCCCATCGTGCGAAGATCGTGCCAGGAGCGGAGGGATTCCGCAGGATCGGTCAGAAGTCGGCGCACGAGCCGAAGGTTCGTCGGCGGAGAGGGGGAACGGGCGCATGCCACCGAAGGATCTGCACGACCTCGACGACTTGGATCCGGTCGACCGGACCCTGGTGCGCCTCCTGCGCGCCGACGCGCGCACGCCCAACAGCCGGCTCGCCGAGCGCGCCGGCATCGCCCCGTCGACCTGCGTCGCACGCGTCCGGGGCCTCGTCGAGCGCGGCGTGATCACCGGCTTCACCGCCGAGCTCGATCCGGCGGCGCTCGGCCTGACCCTGCAGGCGCTGATCAGCGTCAACATCCGCGTCGGCCAGCGCCAGGCGATCACCCGCTTCGCGGAGGAGATCAGCGCGCTGCCCGAGGTGGTGCAGCTGTTCTTCCTCGGCGGCTCCGAGGACTTCATCATCCACGTCGCCGTCCGCGACTCCGACGACGTGCGGGACTTCGTGGTCTCGAACCTCTCGGCGCACCCGGCGGTGGCCTCGACGCGCACGAGCCTGGTGTTCGACCACCACCGCAAGGGCCCGGCGGTCCCCGAGTAGCGCGGGCCGACGCGGGGCCGAGCGGCCGCCCGGCGCGCACCCGTCCCTCCGGGCTAGTGGGCCCCGGGGTTCACGTCGCCGCCCCCGCGCTGCATGAGGCCGGGGATGCGCTTCGCGAGCCCGGGGATCGCCTCGTCCGAGATCGAGATCCGCGTGTCGCGCAGGCGCTGGCGCAGCAGGGTCTCGACGTCCTCCTCCGGTCGCAGCTCGGCGTCGCCGGCGACCTGCAGCAGCACGCCGCGCAGCTTCTCGTCGAGCTGGGCGTCGTCGCTGCCGTGCTGGATCGGGTGGTCCTGGGATGCGTTCGTCATGCCTCCATGCTGGCACCGGCGACCTCGTGCCGAGAGGACTTGCGCCGCGGGAGGATGGTCGCATGCCGTTCACCCGCGCCGAGCTCGCAGCGTTCCAGGACCGCACGGTCGAGGACCTGCTGGGCGACGACGTCCGCCTCCTGTTCGTCGGCATCATCCCGGGACTGTGGACCGCCGCCACCGGCGTGCACTTCGCCCATCCCGGCAACCGCTTCTATCCGGCGCTCGTCGCGGCCGGGATCCTCGAGCGCGCGCCGCGGGTCTCCGAGGGGATGAGCGCCGCCGACCGCGCAGAGCTCGTCTCCCGCGGCGTCGGGATCACCAACCTCGCCGCCCGGGCGACCGCCCGCGCCGACGAACTGAGCGCGGAGGAGCTGCGCGAGGGCGCTCAGCGGCTCGTCGCCACAGTGGGGCGGGTGCGGCCCCGTGCCGTCGCGGTGGTCGGCATCACCGCCTATCGGATCGCGATCGGACGCCGCAGGGCGGTGCAGGGCAGGCAGGAGGAGGACGTCGCGGGCTCCCCGCTCTGGGTGCTGCCGAACCCGAGCGGCCTGAATGCGCACGACACCGTCGCCTCGCTCGGGCGCGCCTACCGCGAGCCGGCGCTCGCGGCGGGGATCGTCTCGTCCGACGAGCTCCTGCACGGGGACGTCGGACCCCGCCCGCAGGAATAGCCGTCGACCTCCGGAGGTTGCAGAAGTCCATGAGTATGCATGAAGTGAAGTTCGGCGTCGACACGTTCGGCGACGTCACCGCCGGCCCCGACGGCGCCCCGCTGCCGCACGGCCAGGTCCTCCGCGACGTGGTCGAGGAGGGGGTGCTCGCCGACCGGGTCGGCATCGACTTCTTCGGGATCGGCGAGCACCACCGCGCCGATTTCGCCGTGAGCGCCCCGGACGTCGTGCTCGCCGCGATCGCGGCCCGCACCGAGCGCATCCACCTCGGCTCCGCCGTGACGGTCCTCTCCTCGGACGACCCCGTCCGGGTCTACCAGCGCTTCGCGACCCTCGACGGGCTCTCCGGCGGGCGGGCCGAGGTCATCCTCGGCCGCGGCTCCTTCACCGAGTCCTTCCCCCTCTTCGGCTACGACCTCGCGCAGTACGAGGTCCTCTTCGAGGAGAAGCTCGACCTCTTCCACGCCCTGATCCAGGGCGGCCCGGTCACCTGGCAGGGCACGACCCGCCCCGCGCTCACCGAGCAGAGCGTCTACCCGACCCTCGACAACGGCACCCTCCGCACCTGGATCGGCGTCGGCGGCAGCCCCGAGTCGGTCGTCCGCGCCGCCCGCTACGGCTTCCCGCTCGTCCTGGCGATCATCGGCGGCTCGCCGGCCCGCTTCCGCCCCTACGTCGATCTCTTCGGCCGCGCGCTCGACCAGCTCGAGCAGCCCCGCCTCCCGGTCGCCGTGCACTCGCCCGGCTTCGTCGCCGACACCGACGAGGAGGCGCGCGAGCTGTACTTCCCGCACCACAAGGCGATGATGGACGCCATCGGCCGCGAGCGCGGCTGGTCCCCGATGACCCGTGAGCGCTTCGAGGAGGAGGCGGGCCCCGACGGCGCCATCCACCTCGGCTCGCCCGAGACGGTCGCTCGGAAGATCGCGCGCACGGTCGAGGCTCTGGGCATCGACCGCTTCGACCTGAAGTACAGCGCCGGCACGCTGCCGCACCCGGCGATCATGCGCAACATCGAGCTCTACGGCACGCAGGTCATCCCGCGGGTGCGCGAGCTGCTCGCGCGCTGACCCCCGCCGGACGCCCGCTCCCCGGCGGGCGTTCGGCGCGTTCCGAGCCGACGCGGTGCGCGCTCCCACCGGGCGCCCGGCCGGCGTCGATACACTCGGAACCCCCCGCCCCGACCCTCCCGGAAGCACATGCCCGACAGCCACGCCGCCCGCACCCCCTACGAGGTGCTGGGCGTCGCCGCCACCGCGTCCGACGACGAGCTCCGCCGGGCGTACCGGCTCCGCCTCCGCGAGACCCATCCGGACACAGGAGGTGACGCAGCGTCGTTCCACGCGGTGCAGCTCGCCTGGGAGCGGATCGGCAGCGCCTCCGCCCGCAGCGACTACGACCGAGGAGCCCCCGCCCCCGGGACGTCGTCCCCGCGGTCGCCGTACACCGGCTCGCCGCGCCCGCAGACCGCCTCGGCCGTGCGCGCCCGCTCCTACGGTCACCCGGGCGGCGCGGCACGCGAGTACTACCTCCGCCTGGTGCGCGAGTGGCTCGGCCGAGGCGTCGAGACCGAGGACCCCTTCGACCCGGCGATCGTCCGTTCCGCTCCCCGTGAGGTGCGCTCCTGGCTCGCGAAGGCCCAGGCCGAGGAGGCGACGGCCGCGCTCGTCGGCGCCCTCGGCATCGCCTACACGATCTGGAACGACGTCGCGGTCGGCGACGGCGGGCTCAAGATCGACCACCTCGTGCTCGGGCCGGCCGGCCTGCTCGCGCTGACCTCCGCCGACTGGGGCGACCCGGTCCGCCTGAAGAAGGGCGAGCTCGAGGGCCCCGGGATCGCCGAGGACGAGAAGCCGATCGCCTCGCTCGCGAAGGCCGCGCGACGTCTCGGCCGAGAGCTGGGCGTCCGCTTCTCGGCGAGCGTCGTGGTCGTGCCGGACGACGCGCTGGAGCAGCCGTTCGAGCAGGTCGAGCGCGGCCGGCACCAGGGTGCCGTCGTCATCCGCCGCTCGCTGCTGCCGCAGCTGCTGCGCTCCGGCACGGACGATCCGCGCCTCGGCGGGTACGGAGAGTCGTTCGAGGTCCGCACCCGGGTGCAGAACCGCATCCGCTTCGTCTGACGCCGCGCTAGCCGCCGCTCGCCACCGGGGCAAGGGGTTAGCGCGCATCCGGTGCCCCGCCCACCATGGACGTGCCCCCCGGGCATCCCACGACGAGCGGAACGAGGACGGACCATGGTGCGATTCGGATACACCCTGATGACCGAGCAGAGCGGACCCAAGCAGCTGGTGGGCTACGCGGTCGACGCCGAGAGGCTCGGCTTCGAGTTCGCGGTCTCGAGCGACCACTACTCGCCGTGGCTGACCGAGCAGGGGCACGCCTCCTACGCCTGGACGCTGCTCGGAGCGGTCGCGCAGGCCACGTCGACCATCGACCTCACGACCTACGTCACCGCGCCGACCATCCGCTACCACCCGGCCGTGGTCGCGCAGAAGGCGGCGACGCTCGCGATCCTCTCGGACGACCGCTTCACGCTCGGCCTCGGCTCGGGCGAGAACCTCAACGAGCACGTCGTCGGCGAGGGCTGGCCCTCGGTCGCCGTGCGCCAGGACATGCTCGAGGAGGCCGTGCACCTCATCCGCGAGCTGCACACCGGCGAGCTGGTGACCTGGGAGGGCGAGTACTTCCGCGTCGACTCCGCCCGCATCTGGGACCTGCCGGACAAGCCGGTCGAGATCGGCCTCGCGGTCTCCGGAGAGAAGTCGATCGCCCGCTTCGCGCCGATCGGCGACCACCTCATCACGACCGAGCCCGACGCCGAGCTGATCTCGCAGTGGACCGCGGTCCGCGGTGCGGACGCCGCCCCCTCGCGCACGATCGGCCAGATCCCGATCTGCTGGGCGCCCGACAAGGAGCAGGGAGTGGCGCTGGCCCACGAGCAGTTCCGCTGGTTCGCCGGCGGCTGGGCGGTCAACTCCGATCTGCCGACCCCCGCCGGCTTCGCCGGAGCGAGCCAGTTCGTGCGCCCGGAGGACGTCGCCGAGCAGATCGCCTGCGGCCCCGACCTCGACGAGCTCGCCCAGAGCTTCGTGCCCTACATCGAGGCGGGCTTCACCGACATCGCCCTCGTCCAGGTCGGCGACGAGCTGCAGCAGCGGTTCCTCGACGAGGCGGCGGAGGGGCTCCTGGAGCGCCTGCGCGCCCTCGCCCCCTGAGGCGCCGCGCCGCAGGCCGTCCGCGGCGTCAGAACCCGCGGAGCCGCTCGATGTCGCGCCGGTCGCGCTTGGTCGGGCGGCCCGCTCCGCGGTCCCGGACGATCACGCCCGGCGCGGACTCCCGGGGAGGCGGCGGGGGCGTCCGGTCCTCCATGCACTCGGCAGCCACCGGCGCACCGACCCGCTTGACCACGAGTCCGCGGACGATCAGCTCCCGGTCGAAGCCGCCGATCCGGGCGCGGACCTCGTCGCCGACCCGCACGGTCTGCGCCGCCTTGGCCCGCTCGCCGTTGACGCGGATGTGGCCGGCCCGGGCCGCGGTCGTCGCGGCGGAGCGCGTCTTGTAGATGCGCACCGCCCAGAGCCACGCGTCCACCCGCACTGCACCGGTCACCGGGATCTGCATCCCCCCAGTCTACGAACGGCGCCCGCTCGCCACCCACCCCGCGGTCCTACACTGGCCGCCGACAAGGAGGTTCCCATGAACCGAGACGACAGCATCTACACCGGAGCGGACGACGCGCTGCGGAGCGGCGACGACCGCATGGTCGCGGCGAACGACAGCTTCGGGGCCGGCGGAACCCGCGGCGACGTCGGCATGAGCACGACGAGCGGCGAGGGCAGCGGGGTCCCCACCCGTGGCGCGCCTCCGCAGAGCGGATCCCCGTCCGAGCTGCGCCCCACCGGCTTCCCGCACGCGGGCCTGGAGTTCTCGCTCGTCCCGTCCGGGCACGAGGAGTGGCGGATCGAGCACCCGGGCGGTCGCACCGTCGGCGTCCTCGCCGTCATCTCGCACGCGGGCGAGGAGTCGGAGGCCGTGTTCGTCACGCGCCGCGTCGGCTCCGAGGACGCCGTGGCCGAGGGCACCGACTGGCGCGGCATCGTGTCGGCCGTCATCAACGACGAGGCGGCGGACGAGCGCGAGCCGGTCCAGCTCGACCCCACGGTCGAGCACGTCCGCGGCGGACTCATCGGCCGCGGCCCCGCGGACGTCGACGGCCTCTCCTGAGCCCTCTCTCCTCCGGGACGCCGTCCGCGCTCGGCGCGGGGCGTCCCGCGGGGGAGGTCCGGAGTCTCAGCGGGCGAGCAGTGCGGCGTTGATCCGGGCAGAGAGGTCGGCGTCGATGCGGCGGTCGGCCCCGTCGACGGCGCGGACGGGAGCGGCGTTGCGTGCGCTCGAGACCAGCCACGCCGCGTCCGCGGCCTCCAGGTCGTCCGCGCGCAGCGGACGCACGGCCGTCCCGAGGCCGAGGCCGGGGGCGAGCGCGAACAGGTCGGCCTGCGTGGTCCCGGGCAGCAGCCCGAAGCTCGGCGGGGGAGTCACGAGCTCGCCGTTCGTCAGCAGCACGAGGTTCGAGGTCGGCCCCTCGAGCAGGTAGCCGTCGCTCGACACGAACAGGGCGTCGTCGGCACCGCGCCGGGCGGCCTCCCGCGCGGCCGCGCGGTTCACGGCGTACGAGAGCGTCTTCGCCCCGGCGAGCAGCCAGGGGGACGTCGTCTGCACGTCCGAGCGCAGCCCGCGGTCCAGGAGCACCGCGCGCACGCCGTCGCGGCGGGCCGGGCCGAAGTCCGGGCTGGTCTGCACGAAGACGACGCCGGTGGGCCGCCCGCCGCCCTCGACGCCGCGGGTCAGGATCGTCTTCACCATCGCCTCGGCGACGCGCGGGTGCGCGGCCACCGCCGCTCCGATCGCCTCGAGCCAGGCGGCCCGGTCCGGCCGGGGCAGGTCGAGCATCCGGGCCGAGCGCTCGAAGCGGTCCAGGTGCGCGTCGAGCGCCTGCAGCCGTCCGTCGACCAGGTTGATCGTCTCGAACACGCCGTCGCCACGCGTGAAGCCGAGGTCGGTGACGTCCAGATCGCCGCGCCCGCTCGGATCGATGCGGTGCGCGGCTCCTCCCGGCGAGTGCGCCTCCGCGTCGAGAGAGGGTCGGTCGAGGACGACGAGGGTCTCAGCGGGCATGGGCGGTGCGGTCCTTCCGGGAGCGGCGGCGGGGGGAGAAGCGGAGCAGCGCGACCGTCAGCAGCGCGCCGATCCCGGAGCCGCTGCCGTTCGAGACCAGGTCCTGCAGGTCGGAGACGCGGGTCGGCAGCCACAGCAGCTGCGCGGTCTCGACGGCCGCCGAGACCCCGAGGCCGATGGCGGCGGCCCACAGGCGGCGCCCCGGCGGCAGCTGCGCGGCGACCAGCGCACCGAGCGGCACGAAGAGCAGCACGTTCGCGGTGAACTCCGCCACGTCGAAGTCGAACCAGCCGGTGAGCGGCGTGGAGGCGAGGAAGGCGATGATCCCGCGGATCAGCGCGTTCGGCTCCCCGGCCGGGTAGGGCGCGGGCGTCAGCGTGATCAGGGCGATCAGCGCGAGCCAGGCGAGCGTCGCGAGGCGGAGGGGTCTCGAGCGGCGCATCGTCCGATTCTGCCAGCCCGTCGGAGTCGGGTGCGGCGGGCGCGGTGTGGGAGGCTGGAGGGCATGACCAGCGAGGACCCCGGCGCGGACGCCGTGCTCCCGCGCCACCCCTTCGACGCGTCGCTCGGCGACGGCTGGGTCGAGATCGGCGACGGACGCCGCTTCTGGGGGCGCTTCGGCGCCGCCGGCCTCCTCCTGCGCGATCCGTCGGGACGCGTCCTGCTCCAGCACCGCGTGAGCTGGAGCCACTTCGGGGACACCTGGGGGCTGCCCGGCGGGGCCCGTCACCCCGAGGAGACGGCCTTCGAGGCGGCCCTCCGGGAGTCGGAGGAGGAGGCGGGCGTCCCCGCCGACCTGATACTGCCCGTGCTCTCCAGCGTCGTCGTGATCGGCCCGTGGAGCTACTCCACCGTCCTGGCCGACTCCCGCGAGCACTTCACTCCCCGCATCAGCGACGCCGAGAGCACCGAGCTGCGCTGGGTCGCCCCGGACGACGTCGACTCCCTGCCGCTGCACCCGGGCTTCGGGGCGGCCTGGCCGGGTCTGCGCGTGCTCGGCTCCTCGATCCCGGTGCTCGTCGTGGACGCCGCCAACGTGGTCGGCTCCCGCCCCGACGGCTGGTGGCGCGACCGCGCCGGCGCCGCGGAGCGCCTCCTCGCGTCCCTGGCCCGCCTCGCGGGGGCCGGCGTCCCCGGCCGTCTCCTGGGGATCGACGCCGACACGGTCTGGCCCCGCATCGCCGTGGTGCTCGAGGGAGCGGCGCGCGCCGCCCGTCCGGAGGCCGGTGCTCCCGCATCGCGGTTGACGGTCCAGGCGGCCGACGGCTCGGGCGACGACGCGGTCGTCGACCTGGTCGGAGCGCTCGAGACCGCGGTCGTCGTGACGGCCGACCGGGGACTGGCCGCCCGCGTCGAGGCGCTCGGGGCCGCCGTGGTCGGTCCGCGCTCGCTGCTCGACCTCCTCGATCCCGCCCGGGAATAGGCCGCGGGGGCACCCGGTTGCATCCCCCATGGCTACGACTGCGATGACCCTCGACTCCCACGACCAGACGATCGCCGACGGCATCGTCCTCATCGACTTCTGGGCCGACTGGTGCGGCCCGTGCAAGCAGTTCGCTCCGGTCTTCGAGGCCACGAGCGAGAAGAACGCCGACATCACCTTCGCGAAGGTCGACACGGAGGACCAGCAGCAGCTCGCCGCGAGCTACGGCATCTCCTCCATCCCCACCCTCGTGGTGTACCGCGACGGCGTCCCGCTGATGGCTCAGCCCGGCGCCCTGCCCGCCCCCGCGCTCGACAACCTGATCGAGCAGGTCCGCGGCCTCGACATGGTCGAGGTGCGCCGCCAGTACGAGGAGGCGAAGGCCGCTCAGGAGGCCGGCGCCGCCCCGCAGGCCTGATCCGCCCGGCGCCTCGACCCGCTCCGCAGGCGGGAGGCGCCCGCAGACGCACGAGAACCCCCGGCAGCCGTGAGGCCGCCGGGGGTTCCGTCGTTCCGGGGCGGGATCAGCCGGTGTTCTGCAGCCCCGCCGCGACTCCGTTGACCGCGAGCAGGAGCAGCCGCTGGTTCTGCTCCGTCCCGGATCCGCCCGGGTCGGTGCGGAGCGCCTTCAGCGCGCGCAGCTGCAGGAGCGAGAGCGCGTTGACGTACGGGGTGCGCAGGCGCACCGCCCGGCCGAGCACGCGATGGCCGGTGAGCAGGCTCTCCTCGCCGGTGATCGAGAGCACCCACCGGCGGGTGAGCGCCATCTCGTCGAGCACGAGTCCGGCGAGGTCGTCGCGGGAGTCGAGGGCGAGGTAGCGGCGGGCGATGCCCTCGTCGGTCTTCGCGAGCGACATCTCGACGTTGTCGACCATCGTCGTGAACAGCGGCCAGGAGGCGTACGCCTCGCGGAGCAGGTCCAGGTCGCCGACGGCCTCGAGCGCGCTGCCGAGGCCGAACCAGCCGGTCAGGTTGACGCGCGCCTGGGTCCAGGCGAAGACCCACGGGATCGCGCGCAGGTCCTCGAGCGACTCGACGGACAGGCCGCGGCGGGCCGGACGCGAGCCGAGGGCGAGCAGGCCCACCTCCTCCTGCGGGGTGACCCGGGCGAACCACGGTGCGAAGCCGTCGGCCTTCACGAGCTCGAAGAAGCGGCGGCGCGACTCGCGGTCCATCGTCGCCGCCACCTCGGCGAAGCGCTCCGCGGCGCCGGCGTTGCGCTCGCCGACCGCGGGCGAGGAGGCGAGCAGCGTCGCTCCCGCCACCTGCTCGATGTGCCGCGTGGCGATGTCCGGGTTGCCGTAGCGGGCGAAGATGACCTCGCCCTGCTCCGTCAGCTTGAAGCGGCCGTCCACCGACCCGGGCGGCTGCGCGAGGACGGCGCGGTTGGCCGGCCCGCCGCCGCGGCCGAGCGCTCCGCCGCGGCCGTGGAACAGCGTGAGCACGATGCCCTCATCGGCCGCCCACTGCGCGATGCGCGCCTGCGCGTCGTAGAGCGCGAGCGTCGCCGAGACCGGCCCGACGTCCTTCGACGAGTCGGAGTAGCCGAGCATCACCTCGAGGCGGTTGCCGGTGGCCGCGAGGCGCGCCTGCACCTGGGGGAGGCGGATCATCTCGGCGAGGATGTCGGTCGAGGCGTCGAGGTCGGCGAAGGTCTCGAAGAGCGGGACCGCGTCGATGATCGGCGGCACGCCGTCGGTCGCCGCCTCCGCCAGCTCGAAGACCGTCCTCAGGTCGTCGGCCGACTGCGTGAAGGAGACGATGTAGCGCCTCGCCGCGTCGGTGCCGAAGCGCTCCTGGACCTTCGCGATCGCGCGGAACACCGACAGGACCTCGAGGCCGCGCTCGTCGAGCTCCTCGCCGGCGCGGATCGCCGCGATCGTCTCGCGGTGCACCTTCGAGTGCTGGCGCACCTCGATCTCGGCGAGGTGGAAGCCGAACGTCTCGAGCTGCCAGACGAAGTCCTGGAGGTCGCCGTACGCGGCGCGGACGTCCTCGGCTTCGACCAGCGACTCCTGCAGGGTGCGCAGCTCGGCCAGCAGCTCACCCGCGGCGGAGTAGGCCAGCGGTCCCGCGGTCCGCGTGGCGGCCAGGCGCTCGGCCGCGAACAGCAGGACGCGGCGGTGAGCCTCGTTGGGCGAGCGCTCGGCGATGTCGGCGGCGAGCTCGGGAGCGCGCTCGACGCAGGAGGCCCAGAGCGCCTCGACGGCTGCCGACGGGGGAGTGGTCGACGCGTCGAGGGTCAGCGCGCGGCCCACGCGGCGGGCGACGCGCTCCAGGCCCATGAGGACGTGCTCGGAGGCGATGTCCACCGCCGCGAGGGTGGTCTCGGCGGTGACGAAGGGGTTGCCGTCGCGGTCGCCGCCGATCCAGGTGCCGAGGCGGACGAAGGCCGGTGCGACCGGTGCCCGGGTGCCCGAGCCCTCGCCGAGCAGGGCGTCGTCGAGGCGGCGGTAGACGCGGGGGAGCACCGAGAACAGCGACTCGTCGAAGACGCTCATCGCCGTGCGCACCTCGTCGAGAGGGGTGGGCTTGGACTCGCGCAGCGGAGCGGTGCGCCACAGAGTGTCGACCTCGGCCAGCAGCCGGCGGCGGATCTCCACGAGCACGACGCCGCCCATGCGCGGGTCGTCGCGCTGCTCGAGCAGGTCGCTGATGCGGCGGATGGTCGAGGCCACGGCGCGGCGGCGGGCCTCGGTCGGGTGCGCCGTCAGGACCGGGCGGAACTCCAGTCGGGACAGGCGCGCGAACGCCTCGTCCTCCCCGAGCTCCCCGGTCAGCCGGCGCATCGAGGCGAGGATCGAGTCCTCGGGCGACTGCGCACCGGCGTCGGCCTCACGGCGGCGCAGCACGCGGACGCGGTGGAACTCCTCCGCCACGTTCACGAGGTGGAAGTAGCAGGTGAAGGCCCGGGCGACCTCCTCGGCGCGCTCGAGCGTGAGCGAGGCGACGAACTCCTCCGCCTCCGCGGTCCCGGCCGCGTCGCCGCTGTCGTAGGCGCTGATCGTGAGCGCGCGCAGGCGCTCCACGTCCTCGTAGAGGGAGGGCTCGCCCGACTCGCGGAGGACCTGACCGAGCAGCTCGCCCAGCAGATGGACGTCGGCGCGGATCCTCTCGTCGAGCGGAGGCGCGGTCGTCCCGTCGGCGGAGGAGGGAGCGGTGGCGGAGGCGGGTGCTGCAGGCGCGGCGGACGCGTCGGAGAACGGAGGCACGGGAGAGACCTTAGCGGCGGTGCGTATCGAGCACATGACGCCTGCGTCACGATCCGAACTGGAATGATCGAGGGGTGACCGTGACAACCGCACCCCCCGCTCCCGCCGTCCAGACCGAGCAGGCGGCACCTCATGTCGTCGTGCTGTTCGGCGCGGTCGGCGATCTGGCCCGGCGGAAGCTCATCCCGGGGATGGCCCACCTCGCGCTCTCGTCCCTCGCGCCGGACCTGCAGATCGTCGGCACCTCGCTCGAGGAGCACGACGACGCCTCGTTCCGCGCGTTCGCGAAGCTGGCCTACGACGAGTTCGGGAGCCGCTCCCTGACGCCGGCGCAGTGGGACGAGTTCGCGTCCAAGCTCCGCTACGTCCCTCAGTCCGCCGGACCGGCCGCGCTGGCCGCCGCCGTGACCGACGCCGAGGCGGTCCTCGGTCCGGACGTGAGCCGGCTGCACTACCTCAGCGTCCCGCCCAGGGCCGCGCTCTCGGTCGTGCGGATGCTCGCCGAGGCCGGGCTGGTCGAGCGATCGCGCATCATCATGGAGAAGCCGTTCGGCGTCGACCTCGAAAGCGCTGTCGTCCTCAACGCGGAGCTCCACGAGACCTTCAGCGAGGAGCAGATCTTCCGGATCGACCACTTCCTCGGCAAGGAGCCGGCGCAGAACATCCTCGCCTTCCGCTTCGCGAACGGCCTCTTCGAGCCGATCTGGAACCGCAACTTCATCGATCACGTCCAGATCGACATCCCCGAGCGCCTCACGCTCGACCGCCGAGCGGAGTTCTACGAGTCCACCGGTGCGTACAAGGACATGGTCGTCACCCACCTCTTCCAGGTGCTGGCGTTCATGGCGATGGAGCCGCCCACCGCGCTGGAGCCCCAGGCCATCAGCGAGGAGAAGAACAAGGTCTTCCGCTCGATGCGCCCGCTGAACCCCGAGAACGTGGTGCGAGGCCAGTACATCGGCTACCGCGACGAGCCGGGCGTCGCCGCCGACTCCGAGACCGACACCTTCGTCGCACTGAAGTGCGAGATCGACAATTGGCGCTGGGCCGGAGTGCCGTTCTACCTCCGCACAGGCAAGCGGATGGCCGAGGGCCAGCGCATCATCTCGATCGCCTTCCGCGAGCCGCCGAAGAGCATGTTCCCGCAGGGCTCCGGAGTCGGCGCACACGGCCCGGACCACCTCACCTTCGACCTGGCGGACGCCTCGAAGGTCTCGCTCTCGTTCTACGGCAAGCGCCCCGGTCCCGGTATGCGGCTCGACAAGCTGAGCATGCAGTTCGCGCTCCAGGAGACCGATCGCGCAGGCGACGCGCTCGAGGCCTACGAGCGCCTGATCCTCGACGCGATGCGCGGGGACCACACGCTGTTCACCACGGCGGAGGGCATCGAGCGGCTCTGGGAGGTCTCCGCGCCCCTCCTGCAGGATCCGCCGCCCGTCCGTCTCTATGCGCCCGGCTCCTGGGGGCCGAACGCGATCCACCAGCTGATCGCGCCGCACGCCTGGCGCCTTCCGTTCGAGCGGGTCTGGCGCGACAAGCGCTGACCGGGCCGCCGTGCGCCCCGCCTAGGCTGGGCGCATGGCGCGCACCGGTGAGGACCGGATCTGGACGGTCCCGAACGTCCTCAGCATGGTGCGCCTGGCCCTGGTGCCGGTGTTCCTCGTGCTCGTGGTCCTCGGCGAGGACGCGCTCGCACTCCTGACCCTCGTCGTCTCGAGCCTCACCGACTACCTCGACGGCTGGATCGCGCGCCGCTTCGACCAGATGACGCGCCTCGGCCGCGTCCTCGATCCGGCCGCCGACCGCCTCTACATCTTCGCCACCGTCCTGGGCCTCGCGGCCCGCGGCCTGGTGCCCTGGTGGCTGGTCGCCGTGCTGCTGGCCCGCGACCTCGTGCTCGTGGTCCTGGCGGTCGTCCTGGCGAACAACGGCTACGGACCGCTTCCCGTGCACCACCTGGGCAAATTCGCGACCTTCTGCCTCTTCTACGCCCTCCCGCTGATCATGCTGGGGCAGGCGTTCCCGGCCCTCGCGCCCGCCTCCCTCCCCATCGCCTGGGCCTTCGCGCTGTGGGGCGCGTTCCTCTACTGGTGGGCCGGGATCGTCTACGCCGTCCAGACGCGGGACCTCGTCCTGGGGGTCCGCACAGGTGCTCAGGGGTCCGACGAGGGTCACGATTCGGATACGCTGACCTGACAGGAGGTACGTCTTGGTCGAGCCCGTCGGTGGAGCATCATCCGCCCAGCACAATTCCGTTCCCGGTGAGCCGTCGACGGAGACGACTCTGACGTTCACCGACGACATCGGCGCCCAGCTCGCCGCGCTCGACAACCGCGCGTCCCGCGAGGAGGCCGAGGCCGTCGGCGCACTGCCCTCCGGCTCCGCGCTGCTGGTCGTGCGCCGCGGACCGAACACCGGCGCCCGCTTCCTCCTCGACACCGACTCCACGACGGTCGGCCGCCACCCCGACGCGGGCATCTTCCTCGACGACGTCACGGTCTCGCGTCGGCACGCCGAGTTCGTCCGCCGCGGCACGGCGTTCGAGGTCCACGACCTCGGCTCGCTGAACGGCACCTACTTCGACGGGGTCCGGATCGAGTCCGCGATCCTCACCGACGGCTCCGAGGTGCAGGTCGGCAAGTTCCGTCTCACCTTCTACGCGTCCCGCGCCGACCTCGTCGCCGCTCCGGACGCGTGAGCCGTGGGCCGCTCCTCCGCGCGCGCCCTCCCCACCGGCTCCGCCGCTCTGCTGAGCATCGGGCAGGTGCTGGCCAGGCTGACCACTGAATTCCCGGACGTGACCCCGTCCAAGCTGCGCTTCCTCGAGGAGCAGGGGCTCGTCTCGCCGGCCCGCACCGACTCCGGCTACCGCAAGTTCTCGGGCTCCGACGTCGAGCGGCTCCGGATGATCCTCGCGCTGCAGCGCGACCACTACCTCCCCCTCAAGGTCATCCGCGGGTACCTCGACGACATCGACGCCGGACGCGAGCCCGCCCTGCCGGCCGGCGTCGGGGGTCCGAGCGCCTCGCTCCTCGGCCCCGCCACGCGGTTGACCCGCGAGGGCCTCGCGGCCGAGTCCGGTGCGACGCCCGCTCTCGTCCAGGAGGCCATCGCCGCCGGGCTCGTGCGGGGCGGTGACGTGTTCGGAGACGAGGCCGTGACGACGCTCAGGGCGCTCGTCGAGCTGGGGCGGTCGGGCATCGAGCCCCGCCACCTCCGACCGCTCCGCGTCGCGGTCGAGCGCGAGATGTCGCTCATCGAGAGCGTCGTCGCCTCCAGCGCCCGCCGCGGAGAGGCCTCGGGATCCGCCGGAGCCGCCGAGAACGCAGTGGGCCTCGCGACCCAGCTGGGCACCATCCGCGGGGCGATGGTCCGCAGCGCCCTGTCGCGGATCGCCCGCTCGTGAGGGCCGCACCGCCGGCGGACGGCCGGCCGGGGCGACACGCCGCGGCGCCGAGGCCGATGTCGTTTACTCGGCCTGCGCCGGTCGGTACGGTAGGGAGCGCGTTCGGAGGATCCGGCGTCCGGATCCGAGAGGCACAGGGATGAGAGAAGTCAGCCGCGACGTCAGCGGCCAGCGCGACCTCGTCCTGTTCACCGACGGACTGCCCGAGCTCGACGCCGACGCGGGCTACCGCGGGGCCGTCGCGGCCCGCGCCGCGGGGATCACCTACCGGCAGCTCGACTACTGGGCGCGGACCGAGCTCGTCGAGCCGACCGTGCGCGGCGCGTCCGGCTCCGGCACGCAGCGCCTCTACGGCTTCCGCGACATCCTCGTGCTGAAGCTGGTCAAGCGCCTCCTCGACACCGGGATCTCGCTCCAGCAGATCCGCACGGCGGTCAACCAGCTCCGCGAGTCAGGGGTCGACGACCTCGCGCAGACGACGCTGATGAGCGACGGCGCGAGCGTCTACCTCTGCACCTCGAACGACGAGGTCATCGACCTGCTCAGCCGCGGCCAGGGCGTCTTCGGCATCGCCGTCGGCAAGGTCCTCCGCGAGGTCGAGTCGAGCCTCGTCGAGCTCGACCACCAGTCGGTCGACCCGGGCGACGAGCTCGCCCAGCGGCGCGCCTCCCGCCGCGTCGGCTGACCGCCGGCGTCTCACGACTCAGCAGCGTCCCCGGGGACTCCCGTGTCTCCTCCGCTCGCTCAGCCGATCAGGAGCGGGCGCCGCACGACTGTCGAGTTTCCACGCCGGGCAGACACGCCGAGCGTCCGCCGACACCGCTCCCGTCACGGCTCGACCAGCGGGCACCGCCCGCGTCTCGAGACCCTGAGCCGGATGCGTCCGGCGGACCCGCGCCCCTAGGTCGCGGCGGGGACCTGCTCGCCGATACGACCGGTGCGGATGACGCGGTCGAGCAGCAGGTCGAAGTTGTGCGCCATCTCCTGAGCGCTCTCTCCGGGCCAGACGTGGACGGGCTTCGCCGCGCCCTGCGCCTGCTGGAGAGACGTGCGCTCCGGGAGCTGCGGGCTGAGGACGAGCGGCCCGAACATGTCACGCAGCTCCTTGATCCGGAACTGGTGCTCCAGCGACTGGACGCGGGCCCGGTTGACGATGATGCCCAGCGGCTGGAGGCGCGGGCTGAGTCCGCGGCGGATCTCCTCGATCGCCCGGAGCGCCCTGTCGGCGGCGGCCACCGAGAACAGGCCCGGCTCCGTGACGACGGCGACGCGGTCGCTCGCGGCCCACGCCGTGCGCGTGAGGGCGTTGAGCGAGGGGGCGCAGTCGATCAGCACGAGGTCGTAGTCGGCCTCGACGCTCGCGAGGGCCTCCTCGAGCTTCCAGATGTCGCGGATGCTGGGGTGCGGCCCGTCGAAGTTGATCGCGGAGGGGCTGCCGATCAGCACGTCGATCGTGCCGTGGTGCTCCTTGGTCCAGCCGGAGGGGGCGATCGCCGAGCGGACGATCTTCTCCTTCGGCGACGTCAGGACGTCGGCGATGTTGAGGTGGCCGGCGACGTTGATGTCCATTCCGGTCGACACGTCGGACTGAGGGTCGAGGTCGACGACCAGCGTTCGCAGGCCCTTCGAGAACGCCGCGGATGCAAGGCCGAGCGTCACCGTGGTCTTGCCGACGCCGCCCTTGAGGGAGCTCACGCTGAGTACATGCATGGCTGACTACTTTACGTTCCTCCGGGCGGCAGAACCTAACCGTTCGCTGCACGCGCCGTCCGCGCCGCTTCCGGGGGCGGGCTGCACTAGCAGTCGGGGCGCGCTCCGACCAAGCCGCCCGGCGCGATCCGGGCCCGCCGGTACACTCGTCCTGAGCGGAAGGAGGCTCGTTCGCATGGATGAGCGCAACGACGAACAGCCCGACACCGGCACCGGTCCCACGCCGCGGACCGCCATGGACGCGGCTCGGGAATCGGGACAGTACTCCCCGCGAGCGAGCGACACCGCTCCGACCCTCCTGCCCGACGGCGTGCGGATCACGCCGCCCGGCCCGCGGCGCCGCTCCACCGCCCCCGCTCCGGTCGAGGACGAGGACGCGATCGACGTCGGCCGCCTCGGCCTGCCGCCCTCGCATTCGCACGCTCTCGTGCCGCCGGAGCCGAGTCCTGCTCCGACCCCCGCACCGGCTCCCGCGCACCCGTCTGTCGCGAACGGACCGGTCTCGGCGGGGATCCCCGCTCGAGCGGAGTCCGCCGAGAAGCCCGCGGCGTCCGAGTCCGTGGGGGAGCCCGCCGCCGTCCCCACCCGCCGCGACCGCCTCCGCGCCGAGTCCTCGAGCGCCGCTCCCGCCCCGTCCACGCCGAGTGCCGCCGTCCCCGAGTCGGCGTCGATGCTCACCCCGGACAGGCTCCTGGAGGTCAACCGCAAGACCCGCCCCGCTCCCACGGGAGGCTGGCACCGCTTCCTGTACGGCCTCACCTTCCACACGGTCAACCTCGGCGACTCCGCGAAGGTGAAGGCCTGGAAGGCGATGGACGAGCGGATCGGCCGGCAGTTCGAGGGCGGCACCCGCTTCGTCCCGGTGATGACCCGCAAGGGCGGCGTCGGCAAGACGACGGTCACGACGCTCCTGGGCATGGCCCTCGCCGACGCTCGCGAGGACCGCATCATCGCGGTCGACGCGAACCCCGACCGCGGCACCCTGGCCGAGCGCGTCCCCAAGCAGACGCGGGCGACCGTCCGCGACGTCGTGAACCGCGCGGCCGGCGTGACCGGGTTCACCGAGTTCTCGACGATGGTCTCCCGTGACGAGACCCGCCTCGACGTCCTCGCCTCCGACACCGATCCGCAGCTCTCCGAGGCCTTCGACGAGGACGACTACAACGTGGTCGCCGACCTGGTCGAGCGCTTCTACTCGATCATGCTCACCGACTGCGGCACGGGCATCGTGCACTCGGTGATGCGGCCCACGCTGCAGCGCGCCGACACGGTGGTGATCGTCTCGGGCGGCAGCGTCGACGAGGCCCGCCTCGCCTCCGAGACCCTCACCTGGCTGGACGCGAACGGCTACGGCGCCCTCGTGCGCAACGCGGTCGTCGCGCTCAACACGGCGACGCAGGGCACGAGCCTGGTGAAGCTGGAGGAGATCGAGTCTCACTTCCGCTCCCGCGTCCGGGACATCGTCCGCATCCCCTACGACCCGGTGCTCGCCGCCGGCTCCGTGGTGAAGTGGGAGCAGCTGCGCGAGGGGACGAAGGACGCCGCTCGCCTGCTCGCCGCGCTCGTGGTCGAGGGCATGCCGGTCCGACGTGTCTGAGCCCCGGGGCTCCGAAGCGGTGTCCGCCGCGTTCCAGGACCGCACCGACGGACCCGACGCGTCCACCGACGCCTTCGATCTGATCGTCATCGGGGCCGGCTCCGGCAACTCGATCGTCGGTCCGGAGTTCGACGGCCTGCGGGTCGCGATCCTCGACGACGGCGAGTGGTTCGGCGGCACCTGCCTCAACGCCGGCTGCATCCCGACGAAGATGTTCGTCCATGTCGCCGACGTGGTCACCGACGTCGACCAGGGCGGCCCGATCGGCGTCCACTCCCGCCTCCGCCGCCCCGAGTGGGCCGAGGTGCGCGACCGGGTCTTCGGCCGGATCGACGCGATCAGCGAGGGCGGGTTCGAGTACCGCGATCAGCGCTCCCCGAACGTGACCGTCCTCCGCGAGAGCTTCGGCTTCGAGTCGCTCGGAGACGGCGACCGCCCGCACGTCCTCGTCAGCGCCAGCGGTGCCCGCATCAGCGCACCGCAGGTGGTCGTGGCCGCAGGCTCGCGACCCAGGCCGCTTCTCGCGGCGTACGAGCCCGACCCCCGGATCCAGGACTCCTCCTCGGTGATGCGGCTCGACGAGCTCCCCGAGCGGATGCTGATCCTCGGCGGCGGCGCGGTGGCCGTCGAGTTCGCCCACGTCTTCTCCTCCTTCGGCACTGCAGTGACCGTCGCCGTCCGCGGCGATCGCCTCCTCCGCGCCCTCGACGAGGACGTCTCGCGCCGGTTCACCGGGATCGCCGCCGAGCGGTACACCGTGCTCACCGGAGTGAGCGCCGAGAGCGTCGACGCCCGCCCGGACAGCCTCCGCGTCACCCTCAGCGACGGCGCGACGGTCGAGACCGACCTGCTCCTCGTCGCCCTCGGCCGCGACCCCAACAGCGACACGGTCGCCGCCGCCTCCGTCGGGATCGACCTGCACGAGGACGGCCGGATCAGCGTCGACACCGAGCAGCGCGTGCTCTCCGGCGGCCGCCCCGTGCCCGGCCTCTTCGCCCTCGGCGACGTGTCGTCCCGCTGGCAGCTCAAGCACGTCGCCAACCACGAGGCGCGCCTCGTGGCGCACAACCTCCTGCATCCGGGGGAGCTGCTCTCGAACACCCTCTCCCCGGTGCCCGGCGCGATCTTCGCCCACCCGCAGATCGCCCACTTCGGACTCACCGCGGCCGAAGCGCGGGACCAGGGCCTGGACGTCGTCACCGTCACCCAGGAGTACGGCTCCACCGCCTTCGGTTGGGCGCTCGAGGACGACTCCAGCGCCTGCCTCCTGGTCGTCGGACTCGACGGCGCCCTCCTCGGCGCGCACATCATCGGGCCGCAGGCCAGTATCCTCATTCAGCCGCTCGTCCAGGCCGCCAGCGCCGGCACCGGCATCCGCGGACTCGCCCGCAGCCAGTACTGGCCGCACCCCGCAGCGAGCGAAGTCGTCGAGAACGCCCTCCTGAGCGCGGAGGAGGCCCTGAGGGAGCGCACCACATGACCGAACGCCAGATCCGCATCTTCGGGGACCCGGTGCTGAAGACCCCGTCCACGACCATCGAGACGGTCGACGTCGGCGTCCGCGGCCTCGTCGAGGACCTCGTCGACAGCGTCCGCCCGCCCGGACGCGCCGGCGTCGCAGCCCCCCAGATCGGCGTCAACCTCCGCGCCTTCAGCTACAACGTCGACGGCGTCATCGGCTACATCCTCAACCCCGAGATCGTCGAGCTCAGCGGAGACCCGCAACCGGTCGATGAGGGCTGCCTCTCCGTCCCGAACCTCTGGTACCCCGCGATCCGCTACCCCCACGCGAAGGTCCGCGGCACCGACCTCGACGGCAACGAGATCGTCCTCGAAGGCGACGGCCTCATGGCCCAAGCCCTCCAGCACGAATGCGACCACCTCGACGGACGTCTCTACCTCGACCGCCTCTCCAAGGACGACCGCCGCGCCGCCATGAAGGCCGTCCGCGAATCCGACTGGTTCTGAGTGGGATTCCGAGCCGGTCCCTGCCCGGCTCGGCGCGGTCGGCTCTTCGAGGTGGGAGCGCTCTGTAGAGCGTGTCGCGTTCCGCCGACGGGAAAGCGCTGGGACGCGCTTTCCCGGATACGGCGGTGTTGATGGGGGAGCCGGTCCTTGCCCGGCTCCGCGCGGTCGGCTCTGCGAGGTGGTGCGTTCCGGGGAGCGTGTCACGTTCCGCCGACGGGAAAGCGCTGGGACGCGCTTTCCCGGATACGGCTGTGTTGAGGGGGAGCCGGTCCTTGCCCGGCTCCGCGCGGTCGGCTCTTCGAGGTGGTGCGTTTCGTGGAGCGTCCTGCGTTACGCCGACGGGAAAGCGCTGGGACGCGCTTTCACGGATACGGCTGTGTTGAGGGGGAGCCGGTCCTTGCCCGGCTCCGCGCGGTCGGCTTTGCGAGGTGGTGCGTTTCGTGGAGCGTGTCGCGTTCCGCCGACGGGAAAGCGCTGGGACGCGCTTTCCCGGATACGGCGGCGTTGATAGGGGGAGCCGGTCCTTGCCCGGCTCCGCGCGGTCGGCTCTGCGAGGTGGGGGCGTTCCGTGGAGCAGGGAGCGTAACGCCGACGGTGAAGCGCTGGCACGCGCTTCACCGGATACGGCTGCGTCGGGATCGGAGCGGGTTCTGCGCGACTCGCGCGGGGGGCGCGCGTCAGCGGAGGGAGATGCCCTCGGTGGCGGGGGCGGCGGAGTAGACGGCGGCGATGGTGTCGGCGAAGTCGGCGAGAATGACGTTCCGCTTGATGCTCATCTTCGGAGTCAGGTGACCGCTCGCCTCCGTGAACTCGGTCGGGAGGATCACGAACTTGCGGATCGACTCCGCACGGGACACGCGCTCGTTCGCCGCGTCGACGGCCCGCTGCACCTCGGCCAGAACGACCGGGTTCACGGCCGCGTCCTCGAGCGAGAGACCCCTGTCCTGCCCGTTGTTCGCGAGCCACGTCGGCAGCATCTCCGAGTCGAGCGTGACCAGTGCGGCGATGAACGGCCGCTGATCGCCGACGACGACGACCTGACCGACCAGGGGATTCGCGCGGATCGGATCCTCCAGCGCCGCCGGAGCGACGTTCTTGCCGCCGGCGGTGACGATGATCTCCTTCTTCCGCCCGGTGACGCGCAGATACCCGTCCTCGTCCAGCGTTCCGAGATCGCCCGTGCGGAACCACTCGCCGTCGAACGACTCGGCCGTCGCCGCCTCGTTGTTCCAGTAGCCGCCGAAGACGTCGATGCCGCGCACCTGGATCTCGCCGTCGCCCGCGATCCGGATCGAGACCCCGGGCATCGCCGGGCCCACCGAGCCGATCTTGAACCGCTCGGTGCGGTTGACCGTGGCGGGCGCCGTCGTCTCGGTGAGGCCGTAGCCCTCGAGGATCTTGATGCCGAGGCTGTGGAAGAAGTGGCCGAGCCGGTCGCCCAGCGGCGCGGAGCCGGACACGGCGAAGCGGACGTTCCCGCCCATGGCGGTGCGCAGCTTCGAGTAGACGAGCCGGTCGAAGAGGAGGAACTGCAGCTTCAGCGCGAGCGGCACCGAGCCCGCCTCGAGCGCCATCGAGTGGGCGACGGCGACATCGGCCGCGCGGCGGAAGATCTTCCCCTTGCCTCCGGCCTCGGCCTTCTGCTCGGCCGAGTTGTAGACCTTCTCGAACACGCGCGGCACGGCCAGGAGGAACGTCGGCTTGAAGGACCCGAGCGAGGGGAGCAGCTGCCTCGTGTCGGCCTGGTGCCCCACCTTCACCCCGCCGTGCACGCAGAGGATCGCGATGAAGCGGGCGAACACGTGTGCCGTGGTGATGAACAGCAGCGTCGACGCGCCGGGCTGATGGATCAGCTCCGTCAGGGCGACCGCCGAGTTGCGGCTGAGCTCGACGAAGTTCGAGTGCCGGATGATGCAGCCCTTGGGGCGGCCGGTGGAGCCGGAGGTGTAGATGATCGTCGCGATGTCGGTACCGGTCGCCAGTGAGCGGCGGCGCTCGATCTCGGCGTCCGGCACGTCGACGCCGCGCGCGACGAGCTTGTCCAGATCACCCAGCCCGATCTGCCAGGCGAGGCGGACCTCGGGCAGGTCGGCGCGGATCTCGTCGAAGCGGGCGAAGTGCTCGGGGGTCTCGACGATCACGGCGTGCGCGCCGGAATCGGCGAGGTTCCACTGCACCTGCGCGGGGGAGGAGGTCTCGTACACCGGGACGAGGACCCCGCCGGCGAACCAGACGGCGAAGTCGATCAGCGTCCACTCGTAGCGCGTCCTGCAGATCAGCCCGACCTTCTCGCCCGGCTCGAGGCCGGCGGCGACGAAGCCCTTCGCGAGGGCCGTGACCTGGTCGAGGAACTCCTGCGCCGTCACGTCGCGCCAGCCCTCGCCGTCGGGAAGCGCGAAGAGCGGCCGGTCGGGCGTCTCGCGGACGCGGTCCAGCAGGAGGGCGGTCGTGTTGGCCTGGGGATCGGCCGGAACCACCAGGGGGGAATCGAACTGGTCCACGGCAACTCCTTCGGTACCTGAATGAACGTCGTCTCCACCCTACCGGCGCGGCGCAAGCTGTGGATCCGTTCAGGGTAACGATCCAGCGGTGGCTCCGCGAGGAGGTCCGACACGCGTCGCCGGGTCTCGCCGCTGAGCCGCACCGGAGCGCTCGCGGTCACTACACTCGTCCTGGCCGCCGCTCAGGGCGGTCCGCCGACGCTGCCGCGCCGGTGGCGACGGGAAGGCGGTTCGCGTGCACGCGATCGGGATCGACATCGGCGGCACGAAGATCGCCGGAGCCCTGGTCGACGAGTTCGGGGGGATCCTCCGCGAGGACCGCCGGCCCACTCCTGCCGGGCACCCCGAGCTGATCGTCGACGTCGTGGTCGAGATGGTCGAGCATCTGCGCTCCGGCCTGCTCCCGGGGGACGTCGCCGCGGTCGGAGTCGCCGCCGCCGGCTTCATCGACGCCTCGCAGTCGATCGTCTACTACGCCCCGAACATCAACTGGCGCAACGAGCCCTTCCGCGAGAAGCTCTCGGCCCGCATCGACCTGCCGATCATCATCGAGAACGACGCGAACGCCGCAGGCTGGGCCGAGTTCCGCTACGGCTCCGGCCGCCTCGTCAGCGACATGCTGATGCTCACCATCGGCACCGGAGTGGGCGGCGCGATCGTCATCAACGACCGGCTCCTGCGCGGCGGCTTCGGAGCCGCGGCCGAGATCGGGCACATGCGCGTCGTTCCCGGAGGCCTGCCCTGCGGGTGCGGCGCCCGCGGCTGCATCGAGCAGTACGGCTCGGGCCGCGCGCTCCAGCGCTTCGCCGGCGAGCTCGCCGACGCGGGCGGGATCGGCCAGGGCATCGCCGACGCCCGCGCCCGCAACGGCGGCGAGCTGAACGGCCACCTCATCTCCGAGCTGATCACTGCAGGCGACCTGGGCGCCCTCGCGGCGCTGCGCCAGCTCGGCCACTGGCTGGGCGAGGCGGCGGCCAGCCTGAGCGCGGTCCTCGACCCGCAGATGTTCGTCATCGGCGGCGGAGTGGCGCAGGCCGGCGATCTCCTGCTGGACCCCATCCGCCAGGCCTACCTCGACAACCTCCCCGCCCGGGGCTACCACCCCGAGCCCGAGTTCCGCATCGCGGAGCTCGTCAACGACGCCGGAGTCGTGGGGGCCGCCGACCTGGCGCGCCTGCACGCGAGCTCCCTCTAGCGGCACCCGCCGCACCCGATCCGCCGCACCGCCGAGGAGCCCGATGTTCTACTGGTTCATGAAGCACATCGTCGCGGGCCCGCTCCTGAAGACGATCTTCCGCCCGTGGGTGGTCGGCGCCGAGAAGGTGCCGCAGAACGGCGGCGTGATCCTCGCGAGCAACCACCTCTCGTTCATCGACTCCGTGATCCTCCCGCTGGTGATCGAGCGGAACATGGTGTTCCTCGCCAAGAGCGACTACTTCACCGGCAAGGGCCTCAAGGGCTGGGCGACGCGGACGTTCTTCACCGCGACGGGGATGCTGCCGATCGACCGCTCCGGAGGCAAGGCGTCCGAGGCCTCGCTCAACACGGGGCTGCGCGTCCTCGCGGGCGGCCACGCCCTGGGCATCTATCCCGAGGGCACGCGCAGCCCCGACGGCCGCATGTACCGCGGCCGCACCGGAGTCGCCCGCATGGTCCTCGAGGCAGGCGTGCCCGTCATCCCGGTCGCCATGATCGACACCGCGCGCATCATGCCCATCGGCAAGCGCCTGCCGAAGCTCGGCCGCATCGGCATCGTGTTCGGGGAGCCGCTCGACTTCAGCCGCTTCGAGGGCATGGAGGGCGACCGCTTCATCCTCCGCTCGATCACCGACGAGATCATGTACGAGCTCCTCGCCCTGAGCGGCCAGGAGTACCTCGACGTCTACGCGACGTCGGTCAAGGAGAAGCGCGCGGCACTCACCCGCTGAGCGCCCGCTCGACGCCGGGGCCCCCTCCCGGCCGAGCACCCTGCCAGGCGATAAGCTCGTCAACCGCTGCCGTCCGTCCGGACGGAGGCCCTCCGCGCGCCGCTGGCGCCCGTCAGAACCGGGAACACCCTCGTGGTCATCGATCCGAACGAACCGTACGTCCTCGCCGCCCCCTCCGTGGTCGCCGGCCTGGACTATTGGCGCGAGCTCGAGATCAAGCAGCAGCCGCAGTGGCCCGACGCGGAGGCCGTGCGAGCGGCGTCCGCCGAGGTGGCCGCGCTGCCTCCGCTGGTCTTCGCCGGCGAGGTGGACCAGCTGCGCGAGCGTCTCGGAGCCGCGGCCCGCGGCGAGGCGTTCCTCCTGCAGGGCGGCGACTGCGCCGAGACCTTCGCCGGAGCGACCGCCGAGCAGATCCGCAACCGCGTGAAGACCGTGCTGCAGATGGCCGTCGTCCTGACCTACGGCGCGAGCATGCCCGTCATCAAGATGGGCCGGATGGCCGGGCAGTTCGCGAAGCCCCGCTCGAGCGACCTCGAGACCCGCGGCGACGTGACCCTGCCCGCCTACCGCGGCGACATCGTCAACGGCTACGACTTCACTCCGGAGTCGCGCGCCGCGGACCCGCGCCGCATCGTGCAGGGCTACCACACCGCCGCCTCGACGCTGAACCTGATCCGCGCCTTCACGCAGGGCGGATTCGCCGACCTGCGCCTCGTCCACTACTGGAACAAGGGCTTCACCGAGAACCCGCAGAACCAGCGCTACGAGCAGCTGGCCCGCGAGATCGACCGCGCGGTCAAGTTCATGGTGGCGTGCGGGGCCGACTTCGAGGGCATGAAGCGCACCGAGTTCTACACCGGCCACGAGGGCCTGCTGATGGACTACGAGCGCCCCATGACGCGCATCGACTCACGGACCGGCACGCCGTACAACACCTCCAGCCACTTCATCTGGATCGGCGAGCGCACCCGCGAGCTCGACGGTGCGCACGTCGACTTCCTGTCGCGCGTGCGCAACCCGATCGGCGTGAAGCTCGGCCCGTCGACCACGCCCGAGACGATGCTCGAGCTGATCGACAAGCTCGACCCCGAGCGGGAGCCGGGTCGCCTCACCTTCATCACCCGCATGGGTGCCGGGAGGATCCGCGACGCGCTCCCGCCGCTGCTCGAGGCCGTCAAGCGCAGCGACGCCCTGCCGCTGTGGGTGACCGACCCGATGCACGGCAACGGGCTGACGACGCCGACCGGCTACAAGACCCGTCGCTTCGACGACGTGGTCGACGAGGTCAAGGGCTTCTTCGAGGCGCACCGCGCCGCGGGGACGCACCCCGGCGGCATCCACGTCGAGCTCACGGGCGACGACGTCACCGAGTGCCTCGGCGGCTCGGAGCACATCGACGAGGCGACGCTCGCCACCCGGTACGAGTCGGTCTGCGACCCGCGCCTCAACCACATGCAGTCGCTCGAGCTCGCGTTCCTGGTGGCGGAGGAGCTCCGGGGCCGCGCGATCTGAGCACGACCGCCGGTCGAGTCCCCGCCGGGGAGCTCGACCGGCGGCGTCAGGTGGTGATGGTGATCGACAGCTGGATCGTCGTGCCGCGCTGCACGAGATCGCCGGCCTTATTGGACTGGTTCGTGACCTTGGTCAGCTCGTTCGGCGCCGCGTCGATCAGCGGGCCGAGCGTCGTCAGGGAGTAGCTCCACGACAGGTCCGCCGCCTCGAGGGCCGCCTTCGCCTCGTCGCGGTTCATCCCCACGACGTCCGGCACCGCGACCGGCTCGGGCCCCTTCGACACGACGACCGAGACGGTGTCGCCGGTCACGGCGGGTGCCTCCGGGTTCGCCTGCGTGAGGACGACGCCCGCGGCCACGGTGTCGCTCCAGTCCTCGCCGCTGCGGTCGAGGGCGAGTCCGGCAGCCTCCGCCTTCGCCGTCGCGTCGTCGATCGAGAGGCCGACGACGTTCGGGATCGGTCCGAGGCTCACGACCATCGCGATGGTGCTGGTCTCCGACATCGTCTCGGGCAGCGCCGATCCGTCCGGCAGCGAGGCGGAGACGACCACACCCGCGTCGACGTCGGCGTCGAAGATCTTCGAGACGTCGCCGACGGTGAAGGACCCGCCCGTCACCGCGGCTGCCGCGTCCGCCTCCGAGAGGCCGGCGAGCGAGGGGACCGGCAGCTGGCGCGGCCCGCTCGAGACGGTCAGGGTGATGACGGAGCCCTTGTGGACCCCCTGCCCGCCGGGCGGATCGGAGCTCACCACCGTCCCCGCGGGCACGGTGAGGTCGGGCGTCTCCTGCGGCTGCACCTCGAAGCCCTGCGCCTGCAGCTGGGCCGTCGCGTCCTGCTGCGACTGGCTGACGACGTCCGGGATCGACACGATCGCCCCGGGCCCCTCGCCGAACCACCAGGCCGTCCCGCCGCCGATGAGCGCCAGGAGGAGCACGACCACCGTGAGCAGGACGCCGCGGCGCCGTCGGACGCGGCGCCTGCCCGCGAGCCGGGCGACCGTGTCGTCGTCCTCGTCGACCACGAGCACCGCTCCGGGCGCCGGCGCCGGGTCGAAGACCGACGTCTGCCCGGCCTCCGCCGGATCGAAGACGGCCGTCGCCGGCGCCGGATCGGCGACGGGCGCCGGGAGCGGGGTGACCGCCTGCGTGTCGCCGCGGCGGTCGCTCGGCGTGATGCCCATGAGCCGCTCGGCCTCGAGGAGCTGGGCGAGCATGACGCCGGCGTCGCGGGGCCGCATGTCCGGGTCGCGCTCGGTCGCCCAGAGGACGAGCTCGTCGAGCGAGGTGGGCACGGAGGCGACCGTCGCGCTGGGGTACGGGACGGAGTCGTTCGCGTGCTGGTAGGCGATCTGCATCGGCTGCTCGCCCGTGAAGGGCTGCTGGCCGGTGAGCATCTCGTAGATCATGATCCCGATGGCGTAGATGTCGCTGCGGGTGTCGGCGGTGCCGCGCGTGACCAGCTCGGGGGAGAGGTAGGCGATCGTGCCGAGGAGGGCCTGGCCGGAGGCGGTGTTGGCGGAGGCGGCGCGCGCGAGGCCGAAGTCGCCGATTTTGATCCGGCCGTCGTCGGCGAGGAGCACGTTCTCGGGCTTGAGGTCGCGGTGGAGGATCCCGGCGCGGTGCGCGGCGGCGAGCCCCGAGAGCACGGAGTGCATGATGTCCACGACCTGCTGGGCGGTCAGCCGACCGCGCTCCTTGAGCAGGTCGCGCAGGGTGATCCCGGGGAGGTACTCCATCACCAGGTAGGCCATGTCCGAGTCCTGGCCCTGATCGAAGACGCTGACCACGTTCGGGTGGGCGAGACGGGCGGCGGAGCGCGCCTCCTGGACGAAGCGGTTCTTGAACGTCGCGTCGTCGGAGAGGTGGCCGTGCATGACCTTCATCGCCACGCGGCGCTCGAGGCGCTGGTCGTGCGCGAGGTACACCGTCGCCATGCCGCCGCGGGCGATCCTCGAGCGCACCTCGTACCGGCCGTCGACGAGACGGCCGAGGAGAGGGTCGAGCTGGCTGGTGGTCACGCGACGAGTCTAGGCAAGACCCCCGGGGGAACCGGTGAGCGACGCCCGGGCGGCGCAGGACGGGATCGGCACCTTCTCCGGGGCACCCGCAGTTGGCGGCCCCCCGGGCTCGTGGCAGTCTTGTCGCGTGACCGACTCGTCCGCTGCCCCCGCCACCTCGACCGATTCCGAGCTCGAGTGGCTGACCGTCCCCGACCTCGTCGAGCTGACCGGGCTCGGCGCCGGTCGGGTCCGCCGCCTCCTCGAGGAGCGCCACCTGCTCGGCACCCGCCGCGACGGCGTGCTGAAGGTGCCCGCTCTCTTCCTCCGCGACGGGGAGCCGATGAGCGAGATCCGCGGCACCGCGATCCTGCTCTCCGACTCCGGCTTCACCGACGACGAGGCGGTCGACTGGATGCTGACGGTCGAGGAGAGCCTGGGCACGAGCCCGATCGTCGCCCTCCGCGCCGGCCGGAAGGCCGAGGTCCGGCGGGTCGCCCAGGCGCTGGCCTGATCCGCGGGTCCGCTCCTAGGAGGTGCGGACCGTGACCTGGGCGGCCAGCTCGCGCAGCTCCGCCACGCCCTCCGTCCGGAGCGGCGCGTCGGGGAGGACCGCCATCGCCGCGGACACCTCCTGGCCGATGCGCTCCTCGAGCCGCTCGAGAGCGCCGCTGCCCGCGATGATCTCCTGCGCCCGCGCGATGGACGCCTCGTCGACGTCGCTCCGGCCCACGACCGCGTCGAGCTCGGTCCGCTCGCCCGGCGAGCACGCGCCGCGGGCGAGGCCGAGCAGCACGGTGCGCTTGCCCTCCCGCAGATCGTCGCCGGCCGGCTTGCCCGTCACTGCCGGGTCGCCGAAGACTCCGAGGACGTCGTCGCGCAGCTGGAAGGCGATCCCGACCGGGAGCCCGAAGCGGCGCAGAGCGTCCAGCTGCGCGTCGTCGCCGCCGGCGAGGGAGCCGCCGATCACCAGGGGCGCCTCGATGCTGTACTTCGCGCTCTTGTAGACCACCACCCGCTCCGCCCGCTGCAGGTGCTCGTGCTCGGGGTGCTGCACCCACGCGCTCTCCTCGAGGATGTCGAGGTACTGGCCCAGCGTGACCTCGGTGCGCATCAGGTTGAACTCGGCGCGCGCGCGCTCGGCTGCGACGCGGTCACCGAGGGACCACTCCGCCGCGGCGAAGATCTCGTCCGACCAGACCAGGAGCAGGTCGCCGAGGAGGATCGCGGAGGAGCGGCCGAACTCGTCTCGGTCGCCGGTCCAGCCGCCGTCGGCGTGGAAGGAGGAGAAGCGCCGGTGCGCCGCGGGGGCGCCGCGGCGGGTGTCGGAGTTGTCGATCACGTCGTCGTGCACGAGGGCGGCGGCATGGAACAGCTCCAGGCCGGCCCCCACCCTCGCGATCGGATCGGAGCCGCTCGGATGGGCCTCGCTCGAGGTGCTCGAGACCGCGTTCCAGCCCGCCTCGCAGAAGCGCGCGCGGAACCGCTTGCCCCCGCTGAGAAAGTCCCGCGAAAGGTCGCCGAGGGCGGAGACGTCCTCTCCTATGGAGCGCAGAATTGGCGTGCGCCCGGTGAGGAATTCATCGATTCGGAGCTGGACGCGATCGACCAGTCGAGAGCTGTGGTTCACCCGACCAGCCTATGCACCGAAGGTGCCTGGTGCCTGCGTCGGGCTCGGTCTACACTGAAGCGCCGCCCGACCGGTCGAGCCCAGACGCCGCCTATTCCGGTGCCGATCCCCGAAAGGATCGACGCCACACCCTGAAGGGGTCACGATGCCGCTTTCGGAACACGAGCAACGGCTCCTCGATGAGATGGAGCGGAACCTCTACCAGAACGACGCCGATTTCGTGGCGGCGGTCGGCAAGGGGCGCGGCGGCACCAACTACCGGGCGCTCGTGCTCGGCATCCTCCTCGGCATCCTCGGTCTCGCCGTGCTCGTCTCCGGCGTGGTCGTGCGCCAGCCCCTCGTCGGCATCCTCGGCTTCGCCTTCATGCTCGGCGGCGTGATCGTGGCCATGCGGCCGGCCGCCGGCGGCTCCTCCGAGCCCGGCCTGCCCGACGTCGGCCGCCCGTCGAAGCCCCGCTCGGGCAACCGTCAGGGGTCCGGCTTCATGGACCGTCTGAACGACAGGTGGGACAACCGCGGAGACGGGCGCGGCTAGCCCCCCTTCCGCTCCACCACAGGGTCGATCCTCACGGATCGGCCCTTTTTTCGTGCCCGCGGCCTCCCTTCCGCCGCATTCCTCCTCCACTTCGCCCCCCTGTCGCGATTCCGCGGGAACACGCGGATGACCGGGGCCTCTGCGGCGCGCCCCGCTTCGTGCCGGGGTTGTGAGTGGGGGGAAGTGGAGTACTGTGGAGGACACACCATCCTTGGCCGGAAGAAGTGGGGGGCAGTCCGTGTTCCTCGGCACCTATTCCCCCAAGCTCGACGAGAAGGGCCGCGTGATCCTCCCCGCCAAGTTCCGCGACGAGCTCTCCTCCGGAGTCGTCGTCACGCGCGGCCAGGAGCGGTGCCTGTACGTGTTCAGCCAGGCCGAGTTCGAGGTCATGCACGAGAAGATCCGGCAGGCGCCGGTGACCAGCAAGCAGGCGCGGGACTTCCTCCGGGTGTTCCTCTCGGGCGCGAGCGCCGAGACGCCGGACAAGCAGAACCGCGTGACCCTCCCGGCCCCGCTGCGCGCCTACGCCGGCCTCGACCGCGACCTCACCGTCATCGGAGCGGGCAACCGCGCCGAGATCTGGGCGCAGGGCGCCTGGGAGACCTACCTGCAGGAGCAGGAGTCCGTGTTCTCCGACACCCAGGAGGAGGTGATCCCCGGCCTGTTCTAGGTCCTGTCGCGCGACTCCCAGCCACTCGGCGCCCGGACGCACCTTCCCCGGTGTCCGGACGCGAGGTGGATGGGGATCGGACGACAGGAACGGGAACGGCGGGACCGCCATGGCAGAGAACACTCCGAAGGACGCTCCGCGCCCGACCGAGGAGCGGCACCTCCCGGTGCTGCTCGAGCGCTGCGTCGAGCTCCTCGCTCCGGCGCTGGAGCGCGACGGGGCGGTCGTCGTCGACGCGACGCTCGGGATGGGCGGGCACTCGCTCGCGCTGCTCGAGCGCTTTCCTGGTCTGCACCTCGTAGGCCTGGACCGCGACCCCGAGGCGCTACAGCTCGCGGGGGAGCGGCTCTCCGCCCACGCCTCCCGGATCGATCTCGTGCACGCCGTCTACGACGAGCTGCCCGACGTGCTCGACGAGCTGGGCATCGACACGATCGACGGCGCGCTCTTCGACCTCGGCGTCTCCTCGCTCCAGCTCGACGAGACCGAGCGCGGCTTCTCCTACTCCAAGGACGCGCCGCTGGACATGCGGATGGACTCGACCGCCCCGCTCACGGCGGCGAGCATCCTCGCCGACTACGACGAGACCGCGCTGCGCCGCATCTTCCACGAGTACGGCGAGGAGCGTCTCGCCGCTCGCTACGCCAAGAAGATCGTGGAGGCCCGCCGCGAGGCGCCGCTGGAGCGGTCCGGTCGTCTCGTCGAGATCATCCAGGCGGCGACCCCGGTCGCGATCCAGCGGAACGGCCACCCCGCCAAGCGCGTCTTCCAGGCGCTGCGGATCGAGGTCAACCAGGAGCTCTCCGTCCTCGAGCGGGCCATCCCCGCCGCCCTGGGCCGGATCAACGAGGGCGGGCGCATCGTCGTCGAGGCGTACCAGTCGCTCGAGGACCGGATCGTCAAGCGCGCGCTCCAGGCCGCGTCCTCCTCCACCGCCCCGGCCGGCCTCCCGATGGAGCTGCCGGAGCACCGACCCGAGTTCCGACTCGTCATCCGCGGAGCCGAGCTCGCCTCCGACGACGAGAAGGCTCGCAACCCCCGAGCGACACCCGTGCGACTGCGCGCGGCCGAGAGGATCAGGAGCACCGCATGAGCGCCACCGCCGTCATCGACCCCGCCGTCATCGACACCGCCCGCCGGGCACGCCCCGAGGAGGAGGCGCCCCGCCCCCGCATCGAGGCCGTCCCGGCCGGCCAGGCGCAGTCGCGCCCGAAGCTCGTCTACGGGATCGTCGCGGTCGCCGGCCTCTTCGCGATCATCGTCGTCCAGCTCCTCGTGAGCGTCGGCCTCTCGCAGGGGGCCTACCAGATCTCGGCGCTGCAGACCGAGCAGAAGTCGCTCACCCGCAGCAACGCGGAGAAGCAGGACGCCGTCGACACGCTGAGCTCGCCGCAGAACCTCGCCACCGCCGCGCAGGGCCTGGGCATGGTCGCCAACACCGCGCCGGTCTACCTCCGGCTGTCGGACGGCGCCGTGCTGGGCGACCCCTCCTCCGCCGCGTCGAGCGAGGTCGCGGGCACCGCCTCCGCGCCGCTCGTGCCCAACGCGCTCGTCCCGGCTCTCCAGCCCGGCGCGAGCGCGTCGTCCCCGGCTGTCGACGGCGCGGCCGTACCGTTGCAGGGCGAGCTGCCGGCGCCCATCACGCACTGACGCACGGCGTCGCGGTCCGCCTCCCCGCGGGCACCCGCCCCGCGGGGCGCACGACGACCATTCGGACCCGACGAACGGCGGCCCGCCCGCCCGGAGCAAGAAGGACACCGCCGCAGTGAGACACCACCGCTCGAGCAGACGCCGCACAGCCGTCACGTTCGTGATCATCGTCGCCGTCGTCGGACTCTTCATCGGCAAGCTGGTGGACATCCAGATCGTGCGGGCGAACGAGCTCACCGATGCGGCCGCCCAGAACCAGTCGAACAGCGTCGTCACCTACGGCCAGCGCGGCCCCATCGTGGACCGGTCCGGGACGGTGCTCGCCGACACCACCACGCGCTACCGGCTGACGACCTCGCCGAAGAACGTGGCCGAGTTCCCGCGCGAGCTGGGCGAGGACCAGAAGGTCATGGTCAGCGTGCAGCAGGCCGCGTCAGAGATCGGCGCGATCACCGGGCAGTCGGTCGAGCAGATCACCGGGGCGGTGGACGCCGCGCTCGCGAAGGACGCGAAGGCCAACTACCTGATCCTCGCGGAGGGACTGGACCTCGAGGCCTACCAGAAGCTCGTCGCGCTCGACATCCCGTGGACCTACTTCGAGACCCAGCAGGGCCGCAGCTACCCCAACGGCGCGGTGGCCGGCAACCTCGTCGGCTACGTCGGCGCGGACGGAGCGGCCCAGGAGGGCATGGAGTACGCGGAGAACACCTGCCTCGCGGGGCAGAACGGGTCCGAGAGCTACGAGCGCAGCGCCGACTACGTCCGGATCCCGGGCAGCACCGTCTCGGAGACCCCGGCCGTCGACGGCGGGACACTGAAGCTCACCATCGACTCCGACCTCCAGTACTACTCCCAGCAGGTCCTCTCGCAGCGCGTCGCCGAGGTCGGCGGCAGCTACGGGATCGTCGTGGTGCAGGAGGTCAAGACCGGCAAGCTGCTCGCCGTGGCCGAGACGCCGACCGTCGACCCCAACAACGTCGAGGCGAGCGCCTCCGCCGACCGCAGCTCGCGCGCCTTCCGCGCGCCGTTCGAGCCGGGCTCGACCTTCAAGCCGATGACGGCCGCGATGCTGATCGACCAGGGCCAAGCGGGGCCGACGACCCAGGTCGTCGTCCCGGACTCGTTCGAGAAGGACGGCGCCTCGTTCAGCGACGACTTCGCGCACACCCCGACGAACTACACGCTGACCGGCATCCTCAAGGACTCGTCGAACGTCGGCATCTCGATGCTCGGCTCCCGCCTGTCTGCCCAGACCCGCTACGACTACCTGCAGAAGTTCGGGCTCGGCACGCCCACCACGAGCGGCTTCCCCGGCGAGGAGGGCGGCCTGCTCGCCGACTACCAGGACTGGGACAACCAGACGAACTACACGACCATGTTCGGCCAGGGCGTCTCGGCGACCGCGGTGCAGGTCGCGAGCATCTACCAGACGCTCGGCAACGGCGGAGTGCGGCTCCCGTCGCAGCTGATCGACGGCTGCACCACGGCCGACGGCTCCGTCGTGGACGTGCCCGACGCGACGGGGACCCAGGTGGTGTCGAGCTCGGCCGCGAAGCAGGTCGTCGACATGCTCCAGACCCACTACAACGAGGGCTGGCTGGCGAACGACATCCACGTCGACGGCTACAACATCGCCACCAAGACCGGAACCGCGCAGCAGCCCGACGGCAAGGGCGGCTACTCGAAGAGCTACACCGTCTCGCTCGCCGGGCTCGCGCCGGCGGAGGACCCGGAGTACGTCGTGACGGTCACCATCGCCGATCCGGTTAAGATGAACACGTCCCAGGCGACGGCTCCCGTCTTCCAGCAGGTCATGACCCAGGTGCTCAAGACCAACCGGGTGGAGCCGTCCACGGTCCCGCCCGTCGAGTACCCCACGACGTGGTGAGCCCCGCCGGGACCGCGATCCACGCACCAGAACGAGAGAAAGAGCGGGCAGTGCACGACCCTCGCCCGCAGTCCTCCCTCCGCCCCGAGCACCCCGTGCCGCGGAGCCTCTCGCAGCTCGTGGCCGAGTTCTCCCTCGGCCCGGTCCGCGGCCTCGAGGGCGTCGAGGTGAGCGGAGTCACGCTGGACTCGAACCAGGTCGAGTCCGGAGACCTCTACGTCGGTGTCGCAGGACGTCGTGCCCATGGCGCGGCCTTCGCGTCCGCGGCCGCGGCGTCCGGTGCCGTCGCCGTGCTGACCGACCCCGCCGGAGCCGAGCTCGCCGCCGACAGCGGCCTGCCCGTGCTGGTGACCCCCGACCCGCGGGCCGCCCTCGGCGACGTCGCCGCGTGGATCCACCGCACCCGGGAGGACGTCCCGACGCTCTTCGGCGTGACGGGGACCAACGGCAAGACGAGCGTCGTCTACATCCTCGACGCGCTGCTGCGCCGGCTCGGAGTCGTCTCGGGTCTCAGCTCCACCGCCGAGCGCCGGATCGGCGACGTCGCGGTGGTGAGCTCGCTGACCACTCCCGAGGCGAGCGAGCTGCACGGCCTTCTCGCGCGGATGCGCGAGTCCGCCGTCCGCGCGGTCTCGATCGAGGTCTCGGCGCAGGCGCTCACGCGGCACCGGATCGACGGCCTCGTCTTCGACGTCGTCGGCTTCACGAACCTCAGCCACGACCACCTCGACGACTACTCCGATCTGCGCGAGTACTTCGAGGCCAAGGCGGACCTCTTCGAGCCGGAGCGCGCACGCCGCGGCGTCGTCACGGTCGACAGCGCCTGGGGGCGCGAGCTCGCCGAGCGCAGCCGCATCCCCGTCGCGACGCTCGCGGGCTCGCCGGTCGTCGGAGTCGCCCCGACGACGCCGGCCGACTGGTCGATGACGGTGCTGGAGGCGACGCCCGACAGCACCACCTTCCGCCTGGAGGGGCCCGAGAACCGCTCCGTCGTCGTCACCGTCTCGCTGATCGGCTGGTACATGGCGTCCAACGCCGCGCTGGCGATCGTGATGCTGGTCGAGTCCGGCTTCGACCTGGACGCCGTCGCGCACGCGCTCGAGGACAGCCGTCTCGACGTCTACATCCCGGGCCGCGCCGAGCTCGTCTCGGGGGAGCGCGGACCGCGCGTCTACGTCGACTACGGCCACACCCCGGACGCGTTCCAGAACGCGCTCGAGGCGCTGCGGACCATCACCCCCGGCCGCCTGTTCATGGTGTTCGGGGCGGACGGCGACCGCGACACGACCAAGCGGAGCGAGATGGGCGCCATCGCGGCCCGTCTGGCCGACGTCGTGGTCGTCACCGACTTCCACCCGCGCTGGGAGGATCCGGCCGCCATCCGCGCCGCACTCCTCCGGGGCGCCCGGGCCGCCGTGCCCGACCGGGAGATCCACGAGATCGCCGACCCGCGCGCCGCCGTGCGCGCCGCCGTCGCCCTCGCGCGCGAAGGGGACTCGATCCTCTACGCCGGGCCCGGCCACGAGGACCACCAGGAGATCGCAGGAGTGCACATGCCGTATTCGGCCAGAGACGACGTCCGTCACGCGCTGCGCGAGGCGGGCTGGCTGTAGATGATCGCCCTCACCCTCACCGAGATCGCCGAGGCCGTCTCCGGGCGCCTCCACCTGGCCGGCTCGTCCGCCACGGCCGCCACCGTGATAGACGGCGCGACCGAGACCGACTCCCGCGAGATCGCGCCCGGCGGGATCTTCGTCGCCAAGCGCGGCGAGCACACCGACGGCCACCTCTTCGCGCCCGCCGCCCTCGAGCGCGGCGCCGCACTCCTCATCGTGGAGCGCCCGCTCGACCTCGACGTGCCGCAGGTCCTCGTCGACGACTCCGTCGAGGCGCTCGGCGCGCTGGCGACCGAGGTCGTCCGCCGCGTCCGCGCGAAGGGCGGGCTCACCGTCATCGGCGTCACCGGATCGAACGGCAAGACGACGACCAAGAACCTCCTCCGCACCGTCCTCGAGCGGGTCGGCGAGACGGTCGCGCCGCGCGGCTCCTTCAACAACGAGGTCGGCGCGCCGATCACGATGCTCCAGGTGTCCGAGTCGACGCGCTTCCTCGTCGCCGAGATGGGCGCGAGCGCGGTCGGCGAGATCCGCCGCCTCGTCCGGATGGCCAGGCCCGACGTCGGCGTCGTCCTCGCCGTGGGCCTCGCGCACGCCGGCGAGTTCGGCGGGATCGAGCGCACGCTCGAGGCCAAGACCGAGATGGTCGCCGACCTCACCGCCGAGGACGTCGCCGTGCTGAACGCCGACGACGGCCGGGTCGCCACGATGGCGGGCCGCACCGCCGCCCGGGTCCTCTGGTTCGGCCGCGGCGAGAGCGCGGACGTCCGCGCCGTCGACATCGACGCGACCGCCGACGGCACCCGCTTCGCGATCGAGGTCTCGGCGGGGGAGGGCCGCGAGGCCGCTCGCGCCGAGCTCCTGCTGCGCGTCCTCGGCGAGCACCACGTGATGAACGCCCTCGCGGCGACCGCCGCCGCGCTCTCGGTCGGAGTGGCGCTGCCCGCGATCGTCGAGGCGCTCGCGACCGTCACCCTCGCCGAGCGCGGCCGCATGGAGGTCCTGGGCGGCGAGGACGTCCGCGTCATCAACGACGCGTACAACGCGAGCCCCGACTCCACCGCGGCCGCCCTGCGCACCCTCGCCCAGATCGCGAAGCCCGGGGGGCGCACCGTCGCCGTCCTGGGCGAGATGAGCGAGCTCGGGGAGTGGGCCGACGAGGAGCACGAGCGCGTGGGCCTGCTGGCGGTCCGTCTCAACATCTCCCAGATCGTGGTGGTGGGCCGAGGCGCCCGCCGGATCCACGTCGCGGCCGAGCGCGAGGGGTCCTGGAGCGGCGAGTCCGTCTTCGCGGAGACCTCCGACGAGGCGTTCGACCTCCTCGAGGACTACCTCCGACCCGGCGACACCGTGCTGGTCAAGTCGTCCAACTCCGCGGGGCTGCGCTTCCTCGCCGACCGTCTCGGGGAGCGTCACCGATGAGGGCACTCCTCCTGTCCGGCGCGTTCTCCGGAGCCTTCACGCTCCTGATGACGCCCCTGTTCATCCGCCTCTTCCACCGCCTGCAGTGGGGCCAGTTCATCCGCGAGGACGGACCGAAGTCGCACCACGTCAAACACGGCACGGCGACGATGGGCGGCATCGTCATCATCATCGGCACCGTGGTCGGCTACTTCCTCGGGATGCTGTTCGGCAACCGGGCGATCGCGCCCTCGGCCCTGCTGGTGCTCTTCATGATGGTCGGGCTCGGACTCGTCGGCTTCGTCGACGACTTCCTGAAGACCCGCAACCAGCGCAGCCTCGGCCTCGGCGGCTGGGCGAAGATCGCCGGGCAGGTCATCGTCGCCGCGGCCTTCGCCGTGATCGCGATCATGGTCCGCGACTCCAACGGGCTCACCCCCGCCTCGACCTCGATCTCGTTCATCCGCGACCTGCCGTTCGACTTCGCCTCCCTCGGCTGGATCGGCATCGGCCTGTTCGTGCTGTGGATCTGCGTCATCGTCACCAGCACGTCGAACGGCGTGAACGTCGCGGACGGGCTCGACGGGCTCGCGACCGGGTCCTCGATCCTCGCGATCGGCTCCTACGTCATCATCGGGTTCTGGCAGTCGAACCAGTGGTGCTTCGACCAGCACCTCAACCCCGAGGTCGTCGACAAGTGCTACCAGGTGAGCGACCCGTTCGACCTGGCGATCATCGCGGCCGCCGTCTCCGGCGCCCTCGTGGGCTTCCTCTGGTGGAACACCTCGCCGGCGCAGATCTTCATGGGCGACACCGGTTCGCTCGGCCTCGGCGGCGCGCTCGCGGCCCTGGCGATCCTCACCCGCACCGAGCTGCTCGTCATCCTCATCGGCGGCCTGTTCGTCATCGTGACCGGCTCGGTCATCCTCCAGCGGATCTACTTCAAGCTGACCCGGGGCAAGCGCATCTTCCTGATGAGCCCGCTCCACCACCACTTCGAGCTCAAGGGCTGGGCCGAGATCACCGTCGTGGTCAGGTTCTGGATCATCGCCGGCATCTTCGTCGCCGCCGGCGTCGGGCTCTTCTACCTGGAATGGCTGTCGCTGGCATGACCGATCCCGCCCGTCCCGACTCCCTCCGCAGCTGGCACTCGGACTGGCGGGGCCTGCGCGTCGCCGTGCTGGGCCTGGGCGTCACCGGGTTCTCGGTGGCCGACACGCTGACCGAGCTCGGCTCCGAGGTGCTGGTCCTCGCCGACCGCGCCGACGAGGAGCGCGAGCGCCTGCTCGAGGTGATCGGCGCCCGCCTGCACCGGGCCGACCGCCTCGACTCCGCTCCGGAGGAGCTGCGCGCGTTCACTCCGGAGCTGGTCGTGGTGTCGCCCGGCTTCCGGCCGACGCACCCGATCCTCGTGTGGGCGGCGGAGTCCGGTATCCCCGTGTGGGGCGACGTCGAGCTCGCCTGGCGTGTCCGCGACAAGGTCGTGCGCGCCGACGGCACTCCGGCCGACTGGGTGGCCGTCACCGGCACCAACGGGAAGACCACGACCGTCCAGCTCACGGCGACGATGCTCGTGGCAGGCGGTCTCCGCGCCGCCCCCTGCGGCAACATCGGTGTTCCCGTGCTCGACGCGGTCCGCGACCCGCAGGGCTTCGACGTCCTGGTCGTGGAGCTCTCGAGCTACCAGCTGCACTACCTGGGCGCGATCGAGCCGATCGCGAGCGCGTGCCTCAACATCGCCGACGACCACCTCGACTGGCACGGCTCGTTCGACGCCTACCGTGCGGCCAAGGGCAAGGTCTACGCCGGCACCCGCGTCGCCTGCGTGTACAACCGCGCCGACGCGGCGACCGAGCAGATGGTGCTCGACGCCGAGGTGGTGGAGGGCGCCCGCGCGATCGGGTTCGGCCTCGGCGTCCCCGGCCCGAGCGACTTCGGGATCGTCGACGGCATCCTCTGCGACCGCGCCTTCCTCGAGGACCGCCGCACCAGCGCCCTCGAGATCACCACCGTGGACGAGCTCGCCGCGCGCCACCTCGCCGCTCCGCACATCGTCCAGAACGTGCTCGCCGCGGCGGCGCTCTCCCGAGCGTGCGGGATCGAGGTCGCGGCCGTCCGCACCGCGCTGGCGGCGTTCGAGCTCGACGCCCACCGCATCCAGGTGGTCGCCGAGCACGACGGGGTGACCTGGGTGAACGACTCCAAGGCCACGAACCCGCACGCCGCCGACGCCTCGCTGCGCGCGTACCCGTCGGTCGTCTGGGTCGTCGGCGGGCTGCTCAAGGGAGTCGACGTGGACGCCCTCGTGGCCGCGCACGTCGGCCGCCTGCGGGGCGCCGTGGTGATCGGCGCCGACCGCTCGGCGCTGCTCGGGGCATTCCGACGACACGCGCCCGCCCTCCCCGTGAGCGAGGTGGTGCCGGACGACACTGGTGCGGTGATGCAGGCGGCCGTCGAGGCCGCCGCGACGCTCGCCCGCTCGGGGGACGTCGTCCTGCTCGCACCCGCCGCGGCCTCGATGGACCAGTTCCTCGACTACGCGGCTCGGGGCCGCTCCTTCGCGGCCGCCGTGGCGACACACCTGGGAGGGGGAGCCGATGACCGCTCCGACGACGAGCCGCCCCGCGGGCCGTTCGCGCACTGAGCCGCGCGGGAAGGACCGGAGCGGGGCCCGCTCCGCGCGGATCGTCCTGTCGAAGGTCTTCGCCTCCCACTCGCCGAACTTCTACCTCCTCTTCGGCACCACGCTCTTCCTGGTGCTGTTCGGGCTGACCATGGTGCTCTCCTCCTCCTCGGTCACCTCCTACGTGTCGAGCGACGACTCCTTCGGCGGCTTCCTGCGCCAGGGCGGGTTCGCCCTCCTCGGGATCCCGATGATGCTGGTGGTCTCGCGGCTGCCCCTCGGCGTGTGGAAGCGCGTGACGCCGATCCTGCTCATCGCCGGCTGCGTCCTCCAGTGCCTCGTGCTCTTCACGCCGCTCGGCGACTCCGTCGGCGGGAACCGCAACTGGATCCGCCTCGGCGCCTTCAGCATGCAGCCCTCCGAGATCATCAAGCTCGCCCTCGCCCTCTGGCTGGGGCTCCTGCTCGCCCGCCGCTACCGGTCGCCGAAGGACTGGAAGGACGCGCTCATGCCCGTCCTGATCGTCGGCGGCGCCGCGATCGGACTGGTCCTCATCGGCGGCGACCTGGGCACGGTCGTGATCATGGCGGGCATCGTCCTCGCCGCCCTCTTCTACGCGAACGTCCAGATGAAGGTCCTCGTGCCGATCGTGGTGGTCGGCGCGATCGGAGCGGTGCTGTTCGCCGTCTCCAGCGACAACCGCCTCACCCGGATCATGTCCTTCCTCGGCGACTGCTCCAACGTCGAGGAGTACCAGAACTCGTGCTGGCAGCCGGTGCACGGCACCTGGGCGATGGCCTCCGGCGGGATCTTCGGCGTGGGTCTCGGCAACTCCAAGGCCAAGTGGTCCTGGCTGCCCGCCGCGGACAACGACTACATCTTCGCCATCATCGGCGAGGAGCTCGGGCTGATCGGAGCGATCGTCGTCCTGGCGCTGTTCGTGGTCCTCGCGGTCGCCTTCTTCCGCGTCATCCACGCGTCCTCCGATCCGTTCGTGCGGATCAGCACCGGCGCGATCATGGTCTGGCTGATCGGCCAGGCGTTCGTCAACATCGGCGTGGTCCTGGGGGTGCTCCCGGTGCTGGGGGTCCCGCTGCCCCTGATCTCCTCCGGAGGCACCGCCCTGCTCAGCTCCCTCCTCGCCATCGGCGTCGTCCTCTCCTTCGCCCGCACCCAGACCGCGCCCCTGCCCGGCGCGGGCGTGCTGCGCCGCCGGAAGGCGGCGGCGGAGTGACCCGCTACCTCCTCGCCGGCGGCGGCACCGCCGGCCACGTCAATCCGCTGCTCGCGACGGCCGACGAGATCCGCAGGCGGAACCCGGACGACGACGTGCTCGTCCTCGGCACCGCGGAGGGGCTCGAGGCCCGCCTCGTCCCCCTCCGCGGCTACGAGCTCTCGGTGATCCCGAAGCTGCCGTTCCCGCGGCGCCCGGACGCGGCGGCGCTGCGGTTCCCCGGAGCCCTCCGCGCGACCATCGCGGGCATCGTCCGGACGATCCGGGACCGGCGGATCGACGCGGTGGTCGGCTTCGGCGGCTACGCCGCTGCACCCGCCTACCTGGCGGCCCGCCGCGCCGGCGTCCCCTTCACCGTCCACGAGGCCAACGCGCGTCCCGGGCTCGCGAACCGCCTCGGCGCGCGCGCGACCCGCTCCGTCGGCGTGGCCTTCGAGGGCACGCCCCTGCCGCACGCGCGGGTCGTCGGCATGCCGCTGCGCCGCGAGATCGCCGAGCTCGACCGGGCCGCGCGCCGCGACGAGGCGATGGCGGCGCTGGGTCTCGACCCGTCCCGGCAGACCCTCCTGGTCACCGGCGGCTCGCTCGGCGCTCGGCGGATCAACGCGACGGTGCACGCCGCCGCCCGGGATCTCGTCGCCACCGGCTTCCAGGTCCTCCACATCACGGGCGACCGCGCCGAGATCACGGACCCGGGCGTGGCCGGCTACCACCTCCTCGCCTACTGCGACCGGATGGACCTCGCGCTGTCCGCCGCGGACGTGGCCGTCTCCCGCGCGGGGGCGGCGACCGTCAGTGAGCTGACGGCCCTCGGCCTGCCCGCGGTCTACGTCCCGTACCCGGTCGGCAACGGCGAGCAGCGCGTCAACGCGCGCGGCGTCGTCGACGCCGGGGGAGCGGTCCTCGTCGAGGACGCCGCCTTCCTGCCCGGGTGGGTCCAGCGGGAGCTCGTACCGCTCCTGGGCGACACCGCCCGTCGCGACGAGATGGCGCGCCGGGCCGCCCGCGTCGGCGTCCGCGACGGCTCCGGACGGCTCGTCGACCTGATCGAGTCGAGCCTCTCCGCTCCGCACTGAGCCTGCTCCGCGCGGCTCGGGAGAGCACTCCCGCCCACCGTCTACACTGATCCGGCGCACCGCGGGAGGCCCCTCCCGCCCGCCGCGACCCACCCGAAAGCGAGAGCCCCGTGATCAAGCCCGACCTCGGCATCACCGTCCCCGACGAGCTCGGCTCGGTCCACTTCATCGGCATCGGCGGCTCCGGGATGAGCGGGATCGCGCGGCTGTTCCACCACGCCGGGCACCGCGTCACCGGGTCCGACGTCCGCGAGTCCCACCCCGTCGAGCAGCTGCGGGAGCTCGGCGTCCCGGTCGCCATCGGGCACGACGCGGCGAACCTCGGGGACGCCGAGGCGGTCGTCGTCACTTCCGCCCTGTGGCCCGACAACCCGGAGTACCTGCTGGCGAAGGAGCGCGGTCTGCCCGTGCTGCACCGCTCGCAGGCCCTCGCCTGGCTGGTGCGCGGCAAGCGCCTGGTCGCGGTGGCCGGAGCGCACGGCAAGACCACGTCGACCGGCATGATCGTCACCGGCCTGCTCGGCGTCGACGCCGACCCCAGCTTCGTCAACGGCGGCATCATCGAGAGCCTCGGCACCTCGTCCGCCGCCGGCTCCGGCGAGGTCTTCGTCGTCGAGGCCGACGAGTCCGACGGCAGCTTCCTGCTCTACGACACCTCGGTCGCCCTCATCACCAACGTCGACCCGGACCACCTCGACCACTACGGATCGCTGGAGGCGTTCGAGGACGCCTTCGTCACTTTCGCCTCCTCCGCGAGCGAGCTCGTCGTCATCTCCTCGGACGACCCCGGCGCGGTCCGCGTCACCGAGCGGCTGGACGGCGGCCGGGTGCTGACCTTCGGCGAGGCCGAGGGAGCGGACGTCCGCGTCGTCGACCTCGACCTCGTCGGCCCCGTCGGCTTCTCGGTCGAGTACGAGGGCAGGCGCTACTCGGCCCGCCTCCGCATCCCCGGCCGGCACAACGCGATCAACGCGGCCGGCGCGTTCGCGGTGCTGGTGGGCCTGGGCTTCGATCCGGCCGCCTCGCTCGAGGCCGTGTCGGCGTTCGGAGGCACGGAGCGCCGCTTCGAGCTGCACGGAGCGGTCCGCGGCGTCAGCGTCTACGACGACTACGCCCACCACCCCACCGAGGTGGCCGCCGCCCTCTCCGCTGCGCGCACGGTGGTCGGCGAGGGCCGCATCATCGCCGTGCACCAGCCGCACCTCTACAGCCGCACCCGCCTCTTCGCCCGCGAGTTCGCCGAGACGCTCGAGCGCTACGCCGACGAGACGGTCGTCCTCGACGTCTACGGGGCGCGCGAGGATCCGGAGCCCGGAGTGACAGGAGCGCTGGTCAGCGAGAAGTTCGCCGACCCGTCGCACGTCTCGTTCGTCCCGGACTGGGCGGAGGCGGCCCACCTCACGGCCAGCATCGCGCGCGAGGGCGACTTCGTCATCACTCTCGGCTGCGGTGACGTGTACCGGATCATCCCGCAGGTGCTCGAGTCGCTCGGTGCGAGCGAGGCCGCGTCGGTCGCACGATGACCGCGGTCCTCGCGCCCGCAGCGGGGGAGCGGCCGTGAAGCGGCCCGACGGCGGGCGCCCTCCGGCACCCGGCCGGAGCGTCCCGACGGGCAGCGGCGAGCCGGATCCGGACACCGAGCCGATCCGGATCGTCTCCGCGATCCGCGTGCAGCCCGAGCCGGCCGAGCGCACTCCGTCGCGCGCGGGCGCCCTCCGCCGCACCCTCTCGGGCCTGCGCCTGCCCGGAGCCGAGAACCGGGCCGTCTCCCGGGCCGCCCGCGAGCGGAGGCGCTACGAGCGGGGGGAGGTCCGCCGCTTCACGAAGCGCGCGCGTCGGCGCCGCCTGATCGCCCTGGTCGTGGCTGGGTCGCTCGTCGCCCTCGCCCTGCTCGTCGGCGTCGCGGCCTTCTCGCCGCTCATGGCCGTGCGCACGATCGAGATCTCGGGCACTCAGCGCGTCGACGCCGCCGCCCTGCAGAGCGAGCTCGACGACCAGCTCGGCGTCCCGCTCACCCTCGTGGACCGGGACGAGGTCGGCCGCGTGCTGGGCGGGTCCCCGCTCATCCAGAGCTACTCGGTGCAGACCCGCCCGCCGAGCACCCTCGTGGTGTCGATCGTCGAGCGCACGCCCCTCGGCGTGATCTCGACGGGGGGCCGCTTCGAGCTGGTGGACGCGGCCGGAGTCGTCATCGAGACGGCGGACTCGGCGCAGCCCGGCTACCCGGTCCTCACCACGGCGTCCGGCGACGCCTCCGGAGCCGGCTTCCGCGCGACCGCGCGGGTGCTGCGCTCCCTGCCCGCGTCGCTCGCTCCGCAGGTGACGGCCGCCACGGCCACGACCGGCGACGACGTCTCGCTCACCCTGCAGAACGGCACGACCGTCGTCTGGGGCGGGTCGGACGAGTCGGCGCTCAAGGCCGTCGTGCTCGAGAAGCTGATGGCCGCGACCGATCCTGCCGTCGTCGGCACCTACGACGTGTCCTCGCCCCAGGCCGCCGTCGTGGCGCCCCGCCCGTGACCGGCGGCGGATCCGCGCGTTCTTTCGAGCGTTGCGGGCGTGTCTGCTGGGAGCGCGCCCCGACTCCGCCTACCGTCGGAGCCGAACCCCAAATGCATACTCAGCATAACTTTAAGCCTCAACTACAGGTTTAGAGTTCAGCCCGGAGGCCGGAGACGTGACTTCAAACCAGAACTACCTCGCCGTGATCAAGGTCGTCGGCATCGGCGGTGGCGGCGTCAACGCCGTCAACCGCATGATCGAGCTCGGCCTGCGCGGTGTCGAATTCATCGCGATCAACACGGACGCCCAGGCGCTCCTGCTCAGCGACGCCGACGTCAAACTCGACGTGGGCCGCGAGCTGACCCGCGGACTCGGCGCCGGCGCCGACCCCGAGGTCGGCCGCCGCGCCGCCGAGGACCACGCCGAGGAGATCGAGGAGGTCCTCGCGGGGGCGGACATGGTCTTCGTCACCGCGGGCGAGGGCGGCGGCACCGGCACCGGTGGCGCGCCCGTCGTCGCGCGCATCGCCAAGTCGATCGGCGCCCTCACCATCGGTGTCGTGACCAAGCCCTTCGGATTCGAGGGACGCCGTCGCCAGACGCAGGCCGAGGCCGGCGTCGCGACGCTGAAGAACGAGGTCGACACCCTCATCGTCGTCCCGAACGACCGCCTGCTCGAGATCAGCGACCGCGGCATCTCGATGCTCGAGGCCTTCGCGACCGCCGACCAGGTGCTCCTCGCCGGCGTCCAGGGCATCACCGACCTGATCACCACCCCCGGCCTGATCAACCTCGACTTCGCCGATGTGAAGTCGGTCATGCAGGGCGCGGGCTCGGCGCTGATGGGCATCGGCTCGTCGCGCGGCGCCGACCGCGCGATCAAGGCGGCCGAGCTGGCGGTCGCCTCGCCGCTGCTCGAGGCCAGCATCGACGGCGCGCACGGCGTGCTCCTCTCGATCCAGGGCGGCTCGAACCTGGGCATCTTCGAGATCAACGACGCGGCGCGCCTCGTCCAGGAGGCGGTGCACGCCGAGGCGAACATCATCTTCGGTGCCGTGATCGACGACACGCTCGGCGACGAGGTGCGCGTCACCGTCATCGCCGCGGGCTTCGACGGCGGAGAGCCGGGCGGGACGGCTCAGGCCGCGATCGCCCAGCCGCGCCAGCAGCAGAGCTCGGCGAGCGAGTCGGCCGCCGAGCCCGTCCCGGCTCCCGCCGCCGCCCCCGCGGCCGGCTCGATCTGGTCGAGCACCCCCGTCGCCGCCCCGGCCCCTGTCGCCGACCCGTCGTTCGACGACGACGACAGCGACCTGGACATCCCCGACTTCCTCAAGTAGTCGTGCCGGATCCGGAGCTGGCCGAGCGCTGGGCCGAGGTCTCCGAGCGGGTCGCCGACGCGACCCGCTCGGCCGGTCGCGAGACGTCCTCGGTCACGACGATCGTGGTGACCAAGTTCCACCCCGTGTCACTGCTCCGCGACCTCCTCGAGCTGGGCGTCGTCGACTTCGGCGAGAACCGGCACCAGGAGGCGCAGGAGAAGTCGGCCGAGCTGGCCGGGACGGCTGCGCGCTGGCACTTCATCGGGCAGCTCCAGAGCAAGAAGGCGCGCCACGTGCGCCGCTACGCCGGCGCGATCCACTCCGTCGACAGGCTCGCGCTCGTCCCACTGCTGGAGGCGGGGGAGGAGCCGCTCGACGTGTTCCTGCAGGTCAACCTCACGGAGGACCCCGAGCGCGGGGGAGCGTCGCCCGCCGACGTCGAGCCCCTCGCCGAGGCCCTCGCCGGAGCGCCCGGCCTGACGCTGCGCGGCGTGATGGCGGTCGCCCCGCTGGACGAGGAGCCCCGTCCGGCGTTCGCCCGGCTCCGGTCGATCTCCGACCGGGTGCGCGCCGTCGAGCCCTCCGCCACGGCGATCTCGGCGGGCATGTCGAACGACTTCGCCGAGGCGATCGCGGAGGGTGCGACACACCTGCGAATCGGGTCGGCAATCACCGGAGAACGCCCCGCCCGCACCTAACCTCGTGGTGACCCACCTGTGGGAGCACACACGACACGGAGGACACCCCATGGCCAACCCGCTGAAGAAGACGATGGTCTACCTCGGACTCGCCGACGAAGAGGTCGAGTACGAGCGCGCAGAGCCCGTCGAGGCGGCCCCGGCGACGGCCCACCGCGCACCGGTCTCCCCGGTGCAGCCCGTCCCTCCCGTCGAGCCGGTGCAGCAGCCCCGCGCGACGGTCACCCCGCTCCGCAAGCCCACCCCCCAGACCCCGAAGGCGACGGCACCCGCCGAGATGAACGAGATCCTCACCGTCCACCCGAAGCAGTACCGCGACGCGCAGGTCATCGCGGAGAACTTCCGCGACGGCATCCCCGTGATCATCAACCTCTCGCAGATGAGCGATGCGGACGCCCGCCGCCTCATCGACTTCGCGAGCGGACTCTCGCAGGGTCTCTACGGCCGCATCGAGCGCGTGACGAGCAAGGTCTTCCTGCTCTCGCCGTCGCACATCACCGTCGCCGGCGACTCCGCCTCCGCCGAGAGCGACGCCGACGCGTCGTTCTTCGCGAAGTCCTGATCCCGGGGAGCCCTGGCCCCCGGTGACCTCCGTCGTCTCGCTCCTCGGGAGCGTCCTGTACTTCGTGCTGCTGCTCTACTTCTTCGCGATGTGGGCGCGGTTCGTGCTCGACCTCGTCCGCGTGATCCGACGCGACTGGCGCCCCCGCGGCGCCGGCCTCGTCGCCGCGGAGGGCGTCTACACCGTCACGGACCCGCCGATCGGCTTCTTCCGACGGCTGATCAAGCCGGTCTCGATCGGCCCGATCGCGCTCGATTTCGGCTGGAGCCTCACCATGCTCTGCGTCATCGTGGGCATGTACATCGCCACGTGGCTGCAGCGCGCCTGACCGTCCCTGTATCGTTGGCACGTCCGGACGTTCCCCGCGGTGTCAGCACTGCGCCGTGCGCCTGAAGTTGCTAGCTTTAGTCGCGCGTTGTTAAACGTGTACCTACTTGAAATCGAAGGTGGAAAGCCATGGCGCTCACTCCCGAAGACGTTGTCAACAAGCGGTTCCAGCCGACCAAGTTCCGCGAGGGATACGACCAGGACGAGGTCGACGACTTCCTCGACGAGGTCGTCGTGGAGCTCCGCCGCCTGAACCAGGAGAACGAGGAGCTGCGTCAGCGCCTCTCCTCCGGCGACAGCCGCCCCTCGGACGCCCGAGTCTCCGACGCTCCCCGCGAGAGCACTCCTGCTCCCGCCCCGGTGGTCGACGAGGCACCCGAGCCGGAGCCCGAGCCCGAGCCCACCCCGGCTCCCGCACCGGTCGTCGCTCCCGTCAGCTCCTCGCAGTCGGCTCCGGTCGACGAGGCCGAGAGCTCCAGCGGACTCCTGCAGCTCGCCCGCCGCCTCCACGAGGAGCACGTGCGCGAGGGTGCCGAGAAGCGCGACGCGCTCGTCGCCGAGGGCCGTGCCACGGCCGCCCGCATCGTCGCCGAGGCCGAGGCCAAGCAGCGCCAGCAGGTCGCGAAGCTCGAGGAGGAGCGCGCGACTGTCGAGCACCGCATCGACGAGCTCCGCACCTTCGAGCGCGAGTACCGCCAGAAGCTGAAGAGCTACATCGAGGGCCAGCTCCGCGACCTCGACACCCAGCCGGCGTCGACGGAGTCCTCGCTGTCGGGCTTTGGGGCGTAGTCCCGCCGCAGCGGACGTCAGGCCGAGGGTGCTCGTCACCCTCGGCCTCGTCGCGCTCGCGGTCTTCGCGATCGATCAGACCGCGAAGCTCCTGGTCACGACGAACCTGACCCTGGGCGAGGACGTCCACGTCCTCGGTGACGTCCTGGTCCTGCACTACGTGAAGAACCCGGGCGCCGCCTTCTCCCTCGCGAGCGGGTCGACGTGGATCTTCTCGATCATCGCGGCGTGCGTCGTCGTCGCCGTGATCTGGTTCGCGCGCCGGATCCGCTCCACCGCGTGGGCCGTCTTCTTCGGGCTGCTGCTCGGCGGCACCCTCGGCAACCTCTTCGACCGGCTGTTCCGCGAGCCCTCCTTCGGGCTCGGACACGTCGTCGACTTCCTCTTCACGCCGTGGCTGCTCCCGGCGATCTACAACGTCGCCGACATCGCGATCTGCACGGCGATGGCGATCTTCGTCCTCCTGAGCGTGCGGGGCGTCGGCCTCGACGGCACCAGGGAGCGCGCGGGCCGCGACGAGCCGCTGCACGACTCGTCCGAGGACGACGCGACCGCCGCCACCGCCGCGGACGCCCCCGCCGCGGCCCCCTCCGTCGAGGAGGCGGCCCGCGACGCCGACCGCCCCGGCGGACGCTGATGGCGCAGTCCCGAGAGCTTCCGGTCCCGGACGGGCTCGACGGCCTCCGCGTGGACGCGGCCGTCGCGAAGCTGCTCGGCTTCTCGCGCACCTTCGCAGCCGAGGTCGCCGAGGCGGGCGGAGTGAGCGCCGACGGACGCGTCCTCGACAAGAGCGACCGCGTGCACGCCGGCACCTGGCTGAGCGTCGAGTGGAGCCCGCGCGAGGAGCCGAAGATCGTGCCGATGGCGGTCCCCGGCCTCGGCATCGTGCACGACGACGAGGACATCGTGGTGATCGACAAGCCGGTCGGAGTGGCCGCGCACCCCGCCGTGGGCTGGGAGGGACCGACGGTGCTCGGTGCCCTCGCCGCCGCGGGCTTCACCGTGTCGACCTCCGGTGCGGCCGAACGCGCGGGCATCGTGCACCGGCTCGACGCCGGCACGAGCGGTCTCATGGTCGTCGCGAAGTCCGAACGCGCCTACACCCACCTCAAGAGGGCGTTCCACGACCGCACGGTCGAGAAGGTCTACCACGCCGTCGTGCAGGGCCACCCCGACCCGCTCGCCGGCACGATCGACGCCCCGCTCGGCCGCCACCCGTCCTCGGACTGGAAGTTCGCGGTCCGCGCGGACGGCAAGCCCTCCGTGACCCACTACGAGACCATCGAGGCCTTCCCGTTCGCCTCCCTCCTCGAGGTCCACCTCGAGACCGGCCGCACGCACCAGATCCGCGTGCACATGGCCGCGCAGCGCCACCCGTGCGTCGGCGACGCGATGTACGGCGCCGATCCGACCCTCTCGAAGCGGCTCGGCCTCACCCGCCAGTGGCTCGATGCGGTCCGGCTCGGCTTCACCCACCCGGGCTCGGGGGAGTGGGTGCAGTTCGAGGCGTCCTACCCCGACGACCTGGCGCACGCCCTCGAGGTGCTGCGCGGGGAGTGATCCGCGCTCTTCCGGCCGGACCCGCGTCCGGCGCGGTTAGACTTCTTCCCGCCGTGTCCACGGGCCCTCCCGGGCCGCCGGCCATCCCTCCCCTGCCCGCAGTCCGCCGGAGGCGCATCCTTGCCGAGTAACGATTCCTTCGTCCACCTCCACGTGCACAGCGAGTACTCGATGCTCGACGGTGCAGCGCGGGTGAAGCCGCTGATCGACGCGGCGGTCGAGGAGGGCATGCCGGCCATCGCCGTGACCGACCACGGGAACGTGTTCGGCGCCTTCGACTTCTGGCGCACCGCGACGGCGGCGGGGATCAAGCCGATCATCGGCACCGAGGCCTACCTCACTCCGGGGACGCACCGCTCCGACAAGACCCGCATCCGCTGGGGCGACGGCGGAGGGGACGACGTGTCCGGCTCCGGCGCCTACACCCACATGACGCTGCTCAGCTCGACCACGACGGGCATGCACAACCTCTTCCGGCTCTCCTCGCGCGCATCGATCGAGGGGTACTACTTCAAGCCGCGCATGGACCGCGAGATCCTCTCGCAGTACTCCGAGGGCCTGATCGGGACGACGGGCTGCCCGAGCGGCGAGGTCCAGACCCGCCTGCGCCTGGGCCAGTACAAGGAGGCCCGCCAGGCGGCCGCCGACTACCGCGACATCTTCGGCAAGGAGAACTTCTTCGCCGAGATCATGGATCACGGCCTCGACATCGAGCGCCGCGTCATCGGGGACGTCATCCGGCTCGCGAAGGACCTCGACCTGCCGCTGGTCGCCACCAACGACCTCCACTACACGCACGCGCACGACGCGACCTCGCACGCGGCACTGCTCTGCGTGCAGTCCGGCACCACCCTCGACGACCCCAAGCGCTTCAAGTTCGACGCGGACGAGTTCTACCTCAAGTCGCCCCGCGAGATGCGCCAGGTCTTCCGCGACCACCCCGAGGCCTGCGACAACACGCTGCTCATCGCCGAGCGCTGCGACGTCCAGTTCGACACGTCGGCGAACTACATGCCCCGCTTCCCCGTCCCCGAGGGCGAGACCGAGGACACCTGGTTCGTGAAGGAGGTCGAGGCCGGACTGCGCGAGCGCTACCCGGACGGCGTCTCCCAGGACGTGCGCGCCCGTGCCGACTACGAGACCCAGGTCATCCTGCAGATGGGCTTCCCCGGCTACTTCCTCGTCGTCGCCGACTTCATCAACTGGTCCAAGCGCAACGGCATCCGCGTCGGTCCGGGCCGCGGCTCCGGCGCCGGCTCGATGGCGGCCTACGCGATGAAGATCACCGATCTCGATCCTCTGCGCCACGGCCTGATCTTCGAGCGCTTCCTCAACCCCGACCGCGTGTCCATGCCCGACTTCGACGTCGACTTCGACGACCGTCGCCGCGGCGAGGTCATCCGCTACGTGACCGAGAAGTACGGCGACGAGCGCGTCGCGCAGATCGTCACCTACGGCACCATCAAGGCGAAGCAGGCGCTCAAGGACGCCTCGCGCGTCCTCGGCTTCCCGTTCGGGATGGGCGAGAAGCTGACGAAGGCGATGCCGCCCGCGATCATGGGCAAGGACATCCCGCTCAGCGGCATCAACGACCCCGCCCACGCGCGCTACAAGGAAGCGCTCGACGTGCGCAACGTCATCGCCGAGGACCCGCAGGCGAAGCTGGTCTTCGACACCGCGCTCGGTCTCGAGAACCTCAAGCGCCAGTGGGGCGTGCACGCGGCCGGCGTCATCATGTCCAGCGACCCGCTCCTGGACATCATCCCGATCATGAAGCGGGAGCAGGACGGCCAGATCGTCACGCAGTTCGACTACCCCGCGTGCGAGTCGCTCGGGCTGATCAAGATGGACTTCCTGGGGCTCCGGAACCTCACGATCATCGACGACGCCCTCGACAACATCCGCGCCAACCGTGGGCAGGACCTCGTGCTCGAGGACCTCGAGCTCGACGATCAGGCCGCCTACGACCTCCTCGCCCGCGGCGACACGCTCGGCGTCTTCCAGCTCGACGGCGGCCCGATGCGCGGCCTGCTCCGCCTGATGAAGCCCGACAACTTCGAGGACATCTCCGCGGTCCTCGCGCTCTACCGGCCGGGCCCGATGGGCGCCGACTCCCACACCAACTACGCGCTGCGCAAGAACGGCGTGCAGCAGATCACCCCGATCCACCCGGAGCTCGAGGAGCCGCTCTCGGAAGTGCTCGGCGGGACCTACGGCCTGATCGTGTACCAGGAGCAGGTCATGTCGATCGCGCAGAAGCTCGCCGGCTTCACCCTCGCGCAGGCCGACCTGCTGCGGCGCGCGATGGGCAAGAAGAAGAAGTCCGAGCTGGACAAGCAGTTCGAGGGCTTCTCGGGAGGCATGATCGCCAACGGGTACTCGATGGAGGCCGTCAAGACCCTCTGGGACATCCTGCTGCCCTTCTCCGACTACGCCTTCAACAAGGCGCACTCGGCGGCCTACGGCGTCGTCTCCTACTGGACGGCGTACCTCAAGGCGCACTACCCCGCGGAGTACATGGCCGCGCTGCTCACCAGCGTCGGCGACTCCAAGGACAAGATGGCCGCCTACCTCAACGAGTGCCGGCGGATGGGGATCAAGGTGCTCCCGCCGGACGTGAACGAGTCGATCGGATTCTTCACCGCGGTCGGCACCGACATCCGCTTCGGCCTCGGCGCCGTGCGCAACGTCGGCACGAACGTCGTCGAGGGCGTCCGCGCGGCCCGTGAGGAGAAGGGGCGCTTCGAGACGTTCCACGACTTCCTCCGCAAGGTGCCGCTGCAGGTGACCAACAAGCGCACCATCGAGTCGCTGATCAAGGCCGGCGCCTTCGACTCGCTCGGCTCGACACGCCGCGCACTGGTCGAGGTGCATGAGGACGCCGTCGAGGCGGCGGTGGGGGAGAAGCGCAACGAGGCGAACGGCCAGGTCGGCTTCGACTTCGACAGCCTCTGGGACGAGCCGCAGGCCGCGATCCAGGTCCCCGAGCGGCCGGAATGGGCCAAGCGCGACAAGCTCGCCTTCGAGCGCGACATGCTCGGGCTCTACGTGTCCGACCACCCGCTCGCCGGGCTCGAGACCGAGCTCGCCAAGCACTACAGCACCACGATCGCCGATCTGCTGATCTCGGAGACGATCGCCGACGGCGAGACCGTGGTCGTCGCGGGCCTCGTGACGAGTGTCCAGCACCGCATGGCCAAGGCCTCCGGCAACCAGTACGGGATGATCCAGGTCGAGGACTTCGGCGGCGAGATCACCTGCATGTTCATGGGGAAGGCCTACCAGGAGTTCGCCCCGGCGCTCACGAACGACTCCATCGTCGTCGTCAGAGGCCGCGTCAGCATGCGCGACGACGGGATGAACCTGCACGCGTTCAGCCTGTTCGCCCCCGAGATGAGCCAGGACGGCGACTCGGGCCCGCTCACCGTCTCGATGCCCGAGTCGCGCGCGACCACCGACACGGTCTCGCAGCTCAGCGACGTTCTCATCCGCCACTCCGGGCAGACCGAGGTGCGGCTGAAGCTGATCAAGGGCGACACGGCCCGCGTGTTCGAGGTGCCGTTCCCCGTGCGCATCACCCCCGACCTCTTCGGCGAGCTGAAGAGCCTGCTGGGGCCCAACTGTCTGTATTGAATTCCGAGCCGGTCCCTGCCCGGCTCGGCGCGGTCGGGCGGGGAGGCGGGCCGGGTTCGTGAGAGCGTCGTGCGTCCGGCTACGGCGATCCGCTCGCACGCGGATCGCCGGTCCGCCTCGCTGCGTGCGGCGAACGGGTGGGGGATCGGAGGGCGAGCCCGCGGCCGCCGGTGTCCTCCTGGTCGTCGAGAAGCCGCGGGGCTGCGCATCGCGACCAGGAGTGGACCTGGCGGGGGCGGGGGACCGGACGAGTGCCGGG